>JAJYJN010000003.1 GCA_021789455.1 bacterium | reverse complement strand
TCTAACGCCCCTTTTTTTCTTTTAATGGTGCTCCACTTGCTATGACCCGACATACGGCTAACCTCCTAAAAAGTATAATAAAAATAAAATGGCATATATTGGATAAATTATTTATATATGATTATATGGTGCGAAAGGGGGGACTCGAACCCCCAAGGATTGCTCCGCTGGATTCTAAGTCCAGTGCGTATACCAGTTTCGCCACTCTCGCAAATATAAATTAAAGATAAATAATTATTGTAAATTTTATAATTATATCAAAAATTAAATAAAAGTGGAAATTTTTTGAGGTATTTTTAAAAGGCTTTTAAAAAGTGGCGGGGCCGACGGGGATCGAACCCGCGACCTCCGGCGTGACAGGCCGGCGTTCTAACCGTCTGAACTACAGCCCCGTATATATATAATTGTTTAATGATAAACGAATAAATGGAAAAAGTCAAGAAAATTACGTGTGCTTTATGCCGAACAATGGTAGGCGGAACAGGGTTCGAACCTGTGACCCCCGGCTTGTAAAGCCGATGCTCTAACCGGCTGAGCTATCCGCCCAAAAAACTACCCCCATTTTTAAAAATTCTATATAAGAGAGACAAGGCGCGTTTAATAATAAAATGGAGGTATTTAAATTTAATGGGATAAATTATTTTCCGGTATTGACAGCTTCCTTGAAAGATTTACCCGCTTTAAATTTAGGAGACTTAGATGCTTTAATCTGAATTTCTTTTCCGGTCTGAGGATTCCTTCCTTTTCTTGCCGCCCTTTTCGTTACTTCAAAAGTTCCAAAACCAACGAGTCTTACCGCATCGCCTTTTTTTAAAGCGGTGATTACCGCATTGATTGCCGCCGTAAGGGCTTTTTCGCTGTCGGCTTTAGTAAGCTTTGACGATTTTGCGATTGCATCTACTAATTCTGCTTTTGTCATACCAACTTCCTCCTTTTGTTTTAAGGGTTTAGATTTTTTAATTTAGTTAAGCGCCTTTTAAAATATATGTTTTGAGGCGCTTCATTAAAGCATATATAATATATATACGTTTTTTAACTATATGTCAACAAAAAAATGAATAATTTAATAATATTTTTTTGTATTTAAATCTATTCTCCCCTTGAACTGCCGTTACCGGCGGCATATTCCGTCTCGTAAAGAAGGATAGGCTGTCCGCCGTTAATTATTACATCGTCGTTTATAACGCATTCTTTAATAGTAGGATCGGTCGGTATTTCATACATAACGTCCAGCATTATCGATTCCAGTATAGTCCTCAGTCCTCTAGCGCCGGAACCGTGCTTTATAGCTTTTTTTGTAATTTCCTTAATTGCGGAGTCGGTAAATCTCAAGTTTACGTTTTCAAGCTCAAACAGTTTTTGATACTGTTTTATTAATGCATTTTTAGGCTTGGTTAAAATTTCGACTAAGGCTTTTTCGTCTAATTCCTCAAGCGTCGCAACCACCGGCAGTCTTCCAATGAATTCAGGAATTAAACCGTATTTCAAGAGGTCTTTTGTTTCAGTCTGCTTCATTATTTCGTATGGATTTGACGCTTTATCCGAACCCGCCGCGGCGTTAAAACCGATAGGCTGTTTATGTATTCTTTTTTCTATAATTTTCTCTAATCCGTTAAATGCGCCTCCGCAAATAAAAAGAATATTGCTTGTATCTAATCTTATGAATTCCTGGTGGGGATGTTTTCTGCCGCCTTTTGGCGGAACGTTTGCGACGGTTCCCTCGATAATTTTCAAAAGAGCCTGTTGTACGCCTTCTCCGGAAACGTCTCTCGTTATCGAAACATTATCCGTTTTCTTTGCTATTTTATCTATTTCGTCTATGTATATTATGCCTTTCTGCGCTTTTTCAACGTCGTATTCCGCATTCTGTAAAAGCGAAAGTAAAATGCTTTCTACGTCTTCCCCGACGTAACCGGCTTCCGTAAGCGTAGTGGCGTCTGCAATGGCGAACGGAAGATCTAGCATGCGCGCCAAGGTCTGGGCAAGCAGAGTCTTTCCGCTTCCGGTAGGACCGATTATGAGAATGTTGCTCTTCTGCATTTCGACGTCCCCGATACCGCTTTTATCGTTAACGCCGTGCAAAACGTCTTCGTTCTTTGCGCTTTTAATAAATTTGCCCTGATTAGGTTTATCGTTTTTTTTAAACGAAAGATTATGCTCTAAACGTTTATAGTGGTTATAAACTGCAACGGAAAGAACTTTTTTAGCTCTCTCCTGTCCTATAACGTACTGATCTAAAAAAGCTTTGATTTCCGCCGGCTTATAGAGATAATTTTCTACCTTTACCTCTGCGGGAACCGGCTGTACTTCATCCGATATTATATCGTTGCATAGGCTTATACATTCGTCGCATATATATACCGAAGGTCCGGCAACGAGTTTCCTTACTTCGTCCTGCGACTTTCCGCAGAAAGAACAGTAAAGTTCCCTTTCGTAACCGTCGTCGTTATTGTTGTTTCCGTTATTTTTCTTAGCCATTTTTATTATCCCCGGTATTATTCGTATTATATTAAATCTATTTTACTTCTTTAATCTCTTTTTTTTCTACGACTTTATCTATAATGCCGTATTCTACCGACTGATCTCCGCTCATAAAAAAGTCTCTTTCGGTATCTTCCCTGATTTTATCTATATTTTGCCCGGTATGTCCGGCAAGTATCTGATTTAATTCTTCGCGCATCCTTAAAATCTCCCTTGCCTGTATATCGATATCGGTAGCCTGACCTTGAAAACCGCCGAGCGGCTGATGTATCATAATCCTGGAATGAGGCAGGGCAAATCTTTTTCCCTTAGCTCCAGCCGCAAGAAGAACGGCACCCATGCTTGCCGCCTGTCCCATGCATAAAGTAGATACGTCGGGCTTAATATACTGCATGGTATCGTAAATGGCAAGTCCGGCTGTTATTACGCCTCCGGGGGAATTTATATATATGTTTATGTCTTTTTCCGGGTCTTCGGATTCGAGAAACAACAGTTGGGCAATAACGAGATTTGCGAATGTATCGTCTATAGCTTCTCCTATAAATATAATTCTGTCTTTCAAAAGGCGCGAATATATATCGTATGACCTTTCGCCCCTGTGGGTCTGTTCTACTACTATAGGTACAAGCGACATTTTATTTTTATTCTCCTTAAATATATTCGACTTTATTTTGCGATAAGAAATCGAAGGTTTTATCTTCCAAAAGAGCGTTTTTCAAATTTTCCTGCGCTTCAGGCGAAGAATAAAACCCTTTAACCTCGTCTTCTTTCATATTGGATATTAATGCGGTATTTTTGTAGAAGTCTTCTAAGTCCGCATCCGTTACCGTTATATTTTCTTTCTTTTCGACGGCGGAAAGCAAAAGATATAGGGCTATATCGCGTTTTGCCATTATTTTTAATATTCCCATATATTCTTCGGACTTGCCGTCTATATTTTTATATTTGCCCTGTTTTTTCATCTCTTCCAGTCTTGATTTTGCATCTTCTTCTACTATGCTTTCAGGAAGTTCGACGGGGTTAAGTTTAATCAACTCTTCCGAAATAGAAGCCCTCAAAGCATCTTTATATCTTTTCTCTTCGTATTCGTTAAGGCTCTTTTCGACGTATTTCTTAAATTCTCCGATGTCTTTGAAGTCTCCGAAATTTTTTATAGTTTCTTCGTTAAGTTCGGGCAGTATTTTCCTGTCTATTTCCCTTACGAAACCTTTTACGGTAACTTTTCTTTCTTTGTCGTCGTATTCGAATGCATCTCCTTTTTTCTTGCCTATGAATGCAGATTCAAAAGATTTGTCTATTATGCTTGAGTTTAAACTGATGGTATAATCTTTTGCGCTGTCTATTTCTTTGCCGTTTTCGTCTATAGTAATATAATCTATCTTTGCGAAATATTTCCCGTCCGCATCTATAATTGCCGAATCGTCAAGCTTTTCCTGGTCGGCAAGTCTTTCTAAAAGAAAATTTATTTCTTCTTCTATTATTTTATCGGTAATTTCTCTTTTGTCTATTTTTTTAATTTTTAAGTCTAACTTTAAATCTTTAACTTCAGGCATTACGTCAAACGATATGGTATATTCGGCTTCGCTCTTTTTTTCCAGCGCTGGCGTTCCTATAACGTATATTCCTTTTTCCGAAATAATTTTTCTAAAATCCTGATTTAAAATTTCCGCCGCCGCTTCTTCTAAAAGTTCCGCTTCGTAATATTTCTTGATTATAGACATAGGCGCTTTGCCGGGTCTAAAACCCTTTATATTGGCTTTTTTAGCCGCTTCGGATAATTTTTTCTGCAAAAGTTCCTGCGTCCTGTTTTCGTCTAATTTCAAATTAACGCTTTTTCTTACCGACGTTTCGTCTATTATTGCAATTTCGTTTGACGCATTATCCATAACCTACGATGTTCTCCTGTTTTAATATTTATGTTTTTTTATTTTTTTATATATTATATTATATTTATACGAATTTGTCCTTATTATATTTATCCGACGAATATAGGCCGTTTTGAAAGCATATCCGGCAATATAAGTTTTCTGTAAGGCATCCCTTTTGTTTCGGCTTTAATTTCTTTAATAAAATCGGCTTTGTCTATATTAAAATTCTTTCTTTCTTTATATCTGTTTCTAATCGATAAAACTCCGCTTTCAGCTTCTTTTTGTCCTACGACGGCGATGTACGGAACCCATTCTTCTTCTGCAAACATTATCTTTTTGCCTAAGCTGAAATCCCTGTCGTCGATATCCGCCCTTATCCCCGAACCGCTAATTTCTTCTTTTAATTTAACCGCAATATCGTAAAACTTTTCCGATACCGGTATAATCCTGACCTGAGTGGGGCTTAACCATAATGGAAAAACCGGAATATCTTTTTTAAGGGCTTCTTCTATTATCAGATACATCCATCTTTCGATAGCCCCGACCGAAGAATGACATATTATACATCCGGCTTTTTCGCCTGTTTCGGTAGTAAAATTCAAGCCGTATCTTTTGGCGTCTTCAACGTCGAGCTGAACCGTAGAAAGCTGGCAGGAACCGTTTACCGAGTCGACGCCTTGAAATTCGTGTTTAAGCGCCCAGTAGTGCTTCATTTTAGATAAAACTTCGATGAGAGCAGGTTTTTTAGAGTATTTTAACAGTTCTACGATTTTATCTTTATATTTTTCGTAATATTCTTTGACTATTCTAAAAACTACGGCGTATTCTATTCCGGTGCCTTCCGCAAGGTCGGCGTAAGTCCTGTAAAGAGCATGGTATTCGTTAAAACCTTCTTCGAGATTAAGGCAAAAACTGTGTATATCCGGCATAGTGAAGCCTCTCAGCCTTCTTAAACCCGCTAATTCGCCGCTTTTTTCATACCTGAAACTCTTAGAAATTTCGTAAAATCTTAACGGAAGATGTTTATAGCTCATTTTAGTATCTTTAAGCATAGAAAAAAGTCCGAAGTCTCCAGCAAACCTCAATACGAATTCTTTGGAAGGAGCAAATCCGCCGGTTTCTGATTTTTCGTCCGGCACTAAAATAGAATAGTGCCTTTCGTGAAACGATTCGCCCTGCCCTTTTATCTCCGGTTTATTCCAGTTGTATATAAGCGGAGTTTCTATTTCCATACAGTTCAAACGGTTTAAAGCTATATCTTCCGCCCAATCGGATAAAAGTTTAAAGAGCAAAGTTCCTTTCGGATAAAAGCGCAGATGCCCTGAATCGGAATTTTCTTCGTGGTCGGCAATCTCTAGACGCCTCATGGCGGAAACCGAAGGCGGCGTTTCTCCTTCTTTTATTTTAAATTCTTCGTATGCGATTACCTTTCTAAGCGACGGAAAATCTTTGAGCGATTTATCGTCTAAGACGCTTGCGTTTTTTAAATCAATTTTTGTTTCTTTGCCGTCGAAATTTAATATAAAAAATTCGCTTTCAACGTCTTTAACTACGTCTTCCCTTGTTTTTTTAGTTCCGTATGCTTTTGTCTGCGTATTTGGCGAACTTTCGGCCGGTAAATCGGTGATATGCCTCGACGATTCGCTTAACGGATGACCCTTGCACGATATTTTAAAGCTCTTATACCATCCGAAAGGCGCTCTGTAAACCGGATAAAACGCCGCTATTTCGTTTTTTAACGATTCGAGCGTAGAAACTGCAAGTCTTGGGTCGGCAAGGCTATTGGAAAGATGTGCATAAGGATAGACTATAATTATGCGCGGTTTTAATTTGTCGGCTATATCTTTGATTTGCGTAAAAGCCTGTTTTACTATATCTTCGTTGTTTTTAGCGTCTGCTTTTTCTACGGTGCAAAAAACTACTAACGGCTCTTCAAAAAAGTTGCCTGTATCCTTAACGGCAGATTTGTCTATTTCTTCGGCAACCGGAGTTTTCCCTGTTAAAGAATAGTTAAAATCGTCGGCATGAATTATTAATAGCTGCATAAATTTTAGTTTCAGTCGTTAGAATTAGAAATCGTTGGGCAGGCTTTCAAGCTCTTTTGCCGTAAACACCGGGCCGTCTTTGCATACGTAAACGCTGCCAACGTTGCATCTCCCGCATTTTCCTAGTCCGCATTTCATTCTGTTTTCAAGAGTAGTTATTATATTTTCTTTACTGAAACCCATTTTTTCTTCAAGAGTTTTTAAAGCAAACTTAATCATAATCGGAGGTCCGCAAACCACCGCTATGCTGTTTTCGCCTTTAAGAGGAAGCTGTTCCAGAATAGTAGGAACGAAGCCGACTTTTCCTTTCCAGTCGGGAGTTTCTCCGCCGGGATCTACCGTTACGACAAATTCCGTATCTTTATGATTTTTCCATTCGTCGAAAATATTTTTATACAAAAGGTCGCCTACGGTTCTAGCGCCGTATAGTATAGTAATTTTACCGTATTTATCGCGCTCGTCGAGACAATATTCCATAATAGACTTAACCGGAGCCATGCCTATGCCTCCGCCGACGAAGACGATATCTTTGCCGTGCATTTTCGACGTATCGAAATAGTTTCCGTAAGGACCCCTGAAAGCAATTTTATCGCCTTCGTTTAATCCGTTTATACCGGTCGTAGCACGTCCCGAAGTCCTGAAACTGAATTCAAAATATTCTTTTCTTAAAGGTGAGGATGAAAAACCGAAAGTAGATTCGCCTTCTCCTATCAGCGAAAATTCGCCGAACTGACCTGGAAGAAAATCTATGCTTTTTCCGTCTATGGTAAGGCGTATCGTTTTAGTGTCCGCAGTCTCCTGAATAATTTCTTTTATTTCCGCCAGTTTAGGCAAATAGATATTTTCCATTAACTATATGCTCCCGCTATATAATATTAATATTAAATTATATTTTTTATACTATTATTTACGCCATTTCGGCTAAATTTTTCGCAACTTCTTTTATATCTATGTCTTCGGGACAGTTTCTCGAACATCTGCCGCACCCTACGCATAAATATTTATCGAATTTCTCGCTGTAAATTTTGAACTTATGCATTAATCTCTGTCTGTATCTGTCGCCCTGAGTAACCCTCGGATTATGTCCCGAAGTATGAAGCGTAAATATTCCGAACTGGCATGAATCCCAGTTGCGGATCCTCCTGCCTTCTTTTAAATTTCCTTCGTCCTGAATATCGAAACAGTGGCATGTAGGACATGTGTAAGTACAGACTCCGCAGCCTATGCACGATAAAAATCTTTCCTGAAAATAGTTATGCTCGAAATTTTTATCTAAAAAGCTTTTAGTCTTTTCTATTTCAAAAATCTTTTTCCAATCTTTATCTGCCGGAACTTTGTCTTTTGTAGTTTCGGTAAATAAATCCGAATATTTTTTTATAAGGTTTAGCCCTTTCTCTCCGGTAACTATAGCAAAATATTTATCGCCCGATTTTTTAAGAAGAACATCCGAACCGTAAGAACTTTCGGGAGAAAGCTGCATTTCAGTGCAGAAGCAATAATTATCGGGTTTTTCACAGGCTATAGAAATTATGGTCAGATTTTTAAATCTTTCGTTAAAGAATTCGTCCTTATAATCCCAGTTAAAAACTTTTTCCATTATGGGGCCTGCTCCGGCATCGCAAGGCCTTCCCCCGAAAATAACCCGTTTTTCGTTTGCGCCGGCAATACTTTGCAGGCCGTCTTTAATATCGGTATCGACTCCCGAAATCGAATACTCAAAAATCGTTTCGGTTTTAGGAAGAAGATATTCTTTATAAGACATCTTAGGCAATAAAATATCTAGGTTTGCTTCTTCAAACCTGCTTATTTTTCCGTAAAAAGTATCGCCGTCCTTATCGGTCGGCGCTATAACCTCATAGTTATCGGTTATCATCCCGTCAACAAATTTTTTAAGATTTTCCGAGGAAATTTCAAAATATTTTTCTTCCATTATAAGCCGTCTCCAATATCTTATTTCTTATTTTATAAAGTCGTTGAAATCGCTTTCGCTGAATACGCCGAAAACGGGTTTAGCATTGATATCCAGTCCTGATTTGTAGCCAAAAAGATTATATACGTCTCTTGCCATTTTTTCGTTTATCAGCATAAGCGGAATGTTCACGGGGCATGCTCTTTCGCACTCTCCGCATCCTATGCACCTGCCGGAAAGATGATAAGCTCTTATCATATTCCACTGTGCATTTCCGGGTTCTTCCGAATTGGTATCTATCCACTGAGGCATATTTTTTTCTACTATGCATCTTGAGCAGAAGCAAAGCGGGCAAGCCTGCCTGCAGGCATAACATTTAATGCATTTATCAAACTCTTTTGCCCAGTAAGCATTTTTTTCTTCGGTACTCATAGCCTCTAATTTTTCTATCTCGGCATAAGGCTTAACGCTTCCCGACAGGCTCAATTCCGGTTCTTCGGTTTCAACAAGAAAATCGTAAAGAACGGGCGTATGTTCCTGACATACGAGGCATTTATCGTACACCGTAGTTTCCGAAACTTTTGTTTCGCCTTTATCTGCAAGATTTTGTTTTATTACGCCGTTGCACTGCATGCCGATTATTTTTATGTTGTCTCTCGATAATTGATACTCCTGAATTAAGGTATTAACGGCTTTTTCGTCGCATCCTTTAACGGTTATTCCTATTTTTCCGTATTTCTTAACTTCCTGTTTTTTTAAAAATACGGCTAAATCTTGAACGGCGTTATGGCTGAACGAAAGCTTTTCAACCTCTTCCGGTTTAGTTATAAAAACGGGTCTCATTCTTTGCGGATTAGAACCTTTGGTATATCCTATTATAAGATTCACTTCGCCGCTTTCGAGAAGATCTTTTGCTATTTTTTGCAGTTTTTCGTCTGTTTTTGTGTTTGCCATAAATATATCCTTTATTTTTTTGTAAATATATCCGTCGTTTTATCCGGCAGAGATTTAATTTTATCCGTAAATTCGTTAATTACGGCAACCCATTTGTTTCCTTCCGATGCGCTTATCCAGGAAAATTCCACCCTGTTTAAATCTACTCCGAGATAACCGAGTAAATCTCTAAACGTCGCATATTTTCTTCTTGAATGATAATTTCCGCTGGTATAATGGCAGTCGCCGGGGTGACAGCCGGAGACCAAAACTCCTTTTGCACCTTTTTTAAAAGCTTCTACTATAAAAAGCGGGTCTATTCTTCCGGTACACGGCAGTTTTATAACTCTTACGTTGTCGGAATACTTCATTCTGCTCGTTCCGGCAAGATCCGCGCCGTTGTAAGTACACCAGTTGCAGACGAAAGCTATTAACCTTGGATCGCTTTGACTGCCGGCATTAGTTGCCGCCGTTCCTTCTTTTTGTTTTTCCTTTTCTGCGTTCATATCTTCCATGTCTGAAAGACTCCTTTTTTTCCGTTTTGTGGTAAGGACGGATTGAATTCCGTCAATACGGTTCAATTTTGTGGGAGTACCGGAATTAAATTCCGATACTCCCTATAAGTTATACTGCTAACGATTTAATTTCCGCATATATCTGGTCGTCCATAAAGCCTTTGACGTCGATAGATTTAGAGAAGCAGGCGTTCACGCATGCTCCGCATCCGGTGCAAAGTCCTGGATTTACGTTAGCAACGACTTTTACGACGTTGCCGTTTCTGTCTTTAATTTCTTTTCTGGTAATAGCGTTATAAGCGCAGACTCTCTGGCAGTAGAAACAGGCAACGCAAGTCGCTTCGTTAACGCTCGATATAGTTCCTTCGACCTCGTACTCGCTTTTGGAAAACAAGCCGAGTATTTTTGAAGCCGCCGCAGAACCCGAAACTACCGATTCAGGAATGTCTCTGGGTCCCTGTGCCATACCGGCAAGAAATATGCCTGCCGTAGAAGATTCCGCAGGTCTCAATTTAGGATGAGATTCGGTTAAGAAACCATATTTATCGTATGATATTCCAAGCATTTGAGCAAGTTTGTCGGAACCTTTTTTGGGTATTACGCCGGTTGCAAGAACAACCATATCGGCAGCTATTTCTACCTGATTCCCGGAAAGAGTATCGGCTCCTTTTACTATAAGTTTTCCGTTGTCTTCATATATTTTAGATACCCTGCCTCTTAAATAAACCGCTCCGTCCTGCTCCATAGTTCCTCTTACGAACTCTTCGTATCCCTTGCTTGTAGATCTTATATCTATATAAAAAACATAGCTTTGCGAGCCGTGAACCTTATGAGCAAAAAGTTTTGCGTGCTTTGCCGTGTACATACAACAAACTTTGGAACAATACGGAACTCCTTTTTCGGGGTCCCTCGAACCTACGCACTGAACAAACACTATAGTCTGAGGCGTTTTTCCGTCAGAAGGTCTTTTTATTACGCCCTCGGTAGGTCCGGAGGCAGAAAGAAGCCTTTCAAACTGCAATCCCGAAACCACGTCTTTATATTTTCCGTAACCGTATTCGCCGTACATGGAAGTTTCCATGAGGTCGTATCCGGTTGCGGCTACTATTGCGCCGACCGTTTCTTCTATTATTTCGTCCTGCATGCTGAAATCTATACACTTTGGACCGCAGGCGTCGAAACATTTCTGACATTTTCCGCCTTTTTTAAAATGAAGGCATACGGAGCGGTCTAACACGGGCACTAATGGCACCGCCTGAGGAAACGGAACGTATATTGCGGTTCTTTCCGACAAGTTTAGATTAAACTCGCTTTTAACGTTTTTGTGCATAGGACAAGCATTCCAACATTCGCCGCATCCAGTACAGTCTTTTTCGACGACGCTTCTTGCCTTTTTCTTTATTTTTACTTTGAAATTTCCTATATAGCCGGAAACGTCTTCTATTTCGGAATATGTATATAATTTAATGTTTGGATGCTGGTTTGCTTCGACCATTTTCGGGGTCATTATACAACTGGAACAGTCTAAGGTAGGAAAGGTTTCGTCGAGCTGTATCATTCTGCCGCCTATAGACGGTTCTTTCTCGACTAATATAACTTCTACTCCTCCGTTCGCGATATCTAATGCGGCCTGTATTCCCGAAATGCCTCCGCCTATAACTAAAGCTTTTTTATTCAAAGGAACCCTGACGTCTTCTATAGGTTTATCCCTTTTTACCTTTTCAACCATCATTTTCATTAAATCTACGGCTTTTGCGGTAGCTCTTTCTTTATCTTCGTGAACCCATGAAACCTGTTCCCTGATATTTGCAATTTCTACGAAATACGGATTCAATCCTTCTTTTACCGCAGCTTTCCTGAAAGTGTTTTCGTGCATATGAGGCGAACATGCGGCAAGAACGACGCCCGTTAAATTTTTCTCTTTAATTACGTTCCTCAAGCTGTTCTGTCCCGGGTCGGAACACATATATTTGTAATCGACGGCGCTGACTACTCCGGGTATTTTTGCAGCTTCCTCTCTTACTTTTTCTACGTCGACGGTGCTCGCTATATTAGAACCGCACCAGCAGACAAACACGCCTATTCTTGACATAATATTTTACCTCTCGTATGTAACTTAATAAATAATCTTAATTTCCGATTTTAGGGAAAACCTAAATATTCAATTTTATGAAATTAATTTCATTCAGTTTACTGCGAAACCGGAATTTATTTACATAAATAATCTATACTGCTTATTTAGATAATTCTTCTATTTTTTTTAGTACTCTGTCTGCCGCAACCATATGTCCGTCTATCGCAAGGTCTTTAGGATTAATTCCGAAAGAAAGGCCCAGAAGCTCCGTAATAAACAAAACCGGCAGACCTATTTTTTCTTCGTATTTTCTTTCTATTTCTTTCTGCCTGACGTCTAAATTTGAATGGCACAGGGGGCAGGCGACTACTACGACGTCTGCTCCGTGATTTTTGGCATCGTACAAAACTTTTCCCGTCAAAGCCATAACTACGTCCGGTTTGGAAAGAGAATTAATAGCCCCGCAACATTCGGTTTTATAAGAATAGTCGACCGGCTCCGCTCCGGTAAGAGAAACCAGCTCGTCCATGGTAACGGGATTTTCGGGATCGTCGAACTGCATAACTTTAGGAGGTCTTACTAATAAACAGCCGTAATACGATGCAACCTTAAGTCCCGCAAGCGGTTTTTTAACCATCGATTTTATCTTATCTTTGCCGACTATTCCTATGAGGAATTCGAGCATGTTATTGATGCTCATTTCGGAATCATAGGGCATTTCCAAAGAATTGGTTATTTTCTTTTTCAGTATATCGTCTCTTTTTAGTTCATAATCGGCGTTTTTGAGCCTGTTGGAGCATGCGGCGCATGGAGCAAGGACGGATTCGAAACCGTCCTTTTCGGCTATGGCAAGGTTTCTTGCCGGAAGAGCTATAGCAAGATTATGGTTTATGCTGTGGGCGGCTGAAGCTCCGCAGCAGTTCCAGTCGGGAATCTCCTTGACCTCTATGTTCATAGCTTCAAGAATTTTTAACAACGAAACTTCATATTCAAAAGACGTTCCTTTTAACGAACATCCGGGGTAATATGCTAATTTCATATTTTTTAATTTCTCCTTTAACTTTTTACTCGAAATCCTTAAAAATTTTTGCTATTTGATTTAAGCCTGAAAGATTTTCTCCGTGCATTTTAAGTTTTCCTTTTTCAAACATTTTTGGAGCCAAAAACATATCTCTGAAAAGATGTTTTGTTTTTAATTTATATTTGCCGACCAATTCAAGTTCGAAAATTCTTCCGTGCGACTTGACGTTTTCCAGAAAAACTTCGTGAAACATCTGTACTTCTTTTTCCGTTTTTGAAGTTATTCCTTTTCTTTCGGCTATTTCCCTAAGAACGTCCATTATTCCGGTAACTTCAAATCCTTTCGGACATCTGGTCGAACAGGTATTGCACGAAACGCACAGCCATATCGTTTTAGAATTTAAAACGGTATCTTCCATTCCAAGTTCGGTCATTTTTATAATCTGGTTTGGAGTATAATCCATTTCAAAATTAACGGGGCATCCCGCCGAACATTTGCCGCATTGATAGCACTTGGATAGTTTGTCGTGCAGCATAGACTCGACCTGTGCGACAAAATTCCGCCTGTTTTGTTCATTTAAAACCGTTTTCATAGCTATTGTCCCTGAATTGAAAATTGAATTTATTTTATGTTTTCGGATTGAAAATCGTATATTTTTTGTTTTTTTATTCGATTTTAAAATGCCGTTCTTAAATTATAAACCTTAATTAAATTTTAGTCAAGAATTTTTTACTTCTAATTATATAGCCGAGGGCGTGCATAACAGGTCGTAGCCCTTAATTTTATTGATGTTAACATATATAAAATTTTTTTTTGCAATATATCCGCGACTATTTTTTAAGTCTTCTGAATACATATAAGTATATCCGTCGATATCGGGCGACTGAAAGTAAGTTCTAAGCTTTACCGTTTTATTGTTTATTTCGTCTATTACAGCTTCGTACGTCCGACCTATGTGTTTAGACATTATTGAGCCGATTAGCGATTTTTGAGTTTCCATTAAAATTTTATATCTTTCGGATTTAATTTTTGCGCTTACTTTTTGATTATATTTATATGAAACGGCCGACATTTCGTCCGAATATTTAAAAACTCCGAGGTTGTCGAATTTTACGTCCTTAACGAACGCCGATAATTCTTCGAAGTCTTTATCCGTTTCTCCGGGGAAACCGATAATAAGGGAAGTCCTTAATGCGGCGCCGGGGATTTCGTTTTTTATTTTTTCTATAATTCTTAAAACGTCTTTTTTTGATTCGCCGCGTTTCATTAATTTAAGAATTTTATCGCTAATATGTTGAACCGGCATATCTATATATTTTAAAATTTTTTCTTCATTATTAAACAGGCTTATTAAATCATCGGTAAACAAAGCCGCCGAAGGATAAAGATACATAAGCCTTATCCACTTGACGCCTTTTATTTTTATAAGCTCTTTCAGCAGAACGTATAAACCGTTTTTAACTCCCGCATCCGTTCCGTAATAAGATGTATCTTGGGAAACGATTATTAATTCTTCGACTCCGGCCGAAGCTAAATAGGCGGCTTCTTTTTTAATCTCTTCTATAGATTTCGAGCGGTATGCGCCCCTAATTGAAGGAATAGTGCAGAAAGAACAAGACCTGCTGCATCCTTCGGATATTTTAAGGTATGCCGTGCTTTTTAAGTTAAAATGCTCCCTTTCGAATTCTTTATATTCTTTTGAGGAAGCCTGCCTGCCCGATATTTTTTTTCCCGCCGCAGTTTCAATTTCTTCTACTATTTTTTCTTCGTCGAAAGTAGCCAGAAAAATATCGACTTCGGGCAGTTCTTTTTTAAGTATTTCTATGTTGTTGTTTACCATGCATCCCGTCACCGCAATATATTTTACTGCGCCGGACTTTTTTTTCTCGACCGCTTCCATTATTACGCCTATAGATTCTTTTCTTGCCGCTTCTATAAAACCGCAGGTGTTTACTACGCAGATATCGCATGAATCGGAGTCGGAAGTAAATCTTATGTCCGACTTTTCGAGACGGGTAAATATATTTTCGGAATCTACCTGATTTTTAGGACATCCCAAACTTATTAGATTAAAACTTAACGGCATCGGCTAGAAAATATTTATATTGACAAATGACTTTAAAGTCATTATGATTATTATTGATTAACATCATTTAATGAATTATTATGCATTATATTTTTTGTTTATGATTTATTAATTATTTATTAACAATGCGACGTTATAATTTGTGATGGGGATAGAATTGAATTCAACTCCCATAATTTAATATAATATCGATATATAATAATCTATATAATATAATAATATAAAATGAATATTAAAACCATAAAAAAAATAACACTGTCTTTGTTTTTCTTAATTGTCGCATCGTTATTTATTAACGCCGGAAATTCTTACGGCGCAACAAAAAAAAATATAACCTTAAAAGATGCGTTAAGGCTTGCGGTCAAACTTTACCCAGGAATATTAACTTCAAAATATTCATATCTTTCGTCCGTATATACAAAAAATGAAACTCTTTCTCAATATTATCCGCAAATTTCCGCAAGCGCCGGATTTTCAAAAAATTCGGTTATGGACGTAGATAATAATACCGTAATTTCCGGAGGACGGGTAATTACGGAACCTGGTATAAATTATTCGCTTAACGACTATTCGGCGTCTTTGAATGCGACGTATATGCTTTATTCTTTCGGCTCGCGCTATTACGGTTATCTTAACGCAAAATATCAGATGAAAGGCGCTGACGCAGGTTATAATTATGCCGTAAACAGCGATTTATATAACGTTATTTTAAATTTTGCCGAATATTTTGCCGACAAAGAATTAATGAAAGCCGACAAAGAAAACCTTAAAAACGACGAAATGCAGTATAAAGCCGCAGAAGCATTTTACAAAGTAGGTACGGGCGACCTTTTAGACGCGGAAACGGCAAAAGCGACAATGGAAACCGCAAAAGCCGCTTATATAAATTCTATATTCAACGTCCGCATAACAAGGCTGGCTCTTTTAAATTCCATAGGGCTTCCGCCTTCGAAAAACTACGTTTTCATAAATACCTTGAAATTTAAACCTTTTAAAAGCAAACTGCAAAGGCTGATTAAATCGGCAGTTAAAAATAATCCTCAGCTAAAACAGGCTCTGTATGCGGTAAAAGCGGCAAAAGCTTCCGTAAAACAGTCCGACAGCGGTTATTATCCGTCTTTTAACGCAGATTTTTCATATACCGGAGTAAATTCGGCTTTTCCGCTTAACAGAAATTATTCTGCGGGACTTTCCGTTTCAATACCTATTTTTAACGGATTTTTAACTCAAAATAAAATAGATTATTCCAAAGCGGCGTTAAACGGCTCCATTTGGAATAAAAAACTTACCGAAAACAACTTGATTTACGGCGTTTCAAGCGATTATTACGCTTTAAACAATCAGTATTTAACCGTTAAGGCGCTGAAATCTTCCGAAAAGGCTTCAAAACTTGCTTATACTCTTGCTTTTAAAAGCTACGAAGTGGGAGTAGGTTCCATGGTTCAGCTCGTAACGGCAAACGCCCAGTATATTTCGGCATTGACAAGCTATATAAACGGCAGATACACATATTTTTATCTAAAAGCTAAACTATATTCCGACCTAGGATTAATACCGCAACATTATTTAAAATAATAAAGGTGAAACAATGAAAAAAAATAAAAAAATTATTATAATCGCGATTATAATTTTACTTGCGATATTTATCGCGTCTTATTTTATTATAAAGTCTAAAACGCATAAAGTTTCTTACGACCTTTATCAGGTAAAACCCATTACCATACAAAAATATGTTACTACTACCGGAACGGCTAATCCTATAAATACTATAAACGTGGGAGCGCAGGTATCGGGAATATTTTCAAAACTTTACGTCTGGTACAACTCGATAGTTAAAAAAGGACAGCTTCTCGCTCAAATAGACCCTGCCCCCTTTATCCAAAAAGTCGACCAGGATAAAGCAAATCTTGCTTCCGCCGAAGCAAACGTCCTTAAGCAAAGGGCGGCGTTATCGTACGACAGGCTGACTTATATCAGGGACGAAAAACTATGGAAAGAAAACTTGATAGCGCATCAGACGGAACAAAACGCCTACAGCGTTTATCTGCAGGATATAGCCCAGCTTAAATATTTAGAAGATGCGGTAAATGCGGCTAAGGCGCAATTGGGTCAGGACGAAACAAACCTTTCTTACACAAATATATATTCGCCGGTTAACGGCATTATAATAAACGTAGGGGTCGTGGTCGGTCAGACCGTCGCTTCAAGTTTTCAGACGCCGAACCTTTTCGTAATAGGCGAAAACATAAAAAAAATGGAAATAGATACGACTACAAACGAAGCGGACCTCGGCGGCATTAAAAAAGGCGATGAGGCTTCATTTACCGTATATGCATATCCCGATAAAACTATATGGGGCAGCGTTCATAATATAAGAATTAATCCTACGACCGTTTCCGGAGTCGTCAGCTATAACGTCACGATATTTTTTAATAACGACGACGAGAAGGTGCTTCCTGGAATGACCGCTATAGTTAAAATTTACGTTTCGGAAAAAAAAGGCGTCCTCGGCGTGCCTAATTCAGCTTTAAGATTTATTCCGACCGGAGAAAACAAACAGATTTTAAATAATATCACTAAAAAATTAAAAGTCGGCGAAGGCGTCGTATGGGTACTGGAAAACGGCGTTCCCAAACCGGTTATAGTAAAACTTGGTATAAATAACGACGAATATACGGAGGTCGCCTCGAAAGATATTAAGAGCGGCACCGAAGTAATAACGGGCATACAATCTTCCTCTAAAGGCGCCGCGGCTCCTGGAAGAAGGATGTTCTTCTAAAAAATGTGCAGAACAAGTTGCAAATGGAAAAAGGTGTCATGGAAAAAGGTGTCAGATTTTATTTTACGCATACGAAAAAAACAATTAACGATGAAAGATTTTGCGTAAAATTAATCTGACACCTTTTTCAAAAAAGCTTGATAGTAAAATCTTTTTTTCCTAAGGAAATATAATATGGCAAACAGCTATAATACTAAAGACGACGTTCCTCTGATAAGGCTTGAAAATATCGGCATGATTTATAAAATAGGCGATATTTCCTATGAAGTACTTAAAGGAATAAACCTTACCGTAGAAAACGGGGAATTCGTTTCGATAATGGGCGCATCCGGCTCAGGGAAATCTACTCTAATGAACATATTGGGATGTTTGGATAAACCTACTTCCGGAAGCTATTTTCTCGAAGGGAAGGATGTCTCCGGACTTACGCCGGACGAACTTGCCGAAATTAGAAATAAAAAAATAGGCTTCGTATTTCAGGGTTTTAATCTTATACAAAGGCTTTCTATTATTGAAAACGTTATGCTGCCTCTTTATTATTCGGGCTATCACTCAAAAGACTCCGAAGAAATGGCGCTAAAAGCTTTAAAACTCGTCGATCTTTCGGAAAAAGGAAATAAATTTCCGAATCAGATATCCGGCGGAGAACAGCAAAGAGTGGCTATAGCAAGAGCCGTAGTAAACGACGCTCCTATAATAATGGCTGACGAACCTACGGGTAATCTCGACTCCGTAAGAGGGGCGGACGTTATGAATTTTTTTGAAAAAATTAATACTGAAAGGGGCGCTACTATAATTCTGGTAACGCACGATAAGCATATAGCAGATTATGCAAAAAGACTTATAACGGTAAAAGACGGAATTATTTTGTCTTCGGAAACCATAAAAAAAATATGAAACGAAAACGCGTAAAATTTGCTTTTTTTCTTGACTTGGAATCGGCATATAAAACCCTGTTGAGGAATAAAATAAGGTCGTTCTTGACGATACTCGGAATTATTATAGGCGTAGGCTCGGTTATCGCAACGATAGGCATCGGACAGGGCGCATCTAAAGCCATTCAGGCATCGATTAACTCGATGGGTTCCAATATGCTGATTATACTTCCCGGTTCGTCGTCGCTCGGAGGAATACACAGCGGTTTCGGAGTTCTGCCTACGCTTACGCTGAACGATGCATATGCAATAAGAAAACTTTCTTCGGTTAAAACCGATACCGCAATGCTCGGAATGTCCCAGCAGGTAATATGGAGGGGAAACAACTGGTCAACTTTAATCAACGGATCAAACTCTACATTTCCGATAGTAAGGAAATGGCCGGTAGCAAAAGGCGTTTTTTTTACTCACCAGCAGGTTGCTTCAGCGGCTAACGTAGCCGTAATAGGAAACACGGCGGCAACCGAACTTTTCGGGCTTATAAATCCCATAGGACACATAATAATTATTCACAGCGTTCCGTTTACCGTTATAGGTCTTTTATCTATTAAAGGATTTAACGCTTTCGGACAGGACCAGGACGACACGGTGATTATACCTATAACGACTATGATGGAAAAGATTGCCGGCACGACATGGGTGCACGCCATAGCAGTTTCCGCAAAAACTCAGAAAGACACGGTTATTGCCCAGTCTCAAATTACGCGTCTATTAAGGCAAAGACATCATATACCGGTGAATAAACCTAACGACTTTTTCGTCAGAAACCTTACCGAAATAGCCCAGGCGGCAAATTCCAGCGCCGCTACTTTTACCATTCTTCTCGCAAGCATTGCCGCAGTATCCCTGCTGGTAGGCGGCATAGGCATAATGAACATAATGCTTGTTTCCGTAACCGAAAGAACCAAAGAAATAGGAATAAGAATGGCTATAGGCGCTAAAAAATCCGATATCCTTAAACAGTTTCTGATAGAATCGGCCGTTTTAAGCCTTTTCGGCGGACTGCTCGGCATCGGTCTAGGCTTCGGAATTTCAAGCGCAATTTCCGCTTTCTCTCCCCTTAAAACCGTAGTGACGGCGGAACCTATAATAATCTCAGTCGTATTTTCCCTGTGCGTAGGAATATTTTTCGGCTTTTATCCGGCCTATAAAGCCTCAAGGATGAATCCCGTAGAAGCATTAAGGTACGAATAGATTTGCCTAGAGGAAAAGGTGTCAGATTAATTTTCCGTAAATAACTTTTAATAAATACTAGAACAGCATTCAATTATAACAAGTTGCAAATAAAAAACGTTACGTATGCGGAAAATAAAATCTGACACCTTTTCCCTGACACCTTTTCCTAACCCAGTTGAAGCATTAAGATATAAATAGTCCTGTAGCCCGCTTTCATATTTTTTATATTTCTGTTATATTAATAAGATAAATATAAAAAATATTTGGAATATTATTTCGTATTAATCATATTTTTATATACTGCGCAAAAGATGTTTAAAACTTTAAGAGAAAATATAAATTCGGTTTACGAAAGAGATCCTGCCGCCAGAAACGCTTTGGAGGTTTTGCTCTGCTACCCGGGGCTTCATGCCGTATATTTTCATAAAATATCGCATTTTTTATGGAAACATAAATTCAGGCTTTTGGCAAGGCTCGTTTCGCAGGCGGGAAGATTTTTTACGGGAATTGAAATTCATCCCGGCGCAAAAATAGGCAGAAGATTTTTTATAGACCACGGCATGGGGGTCGTGATAGGCGAAACAGCTGAAATAGGAGACGACGTTACTATTTATCACGGCGTTACGCTTGGCGGGACAAGCTGGAAAAAGGAAAAAAGGCATCCTACCGTAGGGGACAGGGTGATAATAGGCACGGGAGCAAAAATACTAGGCCCTTTAACTATAGGGCACGACTCTAAGGTAGGGGCCAATTCGGTGGTAGTAAACGAAGTTCCGGCTCATTCTACGGTAGTCGGAATACCGGCGAAATCGACGAAGCGGGACGAATCGGAAGTTCACGACAATATAGACCTTGAACATAACAGACTTTTTGACCCCGCTTTTTACGAGATATCGCTTTTAAAATCAAAAATATCCGAGCTTGAAAACAGGATAAAAGAGATTGAGGCATCTAAAAAATAAAAATGAAACTTTCTTCTAAAGGTCAATACGCCGTAAGGGCGCTGATATATCTGTCGTATAATTCAAAGGACAACTCGGTTCCTGTAAGTTTAAAGGATATTGCCGCAGGAGAATATATTTCCCTGCACTATTTGGAACAGATATTTTTTACTTTAAAAAAAGCCGGTATAGTAAGAAGTTTAAGAGGTCCGAACGGCGGTTATCTGCTTAATAAAAAACCTTCGGAGCTATTTATCGGAGATATAATAGAATCGGTAGAGCCGATAGAAATTACAAGCTGCATAAGCAAATCTAAAGCAAAAAAAGAATGCGGCAGAAAATCGTTTTGTTTAGCTTTCGATATGTGGAATTCCGTATCGAAGAAAATCACCGAATTACTTAATTCCATAACTATACAAGACGTAATAGACGAATACAAACAAAAACTGTCATCATCTAATACATCTAATACATCTAATAGAACATAGTGCCGGAATTCAATTCCGGCACCGTAACAAAATAGAAAATAGCGCCAAAATTAAATAACGGAAATATATGCCGAGAATTTATTTAGACTATAATGCGACTACTCCTGTGGACCCTGCGGTTCTTGAAGAAGTAGTAAATACCCTTAAAAATTATCAGGGCAATCCGTCTTCGGTTTATGAAGAAGGACGTGCCGCAAGAATACTGATAGAAGACTCCCGCGATTTAGTCAAATCTTTTCTGGATGCCGGAAATTCAGGAGAAGTTATTTTTACGTCTTCGGGTTCGGAATCCATTAACCTTGCGATAACGGGTTCCGTTTACGCTTATATGAAAAACAATAAAAAAAAAGTTCCGCATATTATAACTTCCACTGTTGAACACCATGCTGTATTAAACACCTTTAAATTTTTGGAATCTATAGGCATAGAAACTACTTATGTCGGAGTAAACGAATTCGGCATGATCGATATCGAGGAAATAACCGGAGCTATAAGGGAAAATACCTCGTTGGTTTCTATTATGGGGGCAAATAACGAAACCGGTACGCTTTTCCCGATTAAACAAATTTTTGAAGAAGTTAAAAAAATTAAGGAAGACGTTATCTGCCACAGCGACTTAGTTCAAGTTATAGGCAAAGCGCATTTCAGCTTAAAAGACGTTCCTTTGGATATGTGCAGTTTTTCGGGACATAAATTTTATGCTTTAAAAGGATGCGGCGCTCTATATGTAAAAAAGGGGGTAAATATAGAGCCTATTATCCACGGCGGTCATCAGGAGCGAGGCTTAAGAGCCGGTACGGAAAATATAGCGGGTATAGTTTCTATAGCGAAAGGCATGAGCATATTAAAAAATATCATGAACGAAGAAGCGGCGAGAATTAATTCGCTTGGAAGCATTTTTCACGACAAACTTTTTTACGGCATAGAAGGCATAAAGCTTAACGGAAATCCCGTAAACAGGCTGAAAAATACCTTGAATGTTTCTTTTGACGGCGTCAAATCTGAAACCCTTCTGTTTAATCTCGACCTTTACGGAATAAGCGCTTCAGCCGGTTCCGCCTGCAATGCCGGAACGGTTTCGCTGTCTCACGTATTAAAGGCTCACGGATACGACGCAAAAAGAATAGAATCGGCTATAAGATTCAGCATAGGAAGATATACTACGGAAGACGATATAGATTATGCCGTAAGCGCTATTAAAAAGGGCGTGTTAAAATTGCGGACGGGCGGTTGATTTCAAAGTATATTTTCATCCTGCAATAGAACAAAAACCTATTGAATGTGTTATAATGACTATAAAACTGTCCATGAAAAAGGTGTCAGATTTTATTTTATGCATGAAAAATGAAAAAGGTGTCAGATTTTATTTTACGTAAACGAAAAGAGGCAATTAACGATAAAAGATTTTGCGTAAAATTAATCTGACACCTTTTTCATGACGACACCTTTTTCATGACACCTTTTTCAATGCAGGATTAAATATGTATTTATATTATTATGCTTATTAAATCCAATAAAACCGTCGCAGTAGCAATGTCGGGCGGCGTCGACAGCTCGGTAAGCGCTATAATTCTTAAAAAAAGGGGCTACTCGGTAATCGGCGTTTCTATGCATCTCGTTTCGGAAGATGCGTCCTCCGGAACTTTAAAAACCTGTTGCAGCACGGACGATATAATTTCGGCAAAAAGGGTTTGCGTAAAACTCGGTATACCCCATTTCGTCGTAAATCTAGAAAATGAATTTAAAACCGAAGTAATAGACCGGTTCGTCACGGAATATTTAAACGGAAAAACGCCTAATCCCTGTATCGTATGCAACTGCGTTATGAAGTTTGACCTGCTGATTAAAAGAGCAAAAGAACTCGGCGCAGATTTTCTGGCTACGGGACATTATGCAAGAATAACGGCAGATACGGACGGACGCTATTTTCTCCTTAAATCTAAAGATTTATCTAAGGACCAGTCTTACGTTCTTTACGGCCTTTCGCAGGAAAACCTTAAAAGCATAATGTTTCCGGTAGGCAATATGAATAAAATGCAGACGCGCAGGATAGCTTCGGATGCCGGATTTACCGATATTTCCGGCAAAAAAGACAGCGTAGAAATATGCTTCGTTCCGGATAAAGATTATGCAGGATTCATTAAAAAGCATTCGGCGATATGCTTAAAAAAGGGGTTTATTAAAAATTTAAGAGGGGAAATAATAGGGGAACATAGCGGTATTTTTAACTACACCGTAGGGCAGAGGAAAAGGCTCGGAGTTTCTTCTAAAAATCCTCTATACGTAGTTAATATTTCGGCGGAAAATAATGAAATTTTCGTCGGAAATATGGAAGACTGTATGTCCGATTCTTTGACGGTTAAAAATTTTAATTTTATTAACCCCGAATATAAAAACTTGCTCGAAGAGATAAAAACCTCCGTAAAGATAAGATATTCTTCGCCTGATTATAGATGTAAAGCCCGTATTTTAGAAGACGGCTCCGTAAAAATAAAATTCGGCGAAAAAGTTAAATTTATAACTCCGGGACAGTCCGCCGTACTTTATTCCGGAATTAAAGTTATAGGCGGCGGAATTATAGAATAATAAATTAAAATATACGAAAAACATGACCATAACGGAAAATATAATTGCGGAACTGTTCGGGAAAGAAAATCTGCACGGCAAAAAGGAAACCGTTAAATGCGCCGTCGTTTCTTCGGGATGCAAACTTAACCAGTTTGAATCAGGCCAGCTTTCCGAAATATTTAAACGGTTTAATATTTCCGCCGCAGAATACGGCGAACCGGAAATCGACGTCTTTTTGATAAATACCTGTACCGTTACGGACAAAGCGGATATTGAAACCGAAAGAACCGTAAGAAAAATTAAAAAACGCTATCCCGAAAGCCGTTTGATTATTACCGGATGTTCGGTTCAGATTAATAAAAACAGATTTTTGGACATCGACGGTTTAAAACTTATGGATAACGCAAAAAAAGCCGAGCTTATAAAAAATTCTGCAGACGAATTTCCGAATTCGGTTTTTAATCAAAAACGAACCAGACCTTATTTGAAAATTCAGGAAGGCTGCGAACTTGAATGTTCTTACTGCATAATACCCAAAGCAAGACCCGTCAAATGGTCGCTGGGCATAAAAAAAGTTTTGCGTTATATAGAAGAATTCGACAGACAAGGTTTTAGCGAAATAATATTAACCGGAGTAAATATAGGCTCGTATAAAGACAAAAAATCCGGCTCCGGATTAAAAGAACTGCTTATTGCCGCAGAAGAGCTAAAAAACGGGGTCAAAATAAGGATTAGCTCCATAGACCCTATATACATAGACGACGAAATGATTAAAATTTTTGCGGATTCTAGAAAAATCAGAAATCATTTTCATATACCTCTCCAAAGCGCTTCCAACCGAATACTTAAGCTAATGAAAAGAAATTATTCTTTTAACGACTATTTAAAAATTACGGAAAAAATTTGCGAATCGGTGCCGGATGCCGCGATAGGAACGGACATAATAAGCGGCTTTCCGGGTGAAACCGAAAACGATTTTTACGAAACGATGGAAAATATTGAAAAATTGCCTATCTATTATATACATGCTTTTTCTTATTCCGACAGAGAAGGAACTGTATCTTATTTTTTAAAACCTAAAATTAAAGAGACTGAAATTAAAAGAAGAACCGGCATAATAAGAGAAATTTCTCTCAAAAAAAAAATAAAATTTCATAATAAATTTCGCGGTAAAACTTTAGAATTTCTCAGCCTTACAGACGATAAAGCGATAAGTTCGAATTATATTAAAGCAAAAATATCGGGGAATCCTAAATTAACTCAAGGAACGGAATTTAAAGGAAAAATTATAAATATAGGCGGACGCGTTAGGAAAGACGAGGTTTCGGAAGTAACAGTAGAAATTGAAGCTTTTATATAAGAAATGGATTATAATATCATTGAAAAAAGAATAGGATATTCGTTTAAGGACAGGTCGTTAATAAACCTTGCTTTTACGCATAAATCCGTAAGCGCCGAGAAAAACTATGAAAGATTGGAATTTCTCGGCGATGCGGTTATAGGCGCTATAGTAACGGAATATCTTTATAAAAATTACATAAATTTAAACGAGGGAGAACTTTCCAAATATCGGGCGTCGCTCGTAAGACTGGATGCTCTTTATAATATAGCTCAAAATATTAAGATTTCCGAGTTTATAATTAAAGAACGCGATAACGGCGCCGCAGAGTTAAAAGCTAAAAATAAAAGAATAATCGGCAATGTTTACGAAGCCGTGATCGGAGCGGTATTTCTCGACTCATCCTTTGAAAAAACAAAAGAAATACTTATAAAACATATTTTAAAAGTTACTCCGGATATCGATGAAGAAATCTTAAAAAATTCAGATTTTAAAACCGAGCTTCAGGAGATGGTTCAAAAAGAAACGGGCAGAACGCCGCGATATTTTACTATTAACAAAGAAGGTCCAGACCACAATGCCGTTTTTACGATATGCGTTAAAATAGACGACGAGATTTTTGCTTTAGGGCGCGGCAATACAAAAAAAGATGCTGAACAAAACGGAGCCAAAATTGCAATTAAGAAATTTATGGAGAAACTAAATGATAAAAAGTAAAGATTTTTTCGTACTTATAATCGGCAGGCCTAATGTAGGAAAATCGACGATATTTAATAAAATAACGGGGAAAACTTCGGCTTTGTCGTCTAAAATCGCCGGTACTACTTTAGATTTAAATATAAAAAAAATATCCTTTAACGGAACGGATTTTTTTATTTCAGACAGCGGAGGGTTTAACGTCTCGCCCGCAAACGAAACAGAAAAAAAAATCAGGGACAAAGTTTTCGAATATTCAAAAAAAGCCGGCTTAATTTTATTTGCGGTCGATTATAAAAGCGGGTTTTTACCGGAAGACAAAGAGATTTTTAAACGCCTTAAAAAAAACGGCTCTAATATTATCTTGGTAATAAATAAAGTCGATTCTCCCAAGGATGCAAACGGAGCGGAAAGCGAATTTATAGGTCTCGGCATAAAAACGGTTTTAACCGCAAGCGCGGAAAAAGGAACGGGCATATATGAAATTCTCGAAAAAATAGCCGAAGAAATAAATATTAAAAAACCGGTAAAACCTAAAAAAACCGGCGAAGAAAACGAAAATTCTTTTAAAATAGCCATAATCGGAAGACCTAACAGCGGAAAATCTACTTATATAAACACCTTGTTAAAAGAAGACCTGCTTTTTACCGACGACAAACCCGGCACCACGCGCGATTCCATAGACACGTATATCAGATATAAAGGGCGTTCGATAACTTTAGTAGATACTGCAGGCATCAGAAAAAAAAATAAACTTGATTTAAATTCCGAAGCCTTCCAAAAACAGAGCCTTAATCAAATAAAGAGGGCGGATGTGGTAGTTCTTTTTATAGATATAAATTCGGATGTTACGCATGAAGACCTGTCATTACTGAGAAGAATAACGCTTGAAAAAAAACCCGTCATAATAGCATTTACGAAGTGGGATT
Organism: bacterium; assembly: GCA_021789455.1. The sequence goes on along the minus strand of JAJYJN010000003.1, from coordinate 7,385 downwards.
TAAAAGAAAAACTGCCGGAAAACGCAGTACAGTTAAAAAATGAAATTAAGTATAAGTTAAAAGAGTTTTCCGGAATGCCTTTCGTATATATTTCATCAAAGACGAATAAAAATTTAAACAAGATATTAGATATGTCTATGGAAATATTCGATTCAAAAAGCGTAAAAATAAAAAAGAAAGATTTAAACAGATTCATCGAAACCGCGAAAACTGAGCCGCGCAGCGGCAGGATTTATAAATACATAAGCTACGGCGTACAAAAAGAAGGAGAAAAAATTCCTACTTTTATATTTTTTACGGGCAATAAAGGAAAAATATTTACTATGACGGATATAAAGTTTTTAAGAAACAGCATAAAAGAAGCATTCGGTATAAAATCGAACGTCGAAGTCGTAATGGAATATAAAAAATACGACGCCGATTAAGATTAAGGGATTACCGCTATTTTTTATTTGTAAGCTCTTCTATCTTTGCTTCTAATTTTTGGATTTTTTTGGTCAGCTCTTCTACGTCGTAAGTAGAAGCGAAATTCATTTCGTCAAGCAGAATATCGGCGACTTTTTCTTTTATAGACTTAAAAATAACGCCTGATTCATATTTAACGGTTTCGATAATCTGGTCTGCCGCTTCCCTGCTCTCTTCATCCGATATATCGACATAATCGTCTAATTTTTCCTGTGCGATAATCGAAAGACCTTTAAGTGCTTTAAGAACTACGTTTATAGTATCGGACATTTTAACCTTCCTCTTTTTATTTTTTTTATTATATTTCGTTCTGCCTGACTTTGGCCATTACGCCCCTAAGCGAAACGTTATGCCTCGAAAAACCCATTTCGGCATAATCGGCGCCTAAGGCTATGCCTATTAGCTGAGGCAAATGAAGTATAGGCAGAGATAATTTTTTGTTTATGTTTTTTGCCGCAACCGTCTGATAAGTATCTAAACTTAAGTGGCATAAAGGGCAAGGGGTAACCATGACGTCGGCATTTTTCTCCTGAGCCTCGTAAATGGCGTTGCCCGCAAGCGAAGTAGAAGTTGATTCGTTTACGAGTATCGTTTGAAATCCGCAGCATTTGGTCCTTCTGACATAAGATACCGGTTCGCCGCCCAGAGCCTTAATCAGCTCTTCAAATCCTTGAGGATTTTCCACGTCGTCGAACTTAACTGCGCTTGACGGCCTGAGTATATGGCATCCGTAAAACGGGGCTATTTTTATTCCTTTCAGGCTTTTAACCGCTTTTTCTTTTAATTTATCGAATCCTATGTCGTCTCTTACGGCATATAAAATATGCTTCACTTTAACTTTTCCGGTATATCTCAGACCTATTTTAGCAAGATATTGGTTTGTTTTTTCTAATGATTCGGGATTATTTATAAGTTCTTCGTTTACCTCGCTGAGAGTCAGAGTGCAGGTGTTGCATATAGTCATTATATCGAGCCCTTCTTTTTCCGCCAAAGCAAGGGTTCTTCCGTTTATAAAAAGCTTTAAGTTTTTATCGAAGCCGTCGATAACTCCGCCTCCGCAACATGATGCCTCAGGCATAGGAATTAAATTTATGCCTAATTTGCCTGCAATAAATTTTGTGGCGTTATCGAGTTCTTTGCCGCTTTCCTGAGCTACGCACCCCGGATAATAAGCATATGTAATCATAATTTATCCTCCAAGTCCAGCTCTTTATATGCAAGCCGAATATCTTCCATATCTTTTATTAATTTATGCCTGAAAGGCGGTATCTTCCCCTTTAGGCCTGCGCCGAACGCAACGGGCAGATCGTTTAAAAGCCCGGTAACGCCTCCGGATTCAAATGCAACTTTTATTTCGTCTAACCTTCCCGTTTCGCCTATAGATCTTGCTATAGAAACCACATGCTTTGAGCCTGACGAAAAAGTAATGGAATTTTTAACCGATTTTTCATGCAGCCTTACTATCGATTTTACCGGAGAAATGCCTTTCGGGCAGAATTGTTCGCATGACTGGCAGTGAACGCAGTCCCAAAAACCGTTAGGCATAGAGCCGTTTACTAAACGCGAACCGTTTTTATCGTTATCTCTCGGATCTTCGGCATATCTGTATAATTTAGCGAGAGCGGCAGGTCCAAGATAGTCTTTATTGCCGACTACTCCTCCGCATTCGGAATAACAGCATTCGCATAAAATGCAGTTTGGAGTATCTTCGTTTCCGGTCAAATTTTTAAACTCCGATTTATCGTAAACCGGCTGACTGATTTTTTCGCCTTCTTTTAATGCGTGGAAACGGTTATGCGCTTCGTCTTCCCTCTGTCCGAGCAGATAAGGTTTTATAGCTTTTATTTTATCGAAAAAGACCTCCTGATCGACGATTAAATCGCGAATTACGGGCATATTGGCAAGTGGTTCGACGTTAAGTATTCCAAATTTATCGATTTCTAAACTAACCTGCGTTTTACATGCAAGCTTTGTTATTCCGTTTATTTTCATCGCGCAGGAACCGCAGATAGCGCTTCTGCATGACCTTCTAAAGCTGAGCGTTCCGTCAAGCTCCGATTTTATTTTTATTAAGGCGTTTAAAACCGTCATACCCGGATAGTCTTCTACCGTATATTCTTTGTAGTACGGTTTTTCGTCGGTTTCCGGATTAAATCTGTATGCTCTTACCTTGAATTCCATTATATTTTTTCCTCGCTATTAATACGTTAATACGTCCTCGGCTGAGGTTTAAATTTAGTTATCGCAACTTCGGAAAAATCGAATTTTATGTTTCCGTTTCCGTCTAATGTCGCAAGCGTATGTTTGAGCCAGTTGGAATCGTCTCTTTCCGGAAAATCCGTCCTGTAATGAGCTCCCCTCGATTCCTTCCTGAGTATAGCTCCTCTAGCGATTACTTCGGCTATAAGCAGTATATTGCTAAACTCGAATGCTTCTACGATATCTGTATTAAATGTTTTCGATTTGTCGTCTATTCCTATATTTTTTGCGCGTTCTTTGAGTTCGCTTATTTTATCTAAAGCCTTTTTCATGGCATTTTCTTCCCTGAATACCCCGACGTCCGCTCTCATCTCTTCCTGAAGTTCGGATTTTAAAAGGCCGTGTCTTTCTTTTCCCGACGATTTTTTTAATTTTTCGAATTTTTCTTCGTCTCTTTTTATCGCCGATTCGTCGAATTTTCTGTCTCCGGCGGCAGATTTAAGATATTCGGCTATGTCTATTCCCGCCCTTCTGCCGAATACTACCGTATCGAGAAGGGAATTTCCGCCGAGTCTGTTTGCTCCGTGGACGCTGACGCAGGCAGACTCGCCTGCCGAATAGTAACCTTCTATTACGGTTCTTCCGTTATAATCCGTTTTAATTCCGCCCATAGAGTAATGAGCGCCCGGTCTAATAGGAATAGGCTCGTGAATAGGATTAACGCCTTCAAAATCTATAGATAACTGCATAATCTGAGGTAGTCTTTCCATTATTCTTTCTTTGCCGAGATGCCTTATATCTAAAAGAATTGCTCCGTCGACGCCCCTGCCTTCGTTTATTTCGGTCTGCTCCGCTCTTGCAACCACGTCTCTTGGCGCAAGTTCCATAGCTTTAGGAGCATATTTAGACATAAAGCGGACGCCGAGCGAATTAAGCAGATAAGCGCCTTCTCCTCTTGCTCCCTCCGTTACCAATATTCCGGTGCTTTTAAGCGTAGTTGGATGAAACTGTACGAATTCCATATCCATCAGCGGAACTCCGGCATTAATAGATATCGCCATGCCGTCTCCGGTATTTATTAACGCATTGGTATTGGAAGAATAAACCTGTCCGTAACCTCCGGTAGCGAATAAAACCGCCTTTGCGGCAATACCCTCGAATTTTCCGTTTTTAATATCGTATGCCACTACGCCGCTGACTTTTCCATTATCGGTAAGCAGGCTTGTAACGAAATATTCATACAAAATTTTGGTTTTATATTTAAGTACGTTGTCGAACAATCCGTGCAGCATCATATGTCCCACGGCATCCGCATAGTAGCAGGAACGAGGGAAACTTTGTCCGCCGAAAGGCCTCTGTGCTATGCCGCCTTTATCGTTTCTGTTAAAAACGACGCCCATGCTCTGAAGTTCAAGTATGTTTCCGGGGGCTTCGCTCGTCAGTATTTCTATGGCATCCTGGTCGCCGAGATAATCGCTGCCTTTTACGGTATCGAAAAAATGGGATTCCCATGAATCGTTTTCGTCAAACGCGGCGTTGACTCCGCCTTGAGCCGCTCCCGAATGGGAACGCGTAGGATAAACCTTGCTGACTATTACGACATCTATGCCTTTTTTCCTAAGTTCTACGGCCGCCCTTAATCCCGCAAGTCCGGCGCCGACAATAACAACGTCATGTTTTAACATTTATAACCTCTATTATTTTAACAATTCTTGGCGGCGGCAGACTTCATCCCGCCGTTTAAATCGATTGATTTTTATTATAAGAATACGGTTTTTGATATTATAGGATAAACGTTTAAAATTTGCAATAAATTTTTTTAACCCAAATCCCGATTTAGGGTTTTACTTTCTTTTATACGTTCCGCTTTTTCCGCCTTCTTTGCTTATAAGGTAAATATCAGATATTTCTATGGATTTATCCGCAGCCTTCAGCATATCGTAAACGGTAAGCGCCGCTACGGATACGGCCGTCAAGCTTTCCATTTCTACGCCGGTTTTTCCCGATATTTTAACGGAGGATATTATATCGATAGAATTTTCTTTCTCGTCCGTTTTAAACAAAATATCGCATCCTTCTATATTTAAAGGATGGCATAAAGGAATTAATTCCGACGTTTTTTTAGCCGCCATAATTCCGGCTATCTTTGCAGTTCCGAAGACGTCTCCCTTTTTTCCTCCTCCGCCGGTCGCAAGTTTAAAAGCTTCTTCCGACATAGTAACTTTTGCATGGGCGGAAGCTATTCTGACCGTGCCGTTTTTTTCAGACACGTCAACCATTTTAGGCATTCCGTTTTCGTCTAAATGCGACAAAACCGCCTTATTTTTCATTTCATTATCTCCTTAATTAAATTTATTTATTAATACGTAAATCCTTTTTTATAATACCATTTTCTTATATCATACCCGATTCCGGCGGGTGCGGGCTTTATTCCTTTTACCGACCTGACGACTACGGGCATAGCGTAAGGAACGTATAAAAAAGTATAAGGGGCATCTTTTGCGAGAATACGCTGTATTTTAAAATAATACTTTTTCTGCTTTTTTAAATTAAACGTCGACCTTGCTTTTCTGAACAAAACGTCTATTTCGGGATTATTAAAAGAGGTAAAATTTAAGCCTTTAGGAACGATATTAGAACCGGTAAATATCGAAGCGTTGTCATAAGGGTCGGGCGTTATGGTAAATCCCAGCAAAACGGTCTGAAACTTTTTTTTCATAATAAATTCGGATATTAAAGACGTCCACTCCATAACCCTTATTTCTGCTTTTATACCTATTTTTTTTAAATTTTGCTGTATTATCTCGGCGGCAGAAAGCCTTTCTTGATTTCCTTGAGGAGTAAGAATAGTAAATCTGAAAGGAGTGCCGTTTTTTTCTAAAATTCCGTTTTTAAAGCGCCATCCCGCCTGTCTTAAAAGCCTCAGCGCTTTATCGGGGTTATAGCGGTATTTTTTTACGTTCTTATCGTAAAAATAAGTTCCCGGCATAAAAGGGCCGTAACAGTGAATTCCCAATCCGAACAAAGCTCCTTTTATTATCTCTTTTTTATTTATCGCGTAGCTTAAAGCCTGCCTAACTTTTATATTTTTAAAAAGAGGGTCAAGAAGATTATACCCCAAAAAAGTAAAACTTAAAGAGGGATGAATATATTTTTTAAATCTTGACTTAAATCCTTTTCCTTCAGATTCATATTTGTACTGAATAGGACTTAATCCCATATAGCTTATACCGTTGGACTTAAGCATCAGGAACATAGACGAAATATCCGGCACTATCTTATATACGAGGCGCTTTATTTTTGGAGCGCCCATAAAATAATGGGGGTTGGCTTTCAGGACTATTTCGTATCCGTGTACCCATTTATCGAATTCGTATGGGCCGGTACCTATAGGATGGCTTCTCAATTTAGTAGTTAAAAGATTTTTTCCTTTTAAAAGTTTTTCCGGCAGTATGCTTAACCCCCATGAAGAAAGAGCGGGAGCGTATGGCTTTTTGTAAGTTACCCGAAAAATATATTTTCCTATAGTTTGGGCTTTATACACCTTAAGGTATTCTGCGGCATAAGGCGTTGGCGTTTTAGGGTTTACCATCAAGCGGTATGTAAACATAACGTCTTTTGCCGTAAATTTTTGTCCGTTCTGCCAGTAAACGCGACGCCTTAAATAAAAAGTAATAGTTTTGCCGCCGTTGCTTATTTTCCAAGATTTTGCAAGATCGGGAACTATCTTGAAATTGCGGTTATATCTGACCAACCCGTCGTAAATTTGAGAGGTAACTTCCGCGGTAGGCGCATCTGCCGCCATATTGCCTATAAGATTTGTCGCGTCTGCCGGCAAACCGATAATCAACGAGGAATTTTGAAGGTTTTTTAAAGGTTTTACTATTTTATTCCGGTTATTTTTAACGCCCGATTTTGAATAAAAAAATATAATCGATGCGGCGGACAGCGTTAAGAGCGCAATAATAAGAAGCAGATACTTAATTCGTTTTTTATATCCGGATAATTTCATATTTATTTATTATCTCAGATTAAGAGGTAATGTTTCAAGGAAAAACAATATTCTTAATTCTGCAAATTTTCTTTAGAAAAAGTTATCGGATTTTATTTTTTGCATAAGAGAAAAAGGTGTCAGGAGAAAAAGGTGTCAGATTTTATTTTTTGCATGTTTAACAGTCAATTAATATTAAAAATTATTTGCAAAAAATTAATCTGACACCTTTTTCTCGCAAACGCAGTCGGGAGTAAAAGAATAAATAGATCTGACACCTTTTTTGTTTTTAAGGATACGGCGAATACTGCGGTATTCCGAAGTCGGGCTCCAAACCGAACATAAGATTCATATTCTGAATTGCCTGGAGGGAAGCTCCTTTTCCGAGGTTGTCTATGGCGCTGACTATTTTAACCATTAAACCTGCCGAACCTGCGGCGTTTTCTTCGCGTATTTCAAAAGCGATATGGCAGTTATTGGTATAGACGACGTTTTTTATATTGCAGTCTTCTATATTATTAAGTATCGATACAAAAGGGCTACCCGAATAAAAACTTTCATATATGCCGGCTATATTTTCCATAGTTGAATCTTTATTTAATTTTAAATATACAGTGGTCAGTATGCCTCTGGAAACCGGAATAACATGAGGAGTAAATATAACGTCGGGCGTAAGTTTGCAGGCTTTTTCTATTTTTTCTTTAATTTCCGGCAGATGCCTGTGCGTCCA
>JAJYJN010000052.1 GCA_021789455.1 bacterium | reverse complement strand
TTATGGCAAAAAAAAATATTATACATGCAGTAGGAAAAAGAAAAACAGGCATAGCAAGGGTATATTTTAAAGAAGGAACAGGCAAAATTATAATTAACGGAAGAGATTTCGATAAATATTTCCCTCTTGAAAGCCACAGAGTAACCGCTACGAAGCCGTTGGCATTTTATTCCGTAGAAAACAAATTCGATATATACGTCAATGTAGTAGGCGGGGGATTAAACGGTCAGGCGGGAGCCATAAAACTTGCGCTTGCAAAAGCTATTCTATTGATAAGCCCCGAGCTTAAAGAAACCCTTGCAAAAGCTTCCATGCTTACGAGGGACCCGAGAGTCAAGGAAAGAAAGAAATACGGCCAGAAAGGGGCAAGGGCTAGATTCCAGTTCTCAAAGAGATAATAATCGTAATAATCAGATGATTAAAGTTTCGATTATAGGGGCATCCGGCTACAGCGGAATATATTTAATATATGCGCTGTCTTTGAGGCCGGATGTTGCTATATCGGCAATAACTTCGCAGACTTATTCAGGCAAAAAACTTTCGGAAGTTTTTCCCCAATTTACGAAAACCTGCCCTAAAAATAACTTAATTTCGGAGCTCAAGTTCAGTTCATTCGGCGCGGCCGGCCTGGCGGAATCTTCCGATGCGATATTCTTTTGCCTCCCGCATAACGAAAGCTCCAAACTCATACCGGATATTTTAGAAAAAAACGGCAAAATAAAAATAATCGACGTCGGCGCGGATTTCAGATTCGACAGCATCGAAACATACGAAGAATTTTACGGAAAACATAATTCTCCCGCATTGAATTCTAACTTTATTTACGGGCTTTCCGATATTTTTTCCGAAAAAATTAAAAATTCGCAATTTGTCGCCAATCCGGGATGCTATCCAACAGGCGCTTTGCTGCCCATTCTGCCTCTTGTTTTTAAAAGCGCGGCGGATGCCGCTTTTCCAGTTATAATAGATTCTTTGTCTGGAATTTCGGGCGCCGGACGAGGCTTAAAATTACAGAACCTTTTCTGCGAGGCAGAAAATTCGGTAAAAGCTTATAACGTCTGGTCTCACAGGCACCTTCCGGAAATTAAGGAAAAGGTTGAAAGCGCGTTTTTAAATTTGCCCGGCGCATCGGATAACCGTATGCCCGATATTATGTTTACCCCCCATATTATTCCCGTATCGAGAGGCATACTAACTACGATATATATGAAATTAAATAACGGAGTATCTCGGGAAAATATAGCCGGGATATATAAGGAATTCTACGGCGGCAGTCCTTTCGTGTCTATTCTCGACAATATAGAAGACTGCAATATAAAAAACGTCGTTTATTCCAATAACTGCCATATAGCCTTTGAAACCGAAAAAAAACAAAATAAAGGAACGGTAAAAATCGTCAGCGCCATAGACAACCTTGGCAAAGGCGCTTCCCTGCAGGCAATTCAGAATATGAATCTTATGTTCGGATTGGAACCGGATTGCGGAATTCCGGCTTATTCTCCTTTCCCGTGATTTCCTTCTAAGTAGAATAAAGGTGCGGGAATAAAGGTGTCAGATTTGAAATCTGACACCTTTATTCCCGCAATCCGAGATAATAAATAATTATGAAATTAGATAAAAAAAAGAAAAAGCGCGCCGCGTATTTATTTATTATTATTGCCGCCGCGTTAATTTTATCGTTTGCGTTTTTTCGTTTTGGGTCAGGCGCTAAAAATAATAAAAGCGCCCCGGTGACCCAGAATTATTTAAAAAATACTTTAATTATAGGACTGCCGGCGGATGCCGTGAATCTTATCGGCAATATGGCGGCGGATGCTCCTACCGCCGAGGTTGCCTCTCAAATTTACGACGGATTGGTCCGTTATGACAGAAATTTTAAAATAGTTCCGGACCTTGCAAAGTCATGGAAAATAAGCAACGGCGGCAAAACCATAACTTTTTTTCTCCGCCGCAATGTTTACTGGCAGAACGGACAAAAATTTACCGCAAAAGACGTTATGTTCACGTACCGTTTGATGGTAAATCCAAAAACTCCCACGCCTTATGCCGCGGAATACCTCAAGGTATATAAGGCAAAAATTATAGGGAAATATATTTTCAGGGTTACTTATAAAAAACCTTACGCTCCGGCATTATCTTCGTGGGGGTTAAGTATTTTATCCGAAAAACTCCTTAAAGGAAAAAACCTGCTGACCACAAAATTAAGAAGCCGTCCTGTAGGTACCGGCCCTTACGAATTCGACAGATGGGTTCACGGATACGAGATAGTCCTGAAAGCCAATCCGCGTTATTTTATGGGCGCTCCGCATATAAAGCGCTTAATATATAAAATAGTCCCCGACCCTTCTTCCATGTTTCTGATGCTTAAATCAAACGGCATAAATTACATGGGGTTAAGCCCGATTCAGTTTAAATATGAATCCGGCGGCAAAAAATTTAATCTTAGGTTTAAAAAATATATACATCCTTCGTTAAGTTTTACATTTTTAGGATATAATCTTCTAGACCCTCTTTTTAAAAATATAAAAGTCCGGCAGGCTTTAAGCTACGCGATAAATAAAAAAGAAATAATAAAAGGCGCGCTGCTGGGTTTAGGGGTTCGCTGTTACGGGCCTTTTATGCCGGGAACATATTTTTACGACGGCAAAGTAAAAAGATACGCCTATAACCCCGTTAAAGCGCTGAAACTTTTTAACGAGGCGGGTTGGAGCCTTAAAAACGGGGTTTTGGAAAAAAGCGGCAGGCCTTTTCGATTTACCATACTTACTCCTCAGGGTAACCAGGAAAGATTATCGGCCGCAGAAATAATACAGCAAAATTTAAAAAAGATAGGCATAAAGGTTGGCATCAGGGTCATGGAGTGGACGTCCCTGATATCGGAATTTATTATGAAGAAAAGATTTCAGGCGGTCCTGCTCGGATTTACTATAACTCCCGACCCTTACGACAACGCCGCTATATTTACCGGGTCTAATATCGTCCCGAAGGGTTTAAATTTTACGTCGTTCGATAATAGCGAAATAAACTATTTATTCAGAAAAGCGCGGTCAACGTTCAATTTAAGAAGGCAAAGAAAATATTATTTTAAAATTCAAAGCATTCTTGCGGAAGAATCGCCATACACTTTTTTATATATTCCGTATGCTATGCCCGTCGTGAAAAAGACGATAAAAGGCATCAAGCCTGCTCCTGCCGGAATAGGATACGATATAAGGAAATGGTATTATGCCGAATTTGCGGATTAATTTTAGAAAAATAAGACAAAGGTTAATCAAGCCGGAGGAAATCATAATGAAAAAAGAAACAAGGCTGACTCATCTCGACGAAAAAGGGATGCCTAAAATGGTTGATGTTTCCCCAAAAAAGAATACCGTAAGGGTCGCCGCCGCCCATGCAAAAGTATCTATGTCGGAAGAAGCGTTTAAGCTTGCCGTCGGCAAAGGCGGCAAAAAAGGAGACGCATTAGGAACGGCAAAAATTGCGGGAATTATGGCGGCAAAAAAAACTTCCGAATTAATCCCTTTATGCCATCCTTTGAATATTGAAAGCTGCGATATTGCTTTTAAGCCGGACGCAAATGAAAATTCTATAACTATAATTTCTACGGTTAAAATATCCGGCAAGACCGGAGTGGAAATGGAAAGCTTGACGTCGGCGTCTGTAGCGGCGTTAACCGTTTACGATATGTTAAAAGCCGTAGATAAATCTATAGAAATATCCGAAATTTATCTGATAAGCAAAGAAGGCGGAAAAAGCGGGCGGTATAAAAGATAAAATTTTATTGCAAATTTTAAAGGTTTATCCTATAATATTTAAAAACTGCATTCCTAAAAAAAGACTATAAAATAGAGGTTATAAATGTTAAAACATGACGTTATTATCGTCGGCGCCGGACTTGCGGGATTAAGAGCCGCCGTCGAACTTAGAAGGAAAGGGATAGACGCGGTAATAGTGAGCAAAGTTTACCCTACGAGGTCGCATTCCGGAGCGGCTCAGGGAGGAGTTAACGCCGCATTCGACGAAAACGATTCGTGGGAATCCCATTTCTTCGATACGGTTAAAGGCAGCGATTATCTCGGCGATCAGGATGCGATAGAAATTTTGACGAGCGAAGCTCCCGCCAACATACTCGACCTTCAGAAGATGGGGGTGGTATTCAATAGAAACGATAAGGGAGGCATTGCACAGAGGCCTTTCGGCGGACAGAGTTTTCCCCGCTCCTGCTATTATGCCGACGCGGTAGGGCATATGATGCTGCACGGACTTTTCGACAATGTCCTTAAATATAAAACAAAAATTCTTTATGAATATTTCGTCACCAGTTTGGTTACCGATAACGGAAAGGTCAGCGGAGTAGTCGCTTACGATATTAAAAACGGAAAGTTTGAAGGTATTGCCGCAAAAGCCGTATTGTTTGCTACCGGCGGTTACGGGCAGGTATATTCTTCCAATACGAACGCTCTCATAAATACGGGAGACGGTATGGCCGTTTCTATAAAAGCGGGCGTTCCTTTAATGGATATGGAATTCGTGCAGTTTCATCCTACGACTCTTAAAAGTACCGGAATATTGGTTACCGAAGGCGCGAGGGGAGAGGGCGCTTATCTTCTTAATTCTCTTGGCGTCAGGTTTATGTCTAAATATGCTCCCAAGGCTATGGAGCTTGCCCCCAGAGACGTCGTGGCCAGGGCGGAACAGACTGAAATTAACGAAGGAAGAGGAGTTGACGGCGCGATACTTTTAGACGTCAGGCATTTAGGCAAAGAAAGGATAATGGAAAGGCTTCCCCAAATAATGCAGTTATCCATCGATTTCGAAGGCGTCAATCCAATTTACGAACCGATTCCTATCAGACCAGGAGCCCACTATTCCATGGGCGGCATTAAAACCGATTATAACGGCAGGACGGTAATCGAAGGCTATTATTCGGCGGGAGAATCCGCCTGCGTCAGCGTACACGGGGCAAACAGACTTGGAGGCAATTCTCTTCTGGATACCGTGGTATTCGGAAGAAGAGCCGGAATCGATATAGCCGAATATTTAAAAACCGCAGGCGAAAGAAAATTCGATGAATCGACTGTCAAAAGAGACGAGGAGGCTTTTGAAAAGCTTAAAAAATCTTCAGGAAAAGAGAGACACGGTTTGTTAAAATCGGAACTTCAGGAAGAAATGAGAGCAGACGTAGGCGTTTTCAGGGAAGAAAATGCAATGAAAAAAGCTCTAGAAAAAATTATAGAGCTTAAAGAACGCGCAAAAAACATAGGCATAGACGATAAATCCAAAACGTTTAATACCGATATAGTCGAGGCATTCGAGTTTAATAATATACTGCTGATAGCCGAAGTTATTGCGAGAGGCGCAATTTTAAGAAAAGAATCGAGAGGCGCGCATTACAGAACGGATTTTCCGGAAAGAGACGACGAAAACTGGCTTAAACATACATTAGCTACTTTAGACGGCAAAGAGAATATAAAATTCGATTTTTCCGAAGTTGCCGTGACGAAATTTAAACCTCAGCCGAGGACGTATTAAATAGAAAGGGGAAATATAATGGAATTTAAGATTAGGGCATACAGATTTAATCCCGATACCGACGAAAAACCGTATTACAAAGAATATACGGTTGAAGATTATCCGGGCATGACCGTATTAAACGCTTTAATAAAAGTCAAATCCGAATTGGACGGGACTTTGAGTTTCAGAAGGTCGTGCAGAAGCGCTATATGCGGTTCATGCGCCATGAAGATAAACGGCATATCCAAACTCGCCTGTAAAACTCAGGTTAGCCCCGAAATTGAAAAATTCGGCATAATTAATGTAGAGCCTCTTGCAAATATGCCGGTTATACGCGACCTTATAGTCGAACAGGAGAGTTTTTTCGATAAAATCAAAGAAATCAAACCCTATCTTCTGGGACAGAGGGAAGACGAGGGGCACGATAATTTTCATGCATTGAAAGAAGGCGAGAAAATAAGCCAGCCTGTATATTATAAATATGAATTTCAAAATCTGACGGGAAATAACGACACTCCAAACTGCATTTTATGCGAGTGCTGTTATTCCGAATGCGGAGGAGTGGTCGGCAACCCCAGATATTTAGGCCCCGCCGCCTTAGCCAAACTATACAGATACTGCGAAGACCCTAGAGACAACGACAAAAACGGCTCCCGTTTAGTTAACGGTTCAAAACCGGACGGAATGTGGGATTGCGTACACTGCCAGTCGTGCGAAGAATTTTGCCCGAAAGGTATTTCGCCCGTAAAATCTATAGTTAAACTTCACGAAAGAACTATTAAGAATTCTATAACATTTTCCGCGGGTTCAAAACATGTCGTTTCCATAGCCAAGTCTATCGGGGAAACCGGCAGGCTCGACGAAATAAAGGTTGCATTCGATTCCGGCGGAATATCCGGACTTATAAACGATTTGCCTATGGCTTTCGGCGCCGGACTAAAAGGGAAAATTCCTCCCCTGAGGCTTAAATTAATAAAAGATATGGACGATATAAGGCTTGCATACAAAGAATTAGATCTGGAGGAAAAATAATGATTACCTATGCTTACTATCCGGGCTGCGTAGCTCAGGAAAGCGGTAAGGAACTGGATAATGCAACTAAATTTATAGCAGATAAATTAGGTATAAATTTAATTCCTATGCCGGAAGCTTCCTGTTGCGGCGGAGGCGTAATCGACGGATTCGATAAAAATTTAAAACTTTTCATCAACGGGAGAACCCTTGCGTTAGCCGAAAAAGACGGACTCGATATAATGACGATTTGTAATACCTGCACTTTAACGCTTAGCGAGGTGAACGAAGAGCTTATAAACAATCCCGAGTCTTTAGAAAAAACTAATGAATATCTTGCTAAAATAGGGCTTAAATATTCCGGAAAAGTTAAAGTAAAACATATTTTATATGCCGTCAGGGACGATATAGGCTTAGATAAGCTTAAAGAAAAAGCCGTAAAAAGCCTCAAGGGAATCAACATCGCTCCGTTTTACGGATGCCATATATTGAGGCCTTCCAGCGCGGTCAAGTTCGACGACGTAGAAAATCCTCAGGGATTTGAAGAACTAATAAAGGCGTTAGGCGGCGAACCCGTATCGTACGGGCGCAGGACAAAATGCTGCGGTTTTCAGACGATACTCGTAAACGAGGCTACCTCTACGTCTTTAGCCGGAAATGCTATTTTCGAAGCCCAGGAAAAAAATGCGGACGTAATGGTTACCCCATGCCCTTTATGCCATTTAAGCCTCGATACTTATCAGACGGTTGCGGCAAAAAGCATAAATAAAAAATTGTCTCTGCCGATACTGCATCTTCCTCAGCTGATAGGCATAGCATTAGGCGGAGATTATGCCGAAATGGGTTTTTCGAGGCATAATGTGTCTCTAAGAGGTATAATGGCGAAAGTCAGGCAGAACGAAATCTAAAAAATA
>JAJYJN010000051.1 GCA_021789455.1 bacterium | reverse complement strand
AAAGATAGGAGAAATTAAAAAAGATATAGATTCGTTAAGGTTTGAAGAGCAAAAATACGAAAGGGAAGGCAAATACGATAAGGTTGCCGAGATAAGATACGGAAAACTTAACGAATTAGAAAAAAAACTGGAAGACTTAAATAAATCCGTCTTGGAAATGCAGGAAAAAGGCAGTTTCTTAAAAGAAGAAGTCGATGCCGACGATATCGCAAAGGTCGTAGCAAAATGGACGGGAATTCCGGTCGCAAAACTCATGGAAGGGGAAAAAGAAAAACTCCTGCTGATAGAAGAACATCTGCATAACCGGGTAATATCCCAAGACGAGGCGATAAACAGCGTCGCTAATACCGTAAGGCGTTCCAGAGCCGGATTATCGGATGTTAATAAACCGGTGGGGTCTTTTATGTTTCTCGGTCCTACCGGCGTGGGAAAGACCGAGCTGGCAAAGGCTCTTGCCGAGTTTTTGTTCGACGACGAAAACAGCATAGTAAGAATAGATATGTCCGAATATATGGAAAAACATACCGTATCGAGGCTTATAGGCGCTCCTCCGGGTTACGTCGGATACGAAGAAGGGGGACAGCTTACGGAAGCGGTAAGGAGGCGTCCATACAGCGTCGTTTTATTCGATGAAGTCGAAAAAGCTCATCAGGACGTATTTAACGTTTTGCTCCAGCTTCTCGACGACGGAAGATTAACCGACGGGCAGGGCAGGACGGTCGATTTTAAAAACACCATTGTCATTATGACATCGAATATCGGTTCCGATATAATACAGAGCTACAGCGGACAGCATTACGAAGAGATGAAAAACAACGTTATGAATCTTTTGAAAAACCATTTCAGGCCGGAGTTTCTTAACAGGCTCGACGATATAATTATTTTCCATGCGCTTAATGAAGCAGATATTATAAAAATAGTCAATATCCAGCTTGGCAAGTTAAAGAATACGCTTAAAGAAAAGGGAATAGACGCGGATTATACCGAGCCGCTGGTCAAATTCATAGCGATGGAGGGATACGACCCCGTTTACGGCGCCAGACCGTTAAAAAGGGCAATAAAATCTTTCATACAGGACAGAATAGCGATGGATTTACTCTCCGGGGGCATTGTTTCGGGAGATTCTATAGTTTTGGATTACAAAGAAGAGGCAGGCGGAGTGATTATAGAAAAGGCTGTCGTAGTGAACGCCCGCCCCGTTTAACGTTATGTTCGACAAGAGTTTCTTTGCCATTATGACAAAGAAGCTCTTGTCATTATGACAAAGAATAATAAAAATATCTGTAAATAAAATCTTATAAAAATTAAATATTGCCGTATAACGCTTGAAAAATATTATATTTTGAAAATTTATATTTTTTTGGCATTGTTCTTGCATATATAAAAATAGCAATTAAATAATCGAAAAATAGGAGTTTCCGTATTATGGGTTTAAAATCCGATTCAAAAATTATAGGCGCCGGAGTAGCAGTGCTGATAGGAATAATAGCCGGGGTAATAATTACGGCTAACCTGCATTTATTTAAAAAATCTATGGCTGACGGAAGCGCGCCCGTAATATATACTACAAAAGATTCCGCTATGCCGGCGCAGAACGGCCCCAGTAATTTTATAGCGTTGATAAAACAGGACAAGCCTTTTGTCGTAAACATAAGGACGACCCAGAAAGTAAAAGGCGGACCGTTCCAAATGTATCAGAGCCCTTTCGGCAACCAGCCTAATCCGTTTGGAAACTTTTTTAAAAATTTTTTCAATAACGTTCCGCAGAGCAGTTATACCGAAGAAAGCTTAGGTTCGGGCGTAATTATCAGTAAAAACGGATATATAATAACCAATAACCATGTTATAAACGGCGCGACAAAAATATACGTCAAACTTTCCAACGGAAAGACTTTCAGGGCATCGGTCATAGGCAAAGATCCTCAGGTGGACCTTGCTCTTTTGAAGATAAACGACGGCAATAATCTTCCGGCGGCTGTTCTCGGCGATTCCAATAAGTCGCAGATAGGAGAATGGGTTCTGACGATAGGCAATCCTTTCGGATTAGGTTGGACTGTTACCAACGGCATAATAAGCGCTAAAGGCAGAGCCATAGGCGGTCCCTACGAAGATTTTATACAGACGAATGCGGCAATCAATCCAGGAAACAGCGGAGGACCCCTAATCAACATGAAAGGACAGGTTATAGGCATAAATACCGCTATCATAAAAGGAGCGCAGGGGATAGGATTTTCTATACCGGTAAACGTGGTAAAAGAGGTCCTTCCGGAGCTTGAAACAGGCAAAATTACCAGAGGATGGCTCGGAATCGAAATTCAAAAAATATCGCCCGCCCTTAAAAAAGCGTTTAATCTCGAAACTTCACGCGGAGCATTAGTGTCTTCGGTTCTTCCCGGAGGACCTGCGGCAAAAGCCGGTTTAAGAAGCGGCGACGTAATAATTAAATTTAACGGAAAAGAAGTAAGGGAGATGTCCCAGCTTCCGTGGCTCGTCGGAAACACTAAGCCCGGAACAACCGTTCCTATGGAAATTATCAGGCACGGCAAAAAAGAAATACTTACGATAACCGTGGGAAACTGGAAAAGCCCTAAAAATTCTTTTAACGAAAAAACCCAGAAAGTTTCGGCCAAGAAGCTTGGCATTATCGTAGTGCCTCTTACTCCTCAAAATATGCAGAGCTACGGAATACAAAACGTCCGCCACGGAGTTATAGTATCGAAAGTTATACCGGGCGGTGCGGGACAAAGAATGGGTATAATGCCCGGAGACGTTATAGAGTCGATAAACCATCGGACGGTTAACAGTATCGGCGAGTATTTAAACGATATCAGGGCAGCCGAAAAATCGAAGCAGTTTCTTTTCTACATAAGAAGGGGAAATATGAAACTGTATCTGGCATATTCGGAGTAATAAGAAATAAAAAATATATAAATAAATATAATAAAGTTTTCTCGAAACCAAGACAAACTGTAAGCTTTCCATCACTCCTCCTAAAGGTGGCCCGGTTCCCTAAAAAGAGCCGGGCTATTTATTTCTCCTTTTTAAAAAATAAATTTGATAAAATTAATAAATGGATACTTTTATCTTAGGAACGGCCGGACATATAGACCACGGAAAATCCTCCCTTATTAAAGCTCTGACAGGCATAGAAACGGACAGGCTCGAAGAGGAAAAAAGGCGCGGAATCAGCATAGTTTTAGGTTACGCAAATATGCTTTTCCCTTCCGGTATTTCGGTGGGTATAGTGGACGTCCCCGGCCATGCAAAATTCATAAAAACTATGGTTTCCGGCTCTTCCGGAATGGACGGCGTTTTGCTGGTCGTTGCCGCAGACGACGGCGTGATGGCCCAGACTAAAGAACATCTCCTCATCTTAAAACTGCTCGGCGTCGGCTTAATTATACCCGTAATTACAAAAATAGATAAGGCAGACGATGAAATTATTTTAAAAAGGGAATCCGAAGTGAGGGACTTTTTAAAATTATACGGCTATGATAAATCCGCGGAAAATATATTTAAAGTTTCGGTTAAATCCGGCGAAGGCATAGCCGGATTAAAAAAAGAAATAGAAAGAGCGGTAAAAGAATACACGCTGAGGTCTAATTTAAAACCGGTTCCTACCAAAGTTTTTCTGCCTATAGACAGAATAATTTCGTCAAAGGGTTTCGGAACTATTTTAGCCGGAACGTTGAAATGCGGAAGTTTTTCCGCAGGCGACGAAATTCAGCTCATGCCTTCCGGCCTGACGGCAAGAATAAAAAGCATAGAATCCCATAATCGTCCCGTAGAAACTGCGCATAAATCCATGAGAATATCCGTTAACGTTCCTTCCGTAAAAAAGGAAAGCGTTAAATTAGGCGACGTAATATCCGTAAAAGACGGACTAACGGTATCGGATTCTATTTTTACAAAAGTTTTTTACGATTTTGAAAATAAAAAAGATTTGAAAAGCCATATTTTATTGTCGTTTATGACTGGAGGAACGTCCGTCAATTCCAGGATAATAATTTTTAACGCCGATAAAAGAATTAAGCCGGGCGAATATTCATATGCATTGTTTAAATTAAACAATAAAATATCTACTATGGCTAAAGAAAAATTTATCATAAGAGATATAGGCGCAGGCAGGACTGCCGGCGGCGGCGTTATAATAGACCCTTTACCGGGTTACGCGTATGAAGAGCCGAAACAGGGTATTTACGAAGCAATGGTTTCCGACGATATTAAAGAAGCCGTTTACGGTTTCATAACTGCCGGAGGAGGAGGCGGCGCAGAAGAGATTTATAAAAAATTGAATATTAACTATACGTATTTTACGGCCGTTATAAACGAACTAAAAAGAGACTGCAGGATAATAACGGACGATAAATATAAACTTGCTTTCTTAAAAGAAGATTTCGACGCGGGAAGGTTTTTGCTTTTAAAAATAATAAGCGAAAATTCAAAAGACGAAAGTTTCGATTTTAAAAAAGGGCTAAACAAGCAGAAATTATACTTTATTTTTGAGCAAAATTTTAATAAATCTTATGCAGGCGGGCTTTTCGATATAATCATAGAGGATTTGCTGTCTAAAAAAGAAATAATATACTATGAAGGAAATTTACTCCCAAAAGGTTCGGAACTCGGAATATCCGAATCGGCTATACCTTCCGAATATATAAATATCGCCGAAAAAATAGAATATTTATTGAAATCCAACGGCAACAGCGTTCCGGATTTTGCGGAATTAGAGGCTAAAGTAAAAGCTAATAAAAAGATATTGAATTATATAACCGCTCTTATGGTTAAGCAGGGAAAGCTCGTAAAAGTCAAGAACGATATCTATTACCTGAAAGGGCAGATTGACGGCATCAAGTCTAAATTAGACGATTTTTTTAAAAAAGAAGTAAATCTGGAGCCTAAAGACATGAAAGAAATTGCAGGCGTATCTAGAAAATATGCGATACCCCTTCTTGAATATTTCGACAATACCGGATATACGCTTAAAAAAGACGGCTATAGGATAAAAAAAGCCGAAATTTAAAGCCCTTTTACTTTTGTTTTTTTGTAAATTTTGATATAATAATACGGTCGATAATTTAATATTATATTTATAAAAAAAAATAAACATGCCCTATAAAGACCTGCACGAATTTATCCGGATATTAGAAAAAAATAACGATTTGCACAGGGTAGGCGCTCCGGTTGATAGAAATTTGGAAATAGCGGAAATTGCCGACAGGATGGTAAAAAAAGAGGGCCCCGCACTTTTATTCGAAAACGTAAAAGGTTATAATTTTCCGGTTTTAATAAATATGTTCGGCTCAAATAAGCGCATATTGCAGGCTTTCGAGGTCGAAAGCCTCGACGACGTCGGAAAAAGAATTTCCGAAATAATAGACCCCGAAATACCCACTAATTTCTTTGAAAAAATAAAATCCCTTTCAAAACTAAAAAAACTCGCCGATTATATGCCGAAAACGGCGAAGAACGGTAAATGCAAAGAAGTTATTATAGACAAGCCGCCCCTGCTGGATATTCTGCCCGTTCTAAAGACGTGGCCGGAAGACGGCGGACCTTTTATTACCCTTCCGCTTGTTTTTACGAAGGATCCCGAAACCGGCTCTACCAACGTCGGAATGTATAGAATGCAGGTTTACGACGATACTTCCTGCGGCATGCACTGGCACATTCATAAAGACGGCGCAAGACATTTCAGAAAATATAAAGAAGCCGGCAAAAAGATACCGGTTTCCGTGGTTATAGGTTCCGACCCGGCGGTAATTTATTCGGCTACCGCGCCGCTTCCCCCCGATATAGAAGAGATGATGTTTGCGGGGTTTTTAAGGGGTGACGCCGTCGAACTCGTGAAATCGGAAACTAATGATATATATGTTCCGGCAAATGCCGAGTTCGTCCTTGAAGGATATATAGACCCCGCCGAAGATTTCAGGCTCGAAGGACCTTTCGGCGACCATACCGGATATTACTCCCTCGAAGATTTTTATCCGGTGTTTCACGTAACGCTCATTTCGCACAGAAAAGATGCGGTATATCCGGCTACCATAGTGGGCAAACCGCCTATGGAAGACTGTTACATAGGGAAGGCTACCGAAAGATTTTTCCTGCCCGCAATAAAAAAGATTTTCCCGGAAATTGTCGATATGAATCTGCCTTTCGAAGGAATATTTCATGATTTGGCATTTATAAGCATTAAAAAAAGCTATCCCGGACATGCTAAAAAGATTATGCACGGAATATGGGGCCTCGGCCTTATGATGTTCACCAAAATAATAGTAATATTGGATGAGGACGTGAACGTTCAGGACAGGAGCGAAGTTATCTGGAGAATATGCAATAATATAGACCCTAAAAGAGACGTTTCGTTTGTCGAAGGACCTATCGACGTTTTGGAGCATGCTTCGGATATTCCCAACTACGGCTCTAAAATGGGTATAGACGCCACAAAAAAATGGGCTTCGGAAGGCTATAAAAGAAAATGGCCGGACGACATAATAATGTCGGACGACATAAAAAAACTCGTCGATGAAAGATGGAAGGAATACGGTTTAAGTTAAACTAAGATGCTTAAAAAGTTCAAAAATACTTTAGAATTAGTTAAATTTTCCCATACGATATTCGTCCTGCCTTTTGCCCTCAGCGCTTTTCTCCTTGCTTTTTACGATAAATATCCGTCGTCTTTCGGCACGCCGTTTTTTTATTATAAGATAATATGGGTCGTTATAGCCATGGCTTCCGGAAGAAGCGGAGCAATGGCGCTTAACAGGTTCATAGACAGAAAAATAGACGCAAAAAATAAAAGGACTATGGAAAGAACTATTCCTAAAGGCGAGCTTACCGCTTTATACGGATTAGTTTTCGGAATAGTTTCCTATATAATACTTATATTTGCCGCTTACGAACTAAACTTTATATGTTTTGTCCTTTCTCCGTTTGTTATTATTTTTATTACGTTTTATTCTTTCACGAAAAGGTTTACGTTTTTTTCGCATATGGTTCTCGGAATAAGCATGGCGTTGGGCCCTTTAGGAACATGGCTCGCCGTTACAGGCAGCCTGGATTATAAGATTTTAATTCTCGGTCTTGCCGTAGTTTTTTGGGGCGCGGGGTTCGACATTCTTTACGCTATTTTAGATTATGATTTCGACACCGCAAACGGGCTCTTCTCCGTACCGGCAAAATTCGGAATAAAAAACGCGGTAGCCGTTTCGAGAATATTGCATTCGCTTGCTTTGATATGCTTGATTTCCCTGTATTTTATGTTTCAACTTAATTTTTTATATATTATAGGAATAATTCTCGTCGCGGGCTTTTTTGCATACGAACACTTTTTAGTTTATAAAAGTTTAGATAATATCGATGCCGCTTTTTTTACTATGAACGGATATATTTCCATAACTTTTTTCGTTTTTATATGCGCGAACGTCTTATATTATAAATTTTTTATTATGCCGTAAAGGCGTATCACGCAATGAATCAATATGAAAGAAAACCGTAATATAAATATAGAAACGGAAAGAGAAAGGGAGGGTAATTCCTACATCGTAGCTATAACCGGAGCGTCCGGAGCGATATACGGATTCAGCCTTCTTAAG
>JAJYJN010000050.1 GCA_021789455.1 bacterium | reverse complement strand
TTGATTTAGAAATTACGTCAAGGTAGGATATTGTCTGAAATGCCTCATTTACTGCGGTTTTTAAATGGCTGGGGGAGAAGGATTCGAACCTCCGTAATGGGAGTCAGAGTCCCAGGTCCTGCCGCTAGACGATCCCCCAATTTAAATTTCTTGGAATGAATAGCTGAATAATATTTACAAAATAGATTATATAATATTGCGGTACTTTAATTCAAGAAAATTTTATATTAAAGATAATTTTATATTAAAATACGCCGTAAATTTTATATCCGCAGAATTTGCATTTTCCTTCGCCCGCTTCGTCGGCCGCTTTAATCACGTTATTTTCCAGAATATTATAACCCTGCCTCTTTATTAAAAGTTTTCCGCAGGAAGGACAGGACGTATCTTCATAGCCGTTCAAACGTATATTTCCGGCATAAATATAACTCAATCCTGCCGACTTACCGATATTATAGGCATTTATTATCGTTTCTTCCTCGGTTACGCGTCCGTCCTGCATCTTGTATAAAGGGAAAAACCGCGAAATATGCCACGGCAGATTTTTATCTACCGAAACTATAAAATCCGCTATTTTTTTAATTTCTTCATCATTGTTATTGTATTCGTCTATTAAAAGGGTAGTCAGCTCTAAATGCACGCCGTTTTTATGAAACAGTTTTACCGATTCAAGCACCGGCTCAAGTCTTCCGCCGCATATTCTCCTGTAGCTCGTATCGTTAAAAAATTTAATATCGACGTTTGCGGCATCTAAAAGTCCTTTTGCCGCATTTATGGATTCTTCCGTATAATATCCGTTGGTAACGAAAATATTTTTTAATCCTTTTTTATGAGCTATCTCCATGACGTCTAAACTATAATCGAAAAAAACAGCGGGGTCGGTATAGGTGTATGAAATCGATTTGCAGTTTGCTTTTAATGCATTTTCTACGACGTCTTCGGGCGGCGTTTTTTCCAGGCTTTTAAAATATTCAAGATACTGCTCAAAATTTTCGTCCCTGTATGTTTGAGATATGTCTGCGTTCTGACAGCCTAAACACCTGAAGTTGCATCCTGGGGAAGCGATTGAATAAGAACCCGTTCCCGGCATAAAATGAAAAAGCGGTTTTTTTTCTACCGGGTCTACGCTCTTTGCTACTAAGATACCGTAATTTATAGTGTATAGAACGCCGCCTATGTTTGCGATTGTTTTGCAAACGCCCGTCATGCCTTTTTTAATTTTACATTTATGGGCGCATATAAGACATTGCACAAAATCGTCGGATTCCAATTTATGGTAAAGCCTGATAGCGTTCATTTTTAATTAATTATCAATTAATTTATAATTTAATTTTAACCGATTACTATTATATCATAGCGTCTTAAACTAATTATCCTATATTAATTATACATCAAATTTTTAAATTATTTCCTAGATATATATTTTAAAATTGCATTTTATTTTTTATTTATGTAAAATTAATTTCAAGTTTAAATTTTTAAAAATAAAATTTGTTAAAAGATTAAAGGTGCAAATATGCTTAATAAAAATAAAAAGGATATGGAAAAAACTATCAAAAAAAAGGATAAAACAAATTATCTCATTAAAACGGTTTTAAACTCTTTAGATTTATTAGAAGCATTTAAAGGAGATAAGTCCGAACTCGGAGTAAGCGAACTGAGTAAAATCCTAAAACTCCACAAAAATAAAATTTTCAGGCTCCTTGCTACTTTAGAATATATGGGCTATATAGAACAGGACCCGTTCACCGAAAATTACCGTTTAGGTCTTAAAAGCTTAGAGTTAGGCCAGTCGTTCATTAATCACCTTAGACTTTTGAGCATAGCAAAACCGGTAATGAAAGAATTGGTCGATAAAATAAAAGAATCTGCTTACGTAGGGGTAATAAGGGAAAAAAATCTTATTTATCTCGATATAGTAGAAGCAGATCAGGTTTTAAGGGTAGCATCAAGGGTAGGCAATATGCTTCCAGTTTACGCTTCGGCTATAGGCAAATGTCAAATAGCTTTTGAGTCGAGAGAAAATATAGAAAAAATTTTACCCGAAAAACTTAAAGCTTTTACTAAAAATACTATAACCGATAAAGAAAAACTGTTCAAAGAATTAGAAAAAGTAAAGGTTCAAGGTTACGCCATAGACAACGAAGAGCTTGACGAAGGCATTATCTGCATCGGCGCTCCCCTGAGAGATTATACCACCCATATAATAGGCGGAATATCTATTTCCGCTCCGGTAATAAGAACTACGCCCGAAAAACTAAAAAATATGTTTATTCCGCTGACCATAGAAGCAAGCAATAAGATTTCCGAAAAATTAGGTTACGAAATAGGTAAAAAATACGTTTAATTTATAAATCCTTTTATTTTAATTTTATAATCCGTTATGCAATTTGAATTTTAGTCAGATTAGGTTTATAATATTTATATAAGTATAATTAAACGTATCGAAATAAGGAGGTTAAAATGCTTTCAAAAGACGAAAAATCTTTCTGGGAAAAAAGGTCTGAATTCAGGCATAAAATAGTCGATGGAATTTACGACAGAATTCCGGTCGACGTCGTAGAGCATCTCGGCAATGCAAATAAAGAATTTATATTTGCTATCGAAGGAGTTTTCAACGGTTTCGTCAAAAGAATTGACGACAGAATCGCAAAAACAAAAGAGCGCAGAACCAACGCAGAAAAGAGCGTAACTAAAGAAGAAAACGGCAAAGACAACGATTAATAATAAAAACGGCAATACGTTTTAATTTTTTCATATATATAATAAAAACGTATTGCCGGTATCCGCCGTACGGCTTAAAAGCAAAAATCGCAAAAGTTATGTTATTTGCTTTTTGATTTTGCAGGTTTGCTTTTAGATGTAGAAGCGGCTTTTTTGGATGCGCATGCCATTTTTTATCACCTCCGTAAGTTATCTATTTATTAAACGGAATATTTAATAATTATCTTTAATAATTATTAACTTTTAAATAGATTATACCACATTAAAATGGAAATATTTAATCCGAAACAAATTAAATCTCTGTAATCATAGGGAAGATAAAAGGATGCCTGTCGATATTTTTATTTAAATATTTTTTCAAGGCCTTTCTAATATCGTCTTTAACTTTTACCCAATCGACGTTTTCTTTTTCTCTTTTTTGATTTTCTTCTATAACGTTCATGACTAATTTATGAAGAATTTCGTTTAATTCCTTAAAGTAGTCTTCAAAAACGAAACCTTTGGAAACGATATCAGGACCGGAAATTATATTGGACGTTTTGGAATCCACTACAAGCTGTACTATAATCATTCCGTTTTCGGAAAGATGCGCCCGCTCTTTAAGAGTATGTGCGCCGACGTCGCCGATTCCTTTGCCGTCCACGAAAATTCTGCCGGAATAAACATCTGCGCCTCTCATACATTCAGATCCTTCATTAAATTCAAGACTGTTTCCGTTTTCGAGGACAAAAACATTCGATGGCGAAATCCCTGAATTTACGGCAAGTTTTTTATGCTGATAAAGATGTTTTAATTCTCCGTGTACCGGAATAAAATATTTAGGTTTCACTATATTTATCATAAATTTAAGTTCTTCTTTGCTGGCATGCCCGGATACATGTATCTCCGATATGTTTTCGTAATAAACTTCGGCTCCTCTTTTATAAAGATTATTTATTATTTTGGATATAGCTTTTTCGTTTCCGGGAATAAACTTAGAAGACATTAAAACAAGGTCGTTAGGCTTAATTTTAACATACTTATGGTCGTCGACCGAAATTCTGGACAGCGCAGACATTGCTTCGCCTTGCGTTCCGGTCGTCAGTATTAAAAGTTCTTCCGGCTTGTAATAGCCGATAGTTTCTTCGTCTATTAAAATATCTTCGGGAATGCTTAAATAGCCCAATTTTCTGGCTACCTTCGTGTACGTCATAAGGCTTCTTCCGCTGAATATAACCTTTTTATTAAACTCGGCGGCAAGCGAAAGCAGTTCCGAAATTCTGTGAATATTGGAGGCAAAAAGAGCTACTATAATTCTGGTTTCGTTATCCCTGAAAATATTTCTGAAAGTTTTTTTTATATCGTTTTCCGATATCGTAAATCCCTCTTTTTCTATATTGGTAGAATCCGAAAATAATGCTAAAACGCCTCTATCCCCGTAATATGCAAGCCTGTTAATATCCGTTGCGGCATCTTTTTCGAGCGTCTGGTCTAATTTAAAATCCCCCGTATGTATAATGGTTCCTACCGGAGTTTTTATTGCAAGGCTTGCTCCGTCTATTATAGAATGCGCTACCCTTATAAATTCTATTTCAAAATCGCCGAGAGTAATCGTATTTCCGGTTTTGACGGTGAAAAGAGATACTTTAAAAGGCAGGTCGTGTTCTTTTAGTTTTTCTTCAAGTATTCCAAGAGTAAAGGGCGTGCCGAATATCGGAATGTTAAACTCCCTTAACACATACGGTATGGCGCCTATATGGTCTTCGTGCCCGTGGGTAAGAACGATTCCTCTAATTTTTTTCTTTTTTTCGGGGTCGTATAAATATCTTATGTCGGGAATTACCATGTCTATTCCCAGCATGTAATCCTCCGGAAACATAATTCCGGAATCTACTATTATAATGTCTTTTTCGGTCTCGTAAACCATCATATTGAGACCTATTTCGCCGAGTCCGCCGAGAGGTATTACTTTTAACTTAGGCATTTATTTTTATATTTTTATTTTTTTTATTAGTTAATTAATTTACAACGTCGTTAATTTTATCATCTGATGCTTTTTTATTCAAGACCTCTAGTATTTCGTCTTCTATCGTTTTGATTATATCGTCTTCTTTGCCGGACGTAAAATTCTTTTTCTTTTCGGATGCTTCAATAGGCTTTAAAATATGAAGTTCGACTTTTTGTCCGGGATGGATTGTAAGGCTGTTTTTCCTTAAAATATTTACCGTACCTTTAATAACGACTGGAAGAACGGTCGGATTGCCCTGTTTCAAAAACATATTGAGCCCGCCTTTTTTAAAACTTAAAAGTTTTCCGTCCAAAGACCTTGTACCTTCGGGAAAAATGAGTATGGAGGTTTTGTTTTTAATGAGTTCGGTAGATTTTTTAACGCTTTTTAGCGCTCTTCTTAAATTTTCCCTGTCTATAGCAATATATCCGAGTCTTTTCATAGCCCAACCGAGAAAAGGTATTTTAAAAAGAGACGCTTTTGCAATAAATTTAAAATTTAAATCGATATAAGCGAGTAAAACGAATATGTCGAAATAACTCTGGTGGTTAGGCGTAATAATATAAGATTTCTGCGAAGATATATTTTCGGCGCCTGTGACGTCAACCTTTATCATGCAGGCTTTTAATATGACTTTTGCCCATAATTTTGCTATCTTATGCGGAATTTTATCGCTGAAAAATGAACATATAACCGCAAGTATGCCTAATATTACGGTTGAAAACGAAATAACCGTCCAGCAATACAAACTTGAAAGGAAATTTACTGTCGTATTAGACCGTGTCGTAAGAACTTTATTCATCCCGATATGTTAAATTAATATAAAAAACCGAAAAGCCACAGGGGTACTTTATTTCTGAAACCTATTTCGATATCGTCTGCGGCTATAAAAGCGTTATTTTCGCTTTTAATCTGTTCGAATGATTTATTTCTGCCGCCTATCTCTATGGTATATGTGTTTTCTATCAAAAAATCCCCTTTTTTCGATAGAAGTATATTTTCGACTATGAAATCTTTTTTATTGTAATTATAAGATTTAAATTGATTAATAAAAAACGTTTCGCTGATATTGCCGATGTTCGGATTGTTTGTTATCGCATTTGCAATGTTTGTGTTATAAAGAAATATTTTATCCGGTTTTTCCAATTTTCCGTAGCCTCGCCCCTTATATGAGACGGTATTTATAATGCTTGCCAGTTCCAGAAAATATAAATATTCTATAAGCGTAGGTCTTGAGATTTCCGTAATCCTCGCAAGTTCGGCGATATTCGGAGAAAAAGGAACGGATACGGCAATTAAATAAACAAGCTTTTTAATTTTATTTATTTGGGAAAAATTAATATTGGTAATATAAGGCAAATCGTTTTCCAGTATCTGATTTATTATGCCTGTAAGTTTATTGCTATAAAGTTCTTTCCCTTCGGAAATAAAAGGATAGCATCCGAATTTTATATAATCGTTAAAATGCTGAAGGGGTTTTATTTTAGAGGAAATTTCAGACGCTGTCTTAATGTGGCTTTTAAAAATGTCTTCTATCGTAATAGAATCGAATTTAATAACATCGTTAAATTGCAAATATTCCCTAAAAGAAAGGTTGGCTAACCTATATACATTCATTCTTCTGCTTAAATCGGCTTTTTGTTTGTGGATTCTAAGCATAGAAGAGCCGGAAATAACGACCTTCAAATCCGTCATATCGTAGATGGATTTAATATGGGACGACCATTCGTCGTATTTATGGA
Source organism: bacterium (assembly GCA_021789455.1). Next base: position 1,226 of record JAJYJN010000050.1, on the reverse strand, counting down.
TTTCATCTATAAATAAAACATTCCCTCCCAATTTCTCAAATTGCTGGGCAAATTCATAAAGGGAGACGGCTTTAAAATAAGGATTATCTGCCGATATATAAAGAGCTTTAGGGTTATCATGATAAAATTCTTTAAGATACTGCAGCATAAGGGTAGTTTTTCCCACCCCTCTTTGTCCGAGTAAAGCAATACATTTATTTCCCCATTTTATTTTTTCGTATAAATATCTTTTATTCTTTAAAGATATATTTCGTATTAATTTTTGTTGTTCTTCAAAAAATATATTAAAATCCATTTGATATATTTTAATATTAATTGTTAAACATATTTAACAATAATTTTATTTTTTTGTCAAATCCAAAACTATGCGGAAATTAGAAAAAGGTTTTCCAAATCTCGAATTAAATCGAGTTAAGAAAAATGGCTGCGAATTTATCAAGGGCATCAAGAAGGAAATATTGTTATTTTAACTGCAACAAGTTGACCGCTTGTATTTTGCACGGCCGCTATGATGACGGTCTGGTTAAAGGTAAGCTCCGAACAGGAAATATCCATCTTATTAGGGGCGATGCATACGGTACTGCTGTTTATAAGGTATGTTGCACCGCTGGACAATGTTATGGAAGAGCTGCCAATGCTGGAAATAGCCCCTTCCGAATAAATGTAATTACCAGGGGATGTGGAAGATGAGGCAAGCACGAGCGATGAAGAACTGCCTGCCGAAGCGGCTATCGGAAGACCGGGTATTATAAACGCGACAGCAAGTAATATTGCAGGAAATATTGCAGGAAATCTTTTTTTTGTTAATATCATTTTAATTTTCCCTCATTAAATAAATTATGCTCTAAATAAATATTTACGGCAATTGAAACCATGAAGTAGGCATCACGGCAGACGACTTCGCAGGTACCGGCGTCTCAAAGCAATCTGGCCCACTGCATAATATAAGTGGTGCTTTAGGGCTTCCCGGCCTCGGCGGTAAAATAACCGGCGCCGAAGGCACCCCTGCTCCTATCTCTCCCGATTGTGAAGTGCCGCCAGTTCCAATACTTGTAATAGTGCCGCTGCTTGCGCCGGTGTTAGTAGTTACTTCACCGGCCCCTGTCAGATAATTAACCGCGTATAAGCTCGCCGTTCCGTAGCCGCATGCGCCAGAAGAAGGAGGCGTATATGTGACAAAATACGCTATATTATCGTAAACTACGGCAGGAGCCACAAGCCTTTCG
>JAJYJN010000049.1 GCA_021789455.1 bacterium | reverse complement strand
TAAATTAAAATATGCTATAATAAAATTATGGAAAAGGCATTAGATAAAAACCTTGAAATCGCAAAAAAAATAATTATGGAAGAAGTCGAAAAAGCCGGCTATGAGGTGGAGAGGATAATTTTATTCGGTTCAAGGGCAAGAGGGGATTATAAAGAAGGCAGTGATTGGGATTTTTTTGTAGTAATTGATAAAAATATATTTAAAGAAGATATGAAAATGATTTTGCGCAATATTCGTAGAAGAATGGCTGTTAATAACATATCGAACGATATTGTTATTAAATCTAAAGATATATATAAAAATCAAAAAAACGATACAGGATTTTTATCGTATTACGTTAATAAAGAAGGCGTAAATATATGAAAGAATCCGTTGTCGTTTTATTAAAAAAAGCTGAAAACGATTTAAAAGATGCTAAAATATTATATAATAGCAATGAAGCATCCGCAGAAGGAATTTGTTTTCACTGTCAACAGGCGGTTGAAAAATTTTTAAAAACTTACTTGGTTTATAACAATAAAGAAATTAATAAAACGCATGATATATCGGAATTATTACAAGCCTGCAAAAATATAGATAATGCTTTTAGCGAACTTGAAAGATTAAATATAGACGATATAACAAATTATGCGGTTATAGTTAGATATGATGATATTATAGAACCGTCTAAGAAAGATGCAGAAGAAGCTATTGCCATAGCCGAATATGTAAAATTATTTGCTTTAAAAAAAATAAATATAAAATAGAATAAGTTTTGACAAAATAATTTTTGAAAAAATTAACATTGAAATAAATTCTGAGTTTAGGTCTAAAGATATAAGCGAAGGGTTAAGTGTGGATATTTCTTTACAGGTCTTTAGTCAACAGGACTCATGCAAAGCAATTAATTATTTTTCGGGAATAGAAGCATATGAACGAAAAAATCAGTAAAATAAATTATTTTTATGACTCTCTTTTCCAGTAAACCCTTAACAATAAATCTCTTTCGGAAAATGAATAATCTACTTCGCCTTTATATGCTTTTTCTATGTTCCTTCCGATTCTTTGGGCAAGGTCTTCGCTTGTAGTATATATTGTAATAGTTTTTTCTTTTTCGTTTTCTTCAATATTTTCGATTTTTTCCAAAGGGTCTATATAATCCGCTTTTTCTGCAGTATTATTTATAAGATTTAAAATATCGCTTTTATGTTCGAATAAAAAACCGCCGCTTAATTCGACGACTCCATTGTAAAATTTTGTTTTTATTTTTAAACATGCCGGGCAAATAGTATAATTTATATTTTCTTTCTTCTTTAAGGCAGATTTATAAAGTTCTTCGTCTTTTACCCATCTTTTATTATGATAAATATTATGACAACTTTTGCATACGGACATATTTTTATAAGACAAATTGTTTTTATAGGCATCGGATTCGTCGCTTGCCGAATGTTTTTTTATATTCGCAGGATTCCATCTCTTTTCATCCGTCATTTTATTTACCCCCTTTTAATCCTTACAACCTAAAATTAATAATATAGTTATGCTTGATGTTCTATCTTTGTTTTAATTATACCATATGAAACATTTTTTTGTCCGCTTAAGGCAAAAACATATTAAATAAAAAAGGGCAGAACAACAATATGCTTATTTATATCGTTTATAAACGCAACTCCAAATTATTATATAATTGTATTATCTCGTATGATTATCTCATAATAAAATTTATTCATAGATTTATTGCAGGCAATTTAAAATTCCGTGTAACTAAGTGAAATCTAATTTGACTTTTTTGATAAACCGGATATTATTAAATTAAGAGAAGCATTTAATAAACTATCCTTTTTAAATGTTTAAAAATAGAAAAGAAGCTGGAGAAAAACTTGCTCTAGCATTAGGAAAATATAAAGGCGAAGATGTAACCGTAATTGCCCTTCCGAAAGGGGGAATTGAGGTTGCTTTTGAAGTTGCAAAATATTTAAATGCGGAATTTTCGATTATCATCGTGAGAAAACTGCCTTTTCCCGATAATACCGAAGCCGGTTTCGGCGCAGTGGCGGAAGACGGAAGTATTTATATAAACAGACAGTCGTCATGGTATCTTTCCGAAAAAGAAATAAACGGCATAATATCCGCCCAAAAAAATGAAATCAAAAGAAGGATTCTTGTTTTAAGAAAAGGGAAACCGCTCCCTAATCTTGCCGATAAAACGGTTATTCTTATAGACGATGGAATTGCCGGAGGTTCAACAATCAGAGCGGCGATAATGTTGTGCAAAAAACAGCGGGTTAAAAAGATAGTAGTAGCCGTTCCGGTTGCGGGCAGGGATATTGCCGTGCAGATAAGTAAATTAGCCGATGAAACGGTAGTTCTAGAGATGCCGTACGATTTTCATGCCGTTGCCCAGGTTTATGAGAATTGGTACGATGTTTCAGATGAAGAGGCTTTGGAAATAATGGGGCGTATCGGCTATAATTAATAAATTATGCGGGATATTATATTCCGCAAATCCGCTTTATTTCTTCAGATATTCTATTATTTCTATAATAATTCCGTCGGGATCGTTGAGAAAGGCGATTTTCATGCTTTTGTCCATAGAAAGAAAAGGTTCTCTGGAAAAGGTTACGCCGGCTTCTTTTATTTTTTTTGCGTCTTCGTCTATGTTTTCGGATTGAAAAGCGAGATGAGCAAAAGAATTTTCACAATCGTTAAGAGGTTTCGGATTGTCGTCGGCGATAAGTTCTATTTCAAAGTCAGCATTCCGGCTTTTGAGAAAAACTAAAGTGGTTTTATGTGCCTCTATATATCTTTTTTCCCTAACGGCAAATCCAAAAACTTTAACGTAAAAATCTAGCGATTTATTGAGATCGCGAGTTCTTATGGCGGAATGTATTAATTTCATATTATTATTATAATTTATATACTTTTTATTTTCAACGCAATTTCCTGCAATTTCTTTCAATGCGGCATTTCTTGAGGCATTTATAAAAATCTTCACAAATAAAACCTTAAGTGTTATAATAATTAAAATTAAATTTAAACGGGGGTAAATTTATGAAAAGTTTTAAGTTATCAGCTATTGCGGCATTGTTTTCTATTTTTGCAATATCTTTTTTTTCTGGAATATCATATGCAAGACATTACTACTGTCCGCTCGGATATTCGTTTAATCCTAAACTTCAGCTTTGCGTTGGTAAAGGAAGTCTAAAAGGATATAATGCGCTTCCGCAAACTAAAGTTAATAAATTCGAAGGTAAACAGCACATATATATTTGCCCGGATAAATATACTTACGATAAAAAATTACAATTATGTAAAGGCGAAGGTTCTTTGAAAGGAAGCACCGCTCAACCGACGGTTAAAACTTTGAGAGCCGCCGTAAAAGTGTCGGAAAAATTAAATAAAAAAAATAAATCTGCAAAAAATTAGTTTAAAATAATACAAAATTACTTTAATTTAGAATAGCTTAAAAAATCAAATTATTATGAATATTGCCGTAATATTAAGGTCAAGGGAAATGTACGATATTTTAAAGCCTTTCCTTGCGGAACATAATGTGCGGCATTATTCAAATAAAGAAGATTTTTTAAGCTGGATTAAGAAGTCCGGCGACGCTAAAGACTCAGAAAATTTGACTTTAATAGTTAATGCGGGAATTCCTATCGGAGAAGACGTTTTATCTTTTCCAAATATAAAAATTATCCAGCAGTTCGGCATAGGATACGAAAACGTCGATATAAATTATGCATCAAAGAAAGGCGTTTTAGTGTTTAACGTGCCGACTGCCGGTACTTTTAACGCCGTTTCGGTCGCAGAATTATCGCTGTTTTTTATTTTAGCCTTAGCAAGGGATTACAACGGATGCGTCGATTCTATAAATCACGCTATTGCAAATCGTCCTATAGGCGGCAGTATTACCAACAAGAAATTTGCAATAGTCGGATTGGGCGGTATAGGGCAGGAATTAATAAAGATTTTAAAACCTTTTAATCCTGAAATTTATGGTTTGAAGCACAGCAAGCCTGAAGCCGGCTATGCGGAAAAACTCGGTATTAAGTTTGCAGGTACCGTAGACGAAGATTTTAAAAAAGTTGTACCGTCGGCAGATTATATAGTACTTGCAGTTCCGCTTGAAAAAAATACGGAAAATTTAATCAACGACGAAACGGTAGGCTTCATGAAAACAGGTGCATGCATAGTAAACGTCGGAAGGGCGGGATTAATAAATAAAGATTCTTTAATAAAAGGGCTGAAAAGCGGAAAAATTAAAGGGGCCGGTCTTGACGTATTCTGGAAAGAGCCTGTTCATATAAGCGACGAAATTTTTCATTTTAACGTTATAGCTACTCCTCATATAGGCGGAGCGACTTTTGAATCTATTGCGGATATTTCTCGCATATGCGCCCAAAATATAAAAGGTTGGATAGATAACGGAGATTTAATCAACTGCGTAAATAAAGACTTAATAACTGAAATTTAATTTGCTGTCGTTATCGCTTTCGCGATATTTACGTCCGCGTTTATCAAAGCATGTCTTTGATGCGGACGGAAATGGACAGATTATAGGGACTATTACTATTATGGAATATAAAGACACGCTGAATTTGCCGAAAACCGATTTTCCGATGAAGGCTAATTTAAAAGCTACGGAAGAAAAATTCCTTAAAGAATGGGAGGAAAGCGGACTTTATAGAAACATAACGGAGAAAACGAAAAGCAGGCATAAAACTTTTATCCTTCATGACGGACCTCCTTACGCAAACGGGCACATTCATCTTGGAACCGCTTTAAATAAAATATTAAAGGATATTATAGTCAGGTTTAAACTGATGTCCGGCTACCGTACTCCTTTTATTCCGGGTTGGGACTGTCACGGACTGCCCATAGAACATAACGTAGATAAGACTTTAAAATCTAAAGACTCTATCTCGAAAAGCGAAAAGAGAAAACTTTGCAGAGAGTATGCGGCAAAGTTTGTCGATATTCAGAAGCAGGAATTTAAAAGGCTTGGAAGCATAGGAAGATACGACGACCCTTACCTGACTATGAATTATGCCTATGAAGCCAATACGGTTAGAAAACTTGCCGATTTCATAAAAAACGGCGGGCTTTACAGAGCAAACAAACCTATATACTGGTGTTCGTCCTGCAAAACCGCTCTTGCGGAAGCCGAAGTAGAATATGCCGAAAAATCTTCGCCGTCTATTTTCGTAAAGTTCAGGATTAATTCCGATATTTCCGAAATATTAGGCAGCTTTAAAACCGGCGGCAAAGACGTTTTTGCGGTAATATGGACTACCACGCCTTGGACATTGCCTTCTAATCTTGCGATATCCGTGCACCCCGATTTTGAATATGTTTTCGTCGATAAAGGCGATGAAATTTTCATTCTAGAGGAAAGCCTTGCCGAAGAATTAATGAAAAAATTCGGATACGGCGATTTTAAAATTATAGCTAAAACAAACGGCAAAAATCTTGAAAATAAAAAAGCCAGACATCCTTTTATAGACAGAGATTCACTGCTTATACTAGGTACGCACGTTAAAAAAGACGCCGGAACCGGCTTAGTGCATACAGCGCCAGGCCACGGCGACGACGATTATGCCGTAGGACTTAAGTATAACCTCCCGGCTTATGCTCCTATAAACAACGAAGGCAGGTTTTTATCCGAGGTAGAAACGTTTGCGGGAATGCACGTATTTGAGTCCAACCCTCATGTCGTAGAAAAACTTAAGGAAGTCGGAGCGTTAGTTCTGGAAGAAAAAATAGATCATTCCTATCCCCATTGCTGGAGATGCAAAAAACCGGTAATTTTAAGATCTACCAAGCAGTGGTTTGTTTCTATGGAAATAAATAATTTAAGAAAAAGATCGTTGGAAGAGATAGAAAAAGTAAAGTGGATACCGAAGTGGGGCATAGACAGAATTTCGGGCATGCTTGAAACAAGACCCGACTGGTGCGTTTCGAGGCAGAGGTCGTGGGGCGTGCCTATAACTGCATTTTATTGCAAAAATTGCGGCGAAGCATATATAGATTACGACCTTACGCTTAAAATAGCCGGAGAATTCGATAAATACGGCGCAGACGTATGGTTTGACAAGCCCGCCGAATATTTTATAAATTTAAGCGAAAAAGAAGTTAAATGCGAAAAATGCGGTTCAAAAGATTTTGAAAAAGAAGAAGATATATTGGATGTATGGTTTGACAGCGGCGTCAGTTATTACTGCGTTCTTAAAAACGACGAAGAGATTAAAACCGTCGGATTTCCGGCAGATTTATATCTTGAGGGGTCGGACCAGCACAGGGGATGGTTTCATTCAAGCCTTTTAATAGGGGTGGGGACCGACGACGGAGCTCCCTATAAAACGGTTTTGACTCACGGTTTCGTCGTTGACAGTTCAGGGAAAAAAATGTCTAAGTCCCTTGGAAACGTCATCAGCCCCGATGAAATAATCAATAAATACGGAGCCGATATTTTGAGATTATGGGCGGCGTCCGAGGATTACAAAAACGATATGAGAATATCGCAGGAAATAATACTCAGGCTTTCCGAAGGATACAGAAAGATAAGGAACACCTTGCGTTTTATGCTGGGCAATATATACGATTTTCAAGAAACGGAGAATTCAGTAAAATACGAAAATTTATCGGAATTGGATAAATACGCGCTGCACAGGATTACCCTTATTTCGCAGGATATTTTAAGGTATTACGAAAATTACGATTTTCATCTCGTTTATCAGGGTATTTATAAATTTCTTATAGAATTTTCCTCTTTTTATTTAGATATAGTAAAAGATATGCTGTACGTCGAAGGGAAAGATTCGCTAAAAAGGCGTTCCGTTCAAACCGTATTGAATTATGCCTTAAACGCGTTTATTAAATTCCTTGCGCCTATTATACCGTTTACGGCTTCTGAAACCTGGGGATATTTTAAAAGGTCTTTAAAACCTGAAAGCTTATTTTTTGAAAATTTTGACGAACCCGACGAAAATTTACAAAATTTTGATATCGAAGAAAAATTCGATAAATTAATAGAAATAAGAAATATAGTTTTATCCGCATTAGAAAAAGCAAGGGATAAAAAAGTTATAGGAAGTTCTTTAGAGGCTAAGATTGTTTTAAAGGCAAGCAATGAAGACTATGGCATACTGAGTAAAATCAACGGCGACGAATTGAAAGACCTGTTTATAGTATCGGGTATAGCTCTTCAAAAAAAGGAATCTTCCGAAGCCGATATAACGGAAGCGGAAGTCGAAAAAGCAGAAGGCGAAAAATGCGCAAGGTGCTGGAAGTATGATGCCGCGGTCGGAACTTATAAAGATTATCCTGATGTTTGCGAAAGATGCCATAGCGTAGTTTCCGATATTATGCGTTAAGCAAAATCATTCTATAATTATATGTGAAGTCGTCGGAACGATAGCTGGGCAGTCTTTTCTAATTGATCTAACTTAATCCCGATTAATAAAGAAACTACGATCTATTATTTTATAAGCCGTAATTTCAATTAATTTACAATTTAAACTATCGAATAATATTATTTAGGGGATATTATGAGAAAGCAGATAATTGCCGCAAATTTTAAAATGAACAAAACGGATGAAGATATTAAGAAGTATTTTGCCGTTTTTCTTGACCTCGTTAACGGATTGAAAAGCAGGTCTAATTTAAGCGGTTTAGATTCCGACCTTATATTTGCTCCGCCTTTTACATCTCTTGCCGAAACTTATAAAATCATTAAAACTTGCAATGATTTTATAAAACTATCGTCTCAAAATGTTTATTTTGAAAAAAGCGGCGCATATACCGG
>JAJYJN010000048.1 GCA_021789455.1 bacterium | reverse complement strand
AAAACAGGAAATTCCGAGTTCGAAATTCGACAAAGAAATACTTGCGTCTAAAAAAGAAATAACGAAAGTTTACGAAAAAAACGGGCAGAAATATTTAAAAGTCGGCGTTCCTTTTACTGCTGAAAAGATGTCCCGCGGCATAGACTGCCTTATGTGCCATACCGTTAAGGCCGGAACAGTTCTCGGCGGAGTCGAGCTTGTATATTCCCTAAAGAATACCGTAAACGCTTCTGATGTTTTCATGAGAAATATTATTATTTTCTCGATTATACTGATAGTTTTGTCCATTATTATAATATATATTCTTCTTAAGCAGGCTTTCATAAAACCTATCACCGTTTTTTATCGCAGAGTAAGGGATATATCGAAAGGCGAGGGCGATTTAAGCAAATTGATTCCTATGGATTGTTTCGATAAGCCGGTAATTATCGCCAAGCGCCATAAGAACTGCATGCTTAAAGAAGACGAATTAGGGCCGAGATGCTGGGATAAACAGATAGAGCAGTTCGGCGAAAAAGGAGAGCATATATGCAAAAAGTGTTATGTTTATCAGAATTCGGTTTACGATGAAATAACCTCCGTAGTCAACGAGTTCAATAAATTCATTATCGATATCAGGGAAATAGTAAAATCCATTACGGAAGAAGCTATGACCATAGTTGACGTTAGCACCACAATAGAAGGGCACGTCGATGAAATAAGCGGCAAGGCGCAGGAGCAGGCGGAAATCGCCACTCACGTAGCCGCGGCATCGGAAGAAATGTCCCAGACCATTAAAGAAATTGCCAAGAATACCCAGAACGTAAGCTCCATCGCAAAGGAAGCATCGGACAGCGCTAAAGACGGCTTCGATATAGTGGAAAAATCTATTTCGGGCATTAAAAACGTCGCCGTTCTTACCAAACAGTTAGGCAGTCTTATAAGCGGATTGGAAAAAAGTTCTTTCGAAATCGGCGAAATCATTTCGGTGATAAACGATATAGCGGACCAGACTAACCTGCTAGCTCTTAACGCCGCGATAGAAGCGGCCAGGGCCGGGGAATCCGGCAGGGGATTTGCCGTGGTAGCCGACGAAGTAAGAAAATTAGCCGAAAGAACCGTTAAGGCCACCAAAGAGATAGCATCGAAAGTTCAAACAATGCAGCAGAGCACCCAGAATACTAAAACATCCATGGATAAAACGTTAAGCGAGGTTGATTTATCCGTAGGCTACGCTTCAAAAGCCGGAGAATCTTTGGACGGCATAGAAAAAAGCATACTGAGCCTAACCGACCAGATAAGCTCTATCGCCGCGGCATCGGAAGAGCAGACGGCTGCAACGAACGAGATATCGCAGAATATCGAAACGGTATCCACACTTTCGGTATCCAATTCCGAAAAATCTTCTAATACCGCTAAAGAGGCGGCATCGATTTACGGAGAACTTGAAAAATTGATAGGAATATTAAAAAAGTTTAAATATTAAAAAAGGAGGCGGATTAATTGGAAAATCGCGAGACGCCGGCTTCACGCAAATCGACTTTCGACAGCTTGGCAAATATAAAAGACATATATACCCCTTCGAAGGAAACGGTAAAAAACAGCTATGTGGACGATTATGAAAGGCTTTACGGATATTCTATAAACGAAAACGAAAAATTCTGGGACGAAACGGCAAAACAGTTAGACTGGTTTAAGCGATGGGACGATGTTCTGGACTCGTCCAATCCGCCTTTTTATAAATGGTTCACGGGCGGAAAAACTAATATCGTCCATAACGCCTTAGACAGGCATATTACGACGTTCCGCAAAAACAAGCTTGCCATAATCTGGGAGGGAGAGGACGGCAGCGAAAGAGTTTATACTTATTTTTCTTTATATAAAGAGGTCAATAAGTTTGCAAACGTTCTAAAGAGTTTCGGAATTAAAAAAGGGGATACGGTTACCATATATCTTCCTAACATACCGGAAATTGCGATAAGTATGCTCGCATGCGCAAAGATAGGCGCAATACACAGCGTCGTGTATGCAGGGTTTTCGGCTCTGGCGCTGAAAGACAGAATACTCGATGCGCAGAGCAAACTCCTTATTACCGCCGACGGCGCTTTCAGGGGCGGAAAGGTCGTAGAACTTAAAAAAATAGCCGATGAAGCGGTTACTAAAGCTCCGGTGGTTCAAACCGTAATAGTAGTTAAGAGAACCGGCAAAGAAGTTGCCATGGATACGTCGAGAGATTTTTATTACGACGAGCTTATGAAACTGCCCATAGCAAATCCGTATTTAAAAACCGAAGAACTCGATTCGGAGGACCCTCTTTTCATACTTTACACGTCGGGAACTACCGGCAAGCCGAAAGGCATTCTTCATGTTCACGGAGGATATTCCGTGGGAACGTATATAACGTCGAAGTATGTTTTTAACATAAAAGACAACGATACTTATTGGTGCGCGGCGGATCCGGGCTGGATAACCGGCCATTCATATATTATATACGGACCTTTAATTAACGGGGCGACGACTCTTATGGTCGAAGGTTCGCCCTACTATCCTTATCCGGACAGATGGTGGAGAATAGTCGAAAAACATGCCGTAAATATTTTTTATACCTCTCCTACGGCAGTAAGAGGCATTATGAGATTCGGCGAAAACTGGCCCAACAGGCACAATCTCAGCTCTCTTAAAATATTGGGAAGCGTAGGCGAGCCTATAAATCCCGAAGTCTGGCGCTGGTATTACAAGCATATCGGCAAGGAAAGATGCCCTATAATGGACACGTGGTGGCAGACGGAATCGGGGATGTTTTTGATAACTCCCGTTCCTACAATGTCTTTGAAACCGGGTTCGTGCGGAAAACCTTTTTTCGGGATAGACGCGGATATATTCGACGAAAACGGCAAAAGCGTGAAAGCGGGAAAGGGAGGCTATCTTGTAGTCAAGAAGCCCTGGCCCGCCATGATGAGAACTATTTATAAGGATGAAAACAGATATAAAGAAACTTATTTCTCGAAATTTAACGGGGTATATCTTGCCGGCGACACCGCAAAGCGCGATGAAGACGGATATTTTTACGTTATGGGCAGAATAGACGACGTGATAAAGGTTTCAGGATACAGGCTGGGAACGGCAGAGATAGAAAGCGCTATAATAACTCATGAATCCGTAGCCGAATCCGCAGTTATAGGAAAGCCGCACGACATTAAGGGTAATTCCATTAAAGCCTTCGTAGTTTTAAAGCCTAATGTCGAGAAAAGCGATGCCCTATCGGACGATATTAAAGCAAATGTGGGGAAAACCCTGGGACCTATCGCAAAACCCGATGAAATAGAATTTGTCGATTCTCTTCCTAAAACCAGAAGCGGAAAGATTATGAGAAGAGTTTTGAAGGCCAGGGAAATGGGCATAGACGAAGGCGATTTATCGACTATAGAAGAAGATTAAATAGCAAAATGGAATATAATAAACTTAATCGGGAGGATTAAAACTTGAATTTTAAAGTAATAGATTCTATAGGCAAAATTTTAAAAGAAAAGAAGACAAAAGAATTTGACCGTATTTTTGTTTTCGGAGTTTTTCAAAACGAAGAAAATAGTTTTCTCCAAAACGAAAATCTTAAAGAATTCGATTTTATTTATAAAAGAATAAAACAACTGGATTTTAAGGCAAAAAAAGGGAAAAATATAATTATCGAATCCCCTTTTTATTCATTGATTTACGGATTAGGCAAGAAAGATAAATTCGATTACGATTCTCTCAGAAATTTCATATCGGGTTCTTCCAGGATAGCCAGGACAAATAAAATCAAAGACGTAATTTTTATAATTCCCGGACTGCCTAAAGAATATTATACGAAAAACGGCATATTCTATTTATCCGCCTCTATTGCCGAAGGAGCGGAATTAGGCCTGTATGAATTTAAAAAATACCTTGCTAAGGAAAAAGGAAAACATGCCGGTAAAATTATTTATCCGGAAATTATAAGCATCTATTTTAACTGTAACTCCTCGACTATAACCAAAGTTATAAAAAACTCCGCCGAAGAAGGTTTTGATTTCGGTAAAAAAACTTCCCTTGCGGCTAATTTTGCGCGCGATATAGTCAACGAGCCGGGGAACGTCGTTACTCCCGAATATTTAGCCGGCGTCGCAAAAGAAATATCCGCGGGAAAAAATATAGAATGCGAAATATTTAATGAAAAAGAAATAGTAAAAAGAGGAATGAACGCTTTTTATGGAGTAGCTCAGGGGTCAAAAAACCCTCCAAGGTTTATTCATTTGGTTTATAAACCTAAGGATAAATCAAAAAATAAAAAAAATAAAAAGATTGCGATTGTCGGCAAGGGTATAACTTTCGACAGCGGAGGACTTTCTTTAAAGCCGGCGGATTTTATGACTACAATGAAATCGGATAAATCCGGAGCTTGCGCAGTTCTCGGAATAATGAAATACATTAAAGATTTCGATATAAATTTAGAGGTTCACGGCATTATAGCCGCATGCGAAAATATGCCGGACGGCGGAGCGCAGAGACCGGACGACGTGGTTAAAGCGCTTAACGGAAAAACTATCGAGATAGAAAATACCGACGCCGAAGGCAGGCTGACCCTTGCCGATGCTTTAACCTTTGCTTCCAATCTGGGAGTAGATGAAATAATAGACCTTGCGACTCTAACCGGCGCATGCGTGATTGCGCTCGGAGAATATACTTCCGGCGTTATGGGCAACGATGAGGATTTGATAAATAATATTATATCGGTAAGCCGTATTTCAGGCGAAAGAATGTGGGAGCTGCCTTTCGACGATAATATGAAAGAAAAGCTTTTAAGTCCCATAGCGGATTTAAAAAACGTTGGAAACAGATACGGCGGGGCTATTACGGCGGGAATGTTTCTCGAAGAATTCGTGCCGGCTCAAATTAAATGGTGCCATATAGACATAGCCGGCCCGGCTTTTACAAAAACGGGCTTCGCTTATAACCCTAAGGGAGGCACCGGGGTAGGAACCAGAACTTTGCTCTACTACTTAATTCAGCATAAGATTTAGCGGCCGCTTTAATCGCGATTTTTGGGCTATATTTTTTTTGATTAAACCTGTATCATATGGTATATTTTATAGTATAAAATATACCATATGATACAATTATAAAAATTGAAGGAGTTTCTTTGAATTCGTTTCTGCCTATTCTTATAATGCTTGCTATAGCAATTTTATTTGCCGTATTTACTATTATAGCCTCTAATTTCATAGGGAAAAAAACTTTTGAATCCGGCAAATTAAAGGCTTATGAATGCGGAGTTGAGCCTACCGGAGAGCCTCATGTAAGATTCGATATTAAATTTTATCTTATAGCCATTTTTTTTCTGCTCTTCGATATAGAATCTCTTTTTTTGTTTCCATGGGCGGTAATTTTTTCTAAATTAGGTTTTTTAGGTTTCATCGAAATGTTCTTTTTTATTATAATATTAGTTTTAGGTTTAATGTATGTCTGGCTTAAGGGGGCGCTGAAATGGGAATAGAAGAACATTTAGGCGATAATATCATTACGGCTTCATTGGATAAAATAGTTTCCTGGGGCAGGAAGTGGTCTATTTGGCCGGCAACTTTCGGCTTGGCATGCTGCGCTATCGAAATGATGACCGTCGCCTCTTCAAGATACGATTTCGACAGATTAGGATTAATATTCAGGTCCAGCCCAAGGCAGGCCGATTTAATTATAGTATCGGGCAGGGTTTCGTATAAAATGGCGCCTATGGTTAAAAGGATTTACGACCAGATGCCCAATCCGAAGTGGGTAATAGCTATGGGCGACTGCGCATCGTCGGGAGGATTATTTAACGTTTACAGCATAGTCCAGGGCGTAGATAGAATAATTCCGGTAGATGTTTATATCCCCGGTTGTCCTCCGAGACCTGAAGCCCTGATTTACGGAATAACGAAACTTCAGGAAAAGATAGAGAAAGGGACGCTTAAACACGAAGAACCTCCTAAAATCATAAAGTAAATATAATAAAATATATATAACAATACGTATTAAACTAAATTAATTTCGACGATATGGATGTAATGTTTGCGTTAACGGTTATAAAAGAATCTAAGCCCAAAGCGATTGTTTCTGCCGATAACATTAAAGGCGACGTGCATATACAGATTAAAAAAGAAGACCTGCTCGAACTCGCCCTATTTTTAAAAACGGATTCAAGATTAGAGTTCGATATGCTGTCGGATTTATTTGCCGCAGATTATCCTAGAAGACCCGAAAGAATAGAAGTAATTTATAATTTCTACTCGATAAAAAATAATTTCAGGGTTTTTATTAAAGTTAACAGCAAAGCGGACGAAACGGAATATCCCAGTTTGACTTCGGTTTATAATTCCGCAAACTGGTTTGAAAGAGAAGTGTATGATATGTTCGGACTTAAATTTAAAAACCACCCGGATTTAAAAAGAATATTAAACCCCGACGACTGGGACGGATATCCTCTTCTTAAAGATTATCCCTTGAGAAAAAGACCCGAACCCGAAGAAATTAAAATGGATGCTCCGGGATATATCGAGCCTGAAAAAATTTAACAATAATAATAACAACTTAATCGATGTTCGAATATAAAGATTTTCTTATTGAAACAGACAAATTTGCATTAAATATCGGGCCGTCCCATCCCGCCACTCACGGCGTTCTGAGAGTTTTAGTCAAGTTGGACGGAGAAACCGTCGTCAATGCAGAGCCTATAATAGGCTACCTGCATACCAGCATGGAAAAATATGCGGAGTTCAGGACGTATCATCAGGCGGAAACCATTACAGACAGGATGGATTACGTTTCCGGAGCATCCAATAATCTCGGTTATATACTTGCGGTGGAAAAACTCTGCGGAGTTAAGGCTCCCAAAAGAGCCGAATATGTCAGAGTTATTCTTGCCGAGTTAACGAGGATAAGTTCCCATCTGGTATGGCTTGCGACGCACGCCGTGGACCTTGGCGCTTTGACGGAGTTTTTATACTGTTTCCGCGAAAGAGAGTTAATACTGGATATAATAGAAACGGTTACGGGCGCGAGGATGACCCCCTCCTTTTACCGCGTAGGCGGTCTTGCAATGGACGCGCATAAAGATTTTTTCGATAAAACAAGAAGTTTTATTAAAATTTTTCCGGAAAAAATCTCCGAATATGAAGCCCTGCTTACAAAAAATAAAATATGGCTGGAAAGGACTAAAAATTTAGGAATAATTTCTGCCGAAGATGCTATAAATTTCGCATTAACCGGACCGTCTCTCAGGGGAAGCGGGATAAAATACGACGTCAGAAAAGCAAATCCTTATTCGTCTTACGAAGATTTCGATTTTGAAATACCGACGGGAGAAACCGGAGACGTTTACGACAGGTATTTAGTCAGAATCGAAGAAATGCGCCAGAGCCTTAAAATAATTTCGCAGGCGGTAGAGAATGTTCCCGAGGGAGAATATTTAAGCTACGACGAATACCCCCTGTATGTTATACCGCCCAAGAAGAGGGCGTTAACGACGATGGAAGGTATGATTTCTCTTTTTAAATACGGAATGGAAGGCATAAAACCTCCTAAAGGAGAGGCTTACGTTTCCATAGAAAATCCCAGGGGAGAATTAGGCTTTTATATAATATCGGACGGTTCGGCTTTTCCGTACAGGATGAGGGTCAGGCCGCCGTCGTTCTGCAATATAAGCGCTTTAAATATAATGGTTAAGGGACATCTGGTGGCCGATTTAATAGCCGTCATGGGGAGCATAGACATATTGCTCGGAGAAGTTGACAGATGAAAATTATAGACAAAATCGGTTCAAAATTAGATTTAAGCGTTTTTGAGCGTTCGGGACATAAAAAAATAACTTCAGTCCTTAACTGGAACGGCGTCGCTTTGCTGGACGACAACGACAATAAAGTTGACCTT
>JAJYJN010000047.1 GCA_021789455.1 bacterium | reverse complement strand
CAATTTTGGGGGCTTAAAATTTCTTGACTAAAAACAGCGGATGAATTATAATAAAAAGACGTTTTTTAAAATTAATAAAAATTCATAAAAATATATATATAAATAATTAGATAATTTTAATTTTAAATTTAAACTAATTCCGGTATACGATATGAAAACTGTCATAAACGAACAAAACAGGCGTAATTTTGCCGCGCAAGTCGAATCTATGCTCCACGACAAGCTGGCTAAATGCTATCAGTGCGGTAAATGTTCGGCAGGATGCCCCGTCAACTTCGAGATGGATTATACCCCGAACCAGATTATAAAAATGACGGAACTAGGAATGGAAGATAAAGTGCTTAATTCCAAAACGATATGGCTGTGCGTCTCCTGCAATACCTGTTCTACCCGCTGCCCTAAGGGATTCGAGGTGACCGGAATTATGGACGTTCTTAGAGAAATAGCGGAGAAAAAAGGCGTCACGTCCAAGGTCGAAAAAGAAGTGCAGATGTTTCACGAAGTATTTCTCGACAACGTCAAGTCGAACGGCAGGATATTCGAGCTTGAGCTGGTCGGCAAATATAAGTTGAAGACGCGCCATTTATTCAGGGATATGTTTTTAGCGCCTAAAATGCTTGAGAAGGGCAAGCTTAAAATGCACGGAGAAAAAATAGCCGATTTAAATCAGATTGCTAAAATTTTTAAAGATTTCGAGTAAAAATTAAAATTATCTGGAGAAATATAATATATGAAATTAGCATATTACCCCGGCTGTTCGCTTAAAGGGACGTCTTTCGAATACGAAGTATCCCTGCTGAAGATACTCGAGGCGATGAATATCGAGATTAAAGAAATACCGGACTGGAACTGTTGCGGAGCTTCCGCGGCGCACAGCATAAATCATAATTTATCGGTAGCCCTCCCAGCAAGAAATCTTGCGATAGCGGAAAAAGACGGTTACGAGTCCGTTCTAGCTCCTTGCGCGGCTTGTTCCAACAGGCTTAAAAATGCCGCTTACGAATTAAAAAACGACGATATTCTTAAAAAGAAAATAACGGATTCTTTAGAAATGCCTTACGATTCCGAAATGAGCATCAACAATATGCTCGAATTTCTTATCGGGACGGTAGGGAAAGACAAAATAAAATCTATGGTTAAAAAGCCTTTATCCGGGCTTAAAGTCGCTTCATATTACGGATGTCTTTTAGTAAGGCCTCCCAAGGTTATGCAGTTCGACGACCCGGAAAATCCGGTTACTATGGACGAACTGGTTGCGCTTACCGGAGCCGAACCGGTGGATTATTCTTTCAAAACCGAATGTTGCGGGGCTATTAACTCGCTTTCTAAGCCCGACGTAGTTATGGCTTTGACGGGCAACGTTCTTTACGATATCAAAAAACACGGAGCCGACCTTGTGGTAGTAGCATGTCCGCTCTGCCATTCCAATTTAGACGTCAGGCAGAGGGAAATAGAAAGGAAATATGATGAAAAACTGGGACTGCCGGTTCTATTCATAACGGAACTTTTAGGCCTTTCTTTCGGAATAGACCCCAAAGACCTTGCAATAGACGGCCATATGGTTGCCGCCGACAGGGTTTTAAAAAAAATAGAAGGATTAGCTAACCAACGATAGATTAAAATATAGCTAAAAATTTGTCATTGCGGACATAGCGAAGCAATCTTTTCGTACGTAAGCAATTAAAATAAAAATAGAGCGTTATACGAGGTATATATTATGTCAAGAATAGGCGTATTTGTTTGCTGGTGCGGTTCCAATATCGCCGGAACGGTCGATGTCGAAAAAGTCAGGGAAGAAGCGGCTAAAATTCCGGGAGTAGTAAGCGCATTAGATTATAAATATATGTGTTCGGACCCGGGCCAGAACAGCTTAAGAAATATAATAAAAGAGAAAAATTTAACGGGCATCGTTCTTGCGGCATGTTCGCCCCATATGCACGAAAATACGTTCAGAAAAGCCGCCGCAAAGGAAGGTTTAAATCCGTATTTCGTGGAGATAGCCAATATCAGGGAACAGGTTTCATGGGTTCACGAAGACAAAGAAAGGGCTACCGCAAAAGCCGTAGATTTAATGAAAATGATGGTCGAGAAGGTCAAAAGAGACAGGCCTATCGAAGACGTCAGGGTTCCCTTAAATAAAAAAGCTTTAGTTATCGGCGGAGGAATTGCCGGAATACAAGCGGCTCTCGATATCGCCAACGGCGGGGTAGAAGTTATACTTGTAGAGAAAGAACCCTCGATAGGCGGAAGAATGATACAGCTTGACGAAACTTTTCCGACTCTCGACTGTTCGAGCTGTATAATGACGCCTAAAATGGTCGAAGCAAACCAGCACCCTAATATAAAATTATATACTTATTCCGAAGTTGAAGATATTTCCGGTTATATCGGAAATTTTAAAGTTAAAATAAAGAAAAAGGCGAGAAGCGTCGTCGAAAAAGACTGTACCGGATGCGGCGAATGCTGGAATGCCTGCCCTATGCATAAAAACGTCAAAAGCGAATTTAACGTAAACCTTTCCGAAAGGACGGCTATATATGTTCCGTTTCCTCAGGCGGTTCCGCTTGTTCCGGTACTGGACAGGTCTGTCTGCCTGCACTTTAAAAAGGGCGGAAAATGCCAGAAATGTTACGACGCATGCGGACCTAAATGTATAAATTTCGATTTGCAGGATGAAATTATAGAAGAAACGGTTGGAGCAATCGTCGCTTCGACTGGATACGACCTAATGGATACCTCTATGTACGGCGAATACGGTTACGGAAAATATAAAGACGTAATATCCGGTTTGCAGTTTGAAAGGCTTCTGTCGGCTTCCGGTCCAACCGAAGGCGTTATTAAAAGGCCTTCCGACGGAAAAACGCCGCAGACTATTGTTTTCGTTCAGTGCGTAGGTTCAAGAGACCCTGAAAAAGGCGTCCCTTATTGTTCAAAGGTATGCTGTATGTACACGGCAAAGCATGCTAAGTTATTCGCCCATAAAGTTCACGGTTCCCAGAGTTATGTTTTCTATATAGATATAAGGTCCACAAGCAAGGGGTACGAAGAGTTCGTCAGGGGCACTATGGAACAGGACGGCGCAATATATTTAAGAGGCAGGGTATCTAAAATATATGAAGACGAAGGAAAACTCATCGTTAAAGGCGCGGACACTCTGTCCGGAAATCAGGTAGAGATTGCGGCCGATATGGTCGTTCTCGCTACCGGCGTAATTCCTAAAAAAGGCTCCGACAAACTCGCCCAGATGCTTGGAATCTCGTATGATAAATACGGGTTTTTCACGGAATCTCATCCTAAACTTCGTCCGGCGGAGTCTTCTACGGCCGGTATTTTTCTTGCCGGAATGGCGCAGGGACCAAGGGATATTCCCGAATCCGTCGTTTCAGGTTCTGCGGCCGCGTCTAAAATATTAGGACTTTTTTCAAAGAACGAATACGAGGTCGAAGGAACCATAGCGAACGTCAACGAAGCGACTTGCGTTGCATGCTTTTACTGCCAGAGAGTATGCGCTTACAATGCTATAAGCAAAAAAGAAATTAAAGACAGGAGCGGGAAACTCATTAAGGTCGTAGCTAACGTTAATCCGGGGCTTTGCACCGGATGCGGAGCATGCGTAAATGCCTGTTTCTCTAAGTCTATCGACGTTAAAGGATTTATGGATGACCAGATATATGCGGAAATTAAGGCTTTAGCGGTATAAAAAGAAGGTTTCACAAAATCGAAACAAAAAGGAGTCTTTCGGAAATGGAAGATAAAGACGTAAAAAAGGAAGAACATAAAGCCCCGAAACACGGAGGAGACAATTCAAGCGACCCAAGAATAATAGCGTTTGTATGCAATTGGTGTACTTACAGCGGAGCGGACCTTGCCGGAACAAGCAGAATGAAGTATTCGGACAATGTCAGAGTTATAAAACTCCCCTGCACGGGAAGGATAGACCCTCTTTTTATAGTCGAAGCCTTTAAAAAAGGTGCAAAAGGCGTTTTGGTTTCCGGATGCCATCCGGGAGACTGCCATTATACCAGCGGTAATTACCACTCGAGAAGGAAATATGCGACGTTCAGAGATTTGCTCGGATATTTAGGAGTCGATTTGGACAGAGTCGAGTTTTCTTGGGTAAGCGCTTCCGAGGGAAACAAATGGGTTTCTATAATAAACGAATTTACCGATAAAATTAAATCTCTGCCCGGTAAATCAACCGATATATTTACAAAAAAATAAAGGATATATATTTATGGCGAATACAAAGACCGACGAAAAACTGCAAAAAATTGCAAAAGACCTTTTAGAAAGCGGAGAGGTCAGCCTCGTAATAGGCTATGCGAAAGGTTCCAATCTACAAAGAATGAGGCCAGTTTTTATTACAAAGGCGGAGGATGCCGGAAAGCTTTCTTTTAGTCCGCATGCCGTTCAAGACCTTGCGGTATTCTTAAAAAAGCCCGAAGTCAAAAAGTTCGGAAAAATAGGCATAGTCGTTAAAGGCTGCGACGAGAAAGCCGTTAACGCTTTAATTCAGGAATATCAGATTTCCAGGGATAATATAAAAATTATCGGAATGGAATGCAACGGGGTAATAAGACAGAACCTTGCCGATAAAGGCGAAACAAACGTATCGGAATCGGCAGTTTACGACAAATGCCTAATATGCGAAGAGCATATTCCGGTACTGTACGATTTTCTTATAGAATCGGAAGAGCCCAAACTTGTTTTGTCGGGAAACGTCAAGCCTTATTCCGGCATAGAAAAGCTCGAATCTATGAGCGCGGAAGAGAAAAATGCTTTCTGGGCTAAAGAATTCGATAAATGCATAAAATGCTATGCCTGCAGGCAGGCTTGCCCTCTATGCTATTGCTCCAGATGCATAGTAGAAAAAAATATGCCGCAGTGGATAGATACGAATTCTGAAGAGACCGGCAATGCGCAGTGGAATCTTATCAGGGCATACCATCTTTCCGGAAGATGCATAGGCTGCGGAGAATGCGAAAGAGCCTGTCCGGTGAACATTCCGCTGATGCTGATTAACGAAAAAATGGCCAAAGACGTATATAATATGTTCGGGTATAAATCAGGATTAGATATTAATGCAAAACCGGTTTTCGGAGTTTTCAGCGAAAGCGATTTCAACGACTTTATTAAATAAGAAATAAGATATTGGAGACGGTTCATAATGGAAGAAAAATATTTTGAAATTTCGGCGGAAAATCTTAAAAAATTTGTGGACAGCATTATAGCCGATAACTTTGAGGTTATAGCCCCCACAGATAAAGACGGCGACACTTTTTACGGAAAAATAAGCAGATTTGAAGAAGCAAACCTAGATATTCTTCTGCCCAAAATGTCTTATAAGGAATATCTTCTTCCTAAAACCGAAACGCTTTTAGAATATTCTTTTTCCGGCGTCGATACCGAAATTAAAGACGGACTCGAAGCGGTTGCGGGGGCAAACGAAAAAAGAGTTATTTTCGGGGGGAGGCCGTGCGACGCGGGTGCCGGACCTATAATGGAAAAGGTTTTCAACTGGGATTATAAAGACGAATTTTTTAACGAAAGATTTAAGAATTTGACTATAGTTTCTATAGCCTGCGAAAAGCCGGACAACTATTGTTTCTGCACGGAAATGCAGCTTTCTCCGGAAAGTTCTTACGGTTCCGACATACTTCTTAAAAAAGCGGAAGGCAAATATTTTGCCGTCGTAACCAGCGAAAAAGGCTTAAATCTTATCGAACCCTATATAAATCTCTTTAAAGAAACCCCAAAAGCTCAAGTTCCCGCGGACAAGGATTGGAAAAAGCTCTTTGAAATAGAAAGAACCAAAAGTTTTTTGGACAAAAACTTTGAACATAATTATTTTCAGGACAGATTTTTATCCTGTATAGGATGCGGCGTATGCACATACACCTGCCCGACCTGCCACTGTTTCGATATTCAGGATGAAGGAAATTTAAAAGAAGGCAGGAGGATTAGAAACTGGGATTCCTGCCAGTTCGGCGTATTTACCCTTCATACTTCCGGGCATAACCCAAGAGTCACGCAGGGCGACAGATACAGGCAGAGGCTTATGCACAAATTTAAAATATACAGCGAAAAGTTCGATAAATATCTATGCGTCGGATGCGGAAGATGCTCCAGGAACTGCCCCGAAGACATAGATATTAAAGAAGTTGCAAAAGACTTAGCCGATATGGCTTAAAAATTGCTTATCTTATGTATAACAGCTTTGGATTAACGCATGTGAAGGATTCGATTAATTAAATAAAATTTTTAACATATAGCAGGGAGCAGATAGTTAATGGAAAATATTTATTTGCCGAAACTGGCTGAAATAAAAGAAATTATTCAGGAAACCGCGGATACCAAAACTATACGTCTTACCATCGACGGCGGCAGCATAGATTTTCTGCCCGGTCAGTTCGGAGAGTTTTCTTTCATAGGCGAAGGAGAATCGACTTTCGGGTTTTCGTCGTCTCCTTTAAGAAAAGAATATTTTGAATTCAGTTTCAGGTCTTCGGGAAGAGCTACTACCGGCATAAACAGCCTTAATCAGGGGGATAAAATAGCCTTCAGGGGCCCTTACGGAAATTATTTCGATACGTCAAAAATGAAAGGAAAAGACCTTGTTTTCGTAGGCGGCGGCATAGGCATGGCTCCGGTAAAATCGATTATGGAATACTGTCTCGACGAACGGGACGATTACGGCAAAATAACCATATTGTACGGCGCAAGGTCGGTAGGAGACCTTCTGTATAAAGGCATATTCGACGAATGGAAAAAATATAAAAACACCGAAGTAATTATTACGGTGGACCCGGGCGGAGAAACGCCGGACTGGACGGGAAAAGTAGGTTTCGTTCCGACCATCCTAGAACAACTGCCTTTAAAAGGAGAAAACAGCGTTGCAATAGTGTGCGGCCCTCCAATTATGATAAAATTTGCCTTAAAATCGTTGGAGGAAAAAATGGGGTTCGACAAGAGCGATATTATTACTACGCTTGAAAACAGAATGAAATGCGGGCTGGGCAAATGCGGAAGGTGCAACGTAGGAAGCGTTTACGTATGCAAAGACGGTCCGGTGTTTACCGCAAAGGAGCTTGAAAGTCTTCCAAACGACTTTTAATATATTATAATATGCAGCTATTAATAATCCACGCCGATGATTTTAACTATTCTTTAACCGGAAAAACTCCAGTCGCAGAAGAAATAGACCCGAACCTCGTTAATGAAGCCGGAAATTTTTTTGAAGAACCTTTAGTAGTTTTCTGCACCGTCGAAAAAGAAGACGCAAAGAACACGGAAAATATCGTAAAACAGGCTTTTCGGGAAATTAAAGAAATTGCCGACAAATTAAAGCCCGGAATATTAGTTTTATATCCTTACGCACATCTTTCCAGCAGTCTTGCCTCTCCATCCCTCGCCGTTTCGGCGCTTAACGCTTTAAAAACGGAGCTTGAGTCTTTCTATACGGTTTACAGGGCGCCTTTCGGGTGGTATAAAAGCTTTAAAATTTCCTGCAAAGGACATCCGTTAAGCGAATCATCGAGGCATATAACCGAATCTGCGGCAGCCGGCGGAACAGCCGTTTCTTCAAAAAAAACGAGAGAAGACGTCGTAAAAGACGTAGAAAGCGAATTTTTCGTATTGAATCACGACGGCGTCGAAACGAAAATAGATTTAAAAAATGAAAGCATATTAGACGATAAAGTGTTTAAGGATTTCCCGTCCCTTAGAAAAGTCGTTGCGTATGAGGAATTTAAAATAAAAGAGGGTGAAACTCCCCCGTCCGTTTCCGCTATGAGACGGCTTGAAATTGCAGACCACGAAGAAAATTCCGATTCCGGCCATCTAAGGTTTTATCCTAAGGGAACGCTTTTATATAAGCTTCTGTCGGATTGGGCCGAAGATATCGCCTTAAATCGTTTGAAGTGCATGGAGATAGAAACCCCGCTGATTTATAACTGGAATAAGCCGGAAATCAAGGGGCAGGGAGAGTCTTTTCACGAGCGTCATTATTCCGTTTTAGTGCCTGACGAAAAGTCCGATACCGGTGCATTTGCGCAGTCTAAAGAGTTTGTTTTAAGATTTGCCGGAGATTTCGGACTTTTTTCGATGCTTAAAGACGCTAAAATGAGTTATAAACAGCTTCCGCTCAGATT
>JAJYJN010000046.1 GCA_021789455.1 bacterium | reverse complement strand
TATAGAAGGTATGATAAAGTGATTTATGCTTTTTTATAGTCATTATGAAAACTCCGTATGTTTTTGCGACGGCAAACCAAAAAGGCGGCGTAGGAAAAACTACTACCACTATTACTCTGGGAAGTTCGCTGTCTATTTTTGGCTATAGAGTGCTGCTTGTAGATCTTGACCCTCAGGCAAGCCTTACAAATCACCTTGCCGTCGAACCTGAAAAATTGGAATATTCAGTTGCCAATCTTATAATATCGGATTCTTTCAATCCAAATGAAGCGGTTATTAATAAATACAGGCTTAAAAACGGCGGCTGCATAGACCTTATTCCTTCAAACATAAATCTTGCAAGAATAGAAGCTGAATTATCCGTTTCTAAAGGAGGCGGGCTAAAACTCAGGGAAAAATTAAAGTTTTTTTACGATAATTACGACTATATAATAATAGATTCTTCGCCTGCGCTGAGCGTTCTTCTTATAAGCGCGGTTGCCGCAAGCGATGAAATTATTATTCCGGTAATGTCAGATTTTTTATCGGCAAGAGGCGTGGATTTGTTGCTTTCGACGATAGAAAAAATAGAAAAAGCTCTGGATAATAGGTGCACTTTCAGGATTCTTATTACTATGTTCGACAGGAGGACTAATTCTTCTATTAAATCGCTTGATTATTTTAAAAATAAATATAAAGATAATCATTTTAATAGTATAATTAATATAGATACAAAATTTAAAGACGCAAGCATGATAAGAAAGCCGCTTACCTATTTAGACGTTCATTCAAGGGGAGCGCAGGATTATATTAATGTTGCAAAGGAAATAATAGAAGACTTTAATAACGGAGTTAAAGAGGGGAGTGCGGGAGATGAATAAAACTTTCAATCTATATAATTTTAAAGGCTCTAAAGCTGTAGGTTCCGACCTTGTCACGCCTTGGATTGACGATTTATTGGACAAAAAAAATGCCGTAGAAACCGAAGGGTCTTCGGTTATTCTGTCCTATCCCGTAGAAAAGATACTTACTCCGGCAGAAGATATTACTTTAGTTAAGCCTCAGGATAAAACTTCCGGCGTGCATATTGTTCCTTTATTTAATAAAGCCGATGATAAGTTATCGACCGTTTCTCCTGTGAAGCCGGAATTAGATCCTGAAAGAGAAATTTCCTATTTTACTTTCGTTTCCGGAAATTCTTTTTACGCCCTGCCTTCTTTAAACATTAACGAAATTATCAGATATAAAACTCCCGTTAATATTTTTTCAAAAAAAGCCGGGCATCTCGGTATAATACTTTACAGAAATAAAATGGTTCCAGTTTACGATTTTTCTATAATAGTAAACGGCGCTATAGATGTAAAATATTTATCTAAATATATCGTAATATGTATTTACGAAAATAAATTTTTCGGCTTATCTGTTAGCGAAATAAAAAATATTACCGGCATTAAAAACAAAAACCTTATTTCTCCTTCTACATTCAAATTTAGAAATTCAAACAATATAATATCAGACGTATTTGAAAACTCCGAAGGAAAATTTTATTCCGTTATAAGCGTGGAAAGTATTTTTACCTATTTAACGTCTTAACTTTATTAGTTATGATTGACACGGTCGAGCTTCAGCAAATTATTACTAATCTGCCTTCCGTAGAAAAAATAGCATCAACCTCCCAAATTTTAGCCGTAAATTCCAGCAATATAATTCGTAAGGAAATGGAAAACGTTGATGAAACCGCTTTAAATACAGTTGTAGAATTAAGCAAAACGCTGGAACCAGTTAACGATAAAAATAAGAACCGCAAAGAAAATCAAAACGGCGGCGAAGAAGAAGAAAATAAAGAACAGCAAGAAAATAATGAACATATAGATTTAGTAGTGTGAATTTTATGGTTGAACAGGCAGTTCCGGCGGGAAATTTAAGCGCCCAAAATATCGCCGCTTCAGATATTTCCTTAATAATTAAGGAAAAAATAACTTCTTCGCTATTAAACATATTAAAACAGGGCAGTATAACAGAAGCAAGTCTGATAGACGTTTCGGCTGGCGCGGACGGTTCTTTAAGCGGCATATTAAATATTAACGGCAAACTTCTTACGGCGGCAATTCCGCAGGAACTTTACAATGAATTTGCTTTAGGCAAAGCGTTCAATGATAATTTCGATATACCGATCAGGCTAAAGCTTGAAAACGCTGCCAGAAGCAGTACCATGAGTAACGCGGCAAACGAATCTGCCCTAGGGAGCGGCGGCGGGAGCGGTTTAGAAGTAATATTTAAAGTAGTTGGGGATTCCGCCGACAATATTAATATTCAAAAAGCTCTGGATTTATACAATAAAGTCTTTTCAGAAAATCTGGAAAGTAATATCGGTTCTGCGTTTAAATCTCTTTTAACGTCTGGTTTAAATACTTCAGTCCAAACCGTAACGGCTTCGGTTAAAGGCAATTTTTTGTTTATCCATATTAATTTTGGCTCTTCTATCGGTTTAGGCTCGGTAATTTTAACCGCCAATAGCAACTACGCTATAATGAAAGACGCTCCCGATAAAAAAAATAAGACAGGCGCTCTTACAAAAAAATATATGCTGATGCTTGAAACAGATTTTAATGCTTTAGGGCACATTAAGCTTTTTTCATATTATTCTGGTAATTCCCTTAGCGTTAAATTTCAGGAATGTTCAGACGGGGCAAGAGAACTCATAAATAAAAACATTGGAACTTTTAAGGAAATGCTGTCCGAAGATGGGATAACGCTTAAGGACTTGTCTTTTAATTCTGCCGCGGGTAAAGACTTTAAAACCGGCAAAGAAACCGGAATATTCTCTGTGGACGGAGAAATATTTTCTGAGGGTAACATAATAAATGAAAGAGTCTAAAGCTAAATATGCTAAAGCGTCCGCGCTGCGGTACGATCCCAAGAAAAATAACGCCCCCGTTGTTGTAGCCAAGGGCAGGGGAGAACTTGCCGAAAAAATTATAGAAATAGCTAAAAAAGAAAATATACCGATAACAAGGAATAACGTTTTGGCGGATATATTAGACGGACTCGATATTTATGAAGAAATCCCGACAGAAATTTACAAGGCGATAGCGAATATTTTTGCGTTCCTGCACAAATTAAACGAGAAAGCGTCTAAGCAATCCCCTTCATAGCAGCGACTATTTCACGCTGTCTTTTGAATATATACCTAAATAAAATATCCTGTTCGGCAGGTTTTATATTTATAGCCTGAGCGCCCACTTTATATTTAAGGTTGTCCAGTCGCGCGACCGACCTGATTTCCAACCTCACTGTTATTTCCGGCAGTCCGCCCGGAAATTTAATCTTTACGCCTTCTAGTACGGTGTGTTTTTCGACCGGAAAATCCAATAAAAAAGAAAAACCCTCTCCAGAGAGGTCGAAAAGCTTTGTTTCGAAATATTTATTATTTAAGAAAAAGGAGATATTTACCGGCTCGTTCAATGAAGGTTCTATCCTGAAAAATTTTCTTTTTTCCAGCGATAATATTTCTATGGGTTTGTAAATGTCAAAGACAAAATATTCTTTATCTTTTTCGTAATTATATAATTTTGAAAGAAAAAAATGTTCGTTATTGCTAAATTTAAAAGTAATTTTAAGGTACGACGATTCTATAAGCTTTAGATTTCCGGATTTTGGAACCATGGAGTCGATGGTTATAGAGTCGTCGTTTACCCTTATAATATTCGTCGTGTATTCATCGTTAAAAGGAACCGGATAAATAATAAGAGGCTTTTTCTGGTTGGTAAAACCTCTAAGGATTGCGTTAATTTCCTGCTTTTTGGAATATACGTTTATATCAGGATTTTCTTTGAGTTTTTTAATATCGAACATAATCTCCGTAATTTATCGTTTAAAATAATAGGGCCCTGTCTTTTTCTTCCAGTCCGTTTATCATTTTTGCGTTTTCAAATTGAGAGGCGTAATTAAATCCTTCAATCCTCGAAGCTATTTTGTTAACCGTGCAGGAATATTCGCAGACGGAAACTTTGTCGATATTAGCGGCATATTTTTTAATAAGGGAAATAAATTCTTTATTTTCCGTTAAAAAAACACCTTTGTCCGTAATAAAAATAGATAAGGCGATATCTTTTTTTTTCGCCGATGCGCAAATTAACCCCGAAATATGATTTAAATATTTATCCGAAGCGATAATAATAGCAAGTTTTTTATCCATAGCTAAATTTTGCTTTAAAAATCTTATATCTTGCAGATTATATTTATAATATTGTATTTAATTTCCCCGCCGATATCAACAATTTTTTATTTTTACAATTTAACAGGAAATTTTTTCCTATTTTTTTGGCATATTTATTGCTTAAAAATATATATTCAATAACGGTTAATATAATACAAAACATATAAAATAAATCTTACGGAGAAAGATGAACGGAGGTTCTTACATAGCGCTAAGCGGTATATTGGCGGAAGAAAGGCGGTTATCCGTTATTACTAACAATATATCAAATGTTAATACTATTGGATATAAAAGCAGCGGAGATAACTTTGCGGAATTTTTATCCCCTAAAGCACTTTCCGCTTCAAATTCCGGTGCAGATAAACCTCTGGCCGATAAAGCTTATCCTATAACATTAAATACTTATGTAGATATGTCGCAGGGACCCTTGAAAAAGACCGGCAACAGATTTGACCTTGCTATTAAAGGAAACGGATATTTTGTTGTCCAAACCCCATCCGGAATTAAATACACAAGAAACGGTGCATTTTCTTTAAATAGGGCAGGAGAACTTGTTACGCAGCAAGGTTTTCCCGTTTTAAATACCGACAAAAAAACTATTTTTTTAAATGAAAGGGGTTCCAACGTTACTATATCTGATTCAGGCGCAATAAATATTACAGACCCTTCGACTAATAATGAATTCTATTCCGGCAGCATACTGACCGTTAATTTTAAGAATCCGGAAAATTTATCAAAATATGGAGATACATTATTTTCGGCGACAAAAAACTCGGGAGCGCCTGTTCAGGACGAAAATCCAGATATGCTCCAGGGATATGTCGAAGAATCAAATGTCAACGAAATAAAAGGTATGGTTCAGATGATTAATGTTTCCGAGACTTATAACAATATGGTTCAAGTTTTAAAATCTTATTCCCAGGTTAATAATACGGCTATAAATACAATTGGAGCGGCAGTTTAATATTTATAATAACAGTAAATAACATTAATTATATTATCGGGGGAATTTTTAAAATATGAGGGCATTATGGACGGCGGCTACAGGAATGGAAGGGCAGCAAATAGAGATTGACAATATTTCCAACAATCTGGCAAACACCAATACAACGGGGTTTAAAGAATCCAGGGTAAATTTTGAGGACCTTTTTTATCAAACGGTTAAATCGCCCGGAGCCTATTCTTCGGAATACGTTCAATCTCCCACTAGTATTCAAATCGGTCTGGGAACTAAGGTATCTTCTATAGAAAAGGAATTTACGCAGGGCGACCTTCAACAGACCTCAAATCCCTTAGATTTAGCAATTTCGGGGCAGGGTTTTTTCCAGATACAGATGCCAAACGGAGAAACGGCATATACCAGAGACGGAACTTTTCAGACTAATTCGCAGGGACAGCTGGTGGATGCAAACGGCAATCAGCTTGTTCCTCCGATAACGATTCCGCCTAATGCAACTTCAGTTACTATTTCTGAAAACGGGACTGTTACCGCGGCTATTTCAGGTCAGACTAATCCGGCGCAGGTCGGAAGTATAACGCTAGTTAATTTCATAAATCCCGCAGGGCTTAGCAGTATAGGTAATAATCTTTATTTGCAGACCGCGGCTTCCGGAGTCCCGCAGGTCGGTACGCCTAACGAAAACGGGTTGGGCACTATTCAGCAGGGTTTTTTGGAAATGTCAAACGTAAATCTGGTAGGTCAGATGGTGTCGATGATAACCGCACAAAACGCATATACGATAGATTCTAAAGCGATTACCGCCGCAAACCAAATGCTGCAGACTATGAGCGGTTTAATACCGTAATTTATATAATAACGTCCGAGTTACTTTGGTTTATATTTATATTATGCTTAAAAAAACAACATACGCAGTTATATTTTTATTATCGGTTTTGTTGCCGGGCTTTTTTTGTCGGGGATATGCCCTAAACGGAAAAAAGCAAGGCTTTACCGCTTTAAAATATGCGTATTTTAAACGTATGGTTATAAAATCATACACTGACAAAATTCCCTTAAAATTTAAAAAATATTTTAATTTCTCAAATTTTGCCTATAATATTCCTTTTAAAATCACTTCGAAAAATGCGACAGTTTATGCCGTTAAAGTAGAAATTAATAATTTAAAGTATTCGGGTTATCATACGGCGTTAATTAAAATATTAGATAGAAAAACCGGTGAGCTTATAGGAATAGACGATATTACGTTTAAAACGGAAATTTATGCTCCGGTTGCCGTAGCTTCTGAATCGATAGGAAGATTCCAAATTATAAAACCAGCGGACGTTAAAATATCTTATGAAAATATTCCTAGTCTGAACGACGGTTATTGCCTAAAAAGCAAAAAAATAGCCGGCAGAGAGGCAAAATTTTTTATCGGGTCTGGTTCAGCTTTAACTAACGCAAATACGGAGAGGAGAAGAATAATAAATTTCGGCGATACGGTAAATATAGTCTATAATAAATACGGATTAATCTTAAAAACAAAAGGCATAGCGCTTCAGGCCGGAGCTTTAAACTCGCTGATAAGAGTAAGAAACGCCGCATCGGGAGAGATTCTTAACTGTATGGTAAAATCAAATAAAACAGTAGCGGTCAGGTAGGAAGAGGACCATATATAAAACTAAGGATGGATTTAAGCAAGTCCATTAAAAAAGGCAAAACTGGTAATATGAAATTAAAATATAATATATTGACAATAGTTTCGGCATTATTGCTTCCCCTTATATTAACAGGGTGCGGAGTCCATCCGCCTAAGTCCATGATACCTCCGACATACGTTAATCCGACGGCTAAGAACGGAGGCATCCAGGGTAAGCCCGTGTTAGGCTCCCTGTGGACGGGAACAGGAACGGGAACTAACCTTTATTCCGATAACGTAGCTTTTAAGCTAAACGATACCGTAACGATTATCGTTAACGACCAGACGCAGGTTAACGATTCTTCCGCGACCGCGCTTTCACACAACTCGTCAGGTTTAGGCAGCATCGCCTTCGGCACACTTTCGTCTGCAAAACCGACCGGCTATAACGGCTCTAACGTTGAAAGTTTTAACGGGGGAGGCGGAGTAGCGGAAAGCGGGCAAATTTCTTCGGTTATCCAGGCGCAGGTAGTTAAGGTTTTTCCAAACGGAAATGTAGAATTAAAAGGCGAAAGAAAAGTTTCAGTTAACGGGGAAACCAGATATTTATTAATTAAAGGGATAGCCAGACCGATAGACATATCTCCGGCAAATACGATTTTATCCAGTCAGATATCCGACGAAAGAATATGGATAAACGGCAGGGGTTACGTGAACAGTTCGCAAAGCCCGAACTGGCTTTATAAGATTATGCAGGATATCTGGCCGTTCTAAATATAAGGTATAAGGAAAAAAATGAAGAAAAAAATAATTTTAACGGCGTTAATGTTTTTATTAAGTTTGTTCATTACGGGGACGGCGTTGTTGCCGTCGGATTTTTCTTCCGCTGCGACCATAGGCAATATTACCTCTATTTACGGGGCAATGAGCAACCCGATTGTCGGTTACGGACTAGTTACCGGACTTGACGGGACGGGCGACCAGTGGGGGGTTAACGTTACCCAGCAGAGCATTGTTACTATGCTGTCAAAATTGGGTATCAACACCGATGAAGCTTCGCTTTACGAAATAAGGGATACGGCAGCCGTTATGGTTACCGCCGAACTTCCTCCGTTTGCCGTTCCTGGCGAAAGAATTAACGTTACGGTCAGTTCCATAGGAAACGCTGAAAGCCTGCAGGGCGGAGTTTTATTGATGACCCCGTTGAAAGGGCCAAACGGGATAGTTTACGCGCTAGGTCAGGGAAGCATATCTACGGGCGGCAGCGTTGCGTCCGAAAATGTTATGCCCCTTCCCGGGTATGTGCCGGTGTCGCAAAATTTTCAAACGTCCGGCATAGTTGATAACGGAGGAATAGTCGAAAAGGGAGTTTCTATAGGATTAAACACTTTTACCGAAGTCCGGCTGATATTAAAAAACCCCAGCTTTA
>JAJYJN010000045.1 GCA_021789455.1 bacterium | reverse complement strand
AGAAAAACTTCCGGGAGGGATTCTACGTTAAACATAAGAATATCGGATTTAAGGGCAAATTCTATTTCGCCTTCGGTTTTTCCTACGCCGGAATAAACGACTTTATGGGCATCTACGCCCGCTTTAAGCGCCCTGAAGAGCTCTCCGCCGGAAACTATGTCGGCTCCCCATCCCATTTTAAATAAAAAATTAAGCACGGCTATATTGGAATTGGCCTTTACGCTGTAGCAGATTAAGGAATTTAAGACCTTGGAACTTTCGTTAAAAACGCTAAAATGCCTCCCGAGAGTCGCAAGCGAATACAGGTAAAAAGGCGTGCCGACTTCGGACGCGATTTGTTCAACGGGAACGTCTTCGCAATAAAGCTCGTTTTCTTTAAAAATAAAGTCGTTCATAGCTTATAATTTCCTTTCTATTATATAATTTGCTATATCCATTAAGCTCGTTTTATATTCTGAATCGGAAAATATTCCCAAACTTTCCTTTGCTTTTTCTACCGCGTCCTTTGCCTTTGAAATGGTGTAATTTATAGACCCGTAGCTTTTAACTAGCCCTAAAACCGTCTTAAGGTCTTTAACGGTAAGTTTTTTCTTATAAATTATTTTGGAAATAGTATCTTTCTCTTTTTTATCCGCCCTTTCCAATGCGTGTATAAGGGGAAGGGTAAGCTTGCCTTCTTTTAAATCGTTGCCTATAAACTTGCCGAATTCCTCGTCCGAAATATAATCCAGGGCATCGTCCATAAGCTGAAACGCAATGCCTATATTTAAACCGTAATCGTAAAGATTTTTTATGCAGTTATGGTCTTTACCGGCTATTATGGCTCCCGCCTGCGAAGCGCAGGCAAAAAGAACCGCCGTTTTCTTTATGATTATATCTAGATAGTCTTCTTCGGTAGTCTTGACGTCCGCGGTTTTTACAAGCTCTTTAACTTCCCCCTCCGCCATAAGCGTCGTGGCGTCGGAATATGCCTTTATAATTTCGGAGTCGTCGAGGGCAGATAAAATTTTAAAGGACTTGGCGAATAAATAGTCTCCTACGAGGACGGAGGCTTCGTTTCCGAAAACTATATTTGCCGACGACTTGCCCCTTCTTAAGGGAGCGTTATCGACTACATCGTCGTGCAGGAGGGTAGCCGTATGGATAAATTCTATAACGGCGGCTAACGGGATATGGCTGCCGCCTTTATATCCGCAAATCTTCGCGGATACTATGAGAAGTATGGGGCGTATCCTCTTTCCGCCGCTTGAAATTACATATTTTGCGACTTTATGGATTAACGGGGTTTCTGTTATAAGGTGGGTTTCAAACTGCTCTTCCACTCTTTTAAGTTCGTCTTCTATGTAGCTGAAAGAAATATTCCGCAAATTTTAATCTCTTTTTAAGGTTTATTAATTTATTTTATTTTAGTTAGACTAAATATTCAATAATTTTTTTTAACTTTGAAACGGGATGAAGGTTTATGCCGGAAACGCTCTTTAAATTTTTAACGTCGTTAAAATTAGACATAGGAAGCAGAACGTCGCCGAAACCCATATTCGCGGCTTCCTTTATTCTTGCTGCGGGATTGGCTACACCTCTTATTTCGCCGGTCAGGCCTACTTCTCCGAATGCCGTAAAATTGGAAGGCAGAGGCTTTTCCATATAGCTCGACGCCAGCGAAAGCGCAACGGGCAAATCTACCGCTGGTTCCTGTATGCTTATGCCTCCGAATATTTTAACGTAAATCTCCTTAGAAGAAAGTTTTATGCCTTCTTTCTTTTCTAAAACCGCAGAAATAATAGAGACCCTTCCGCCGTCTATGCCGAGGCATACCCTTTTTGGAACAGGCATATAAGAAGGAACGACGAGAGCCTGGACCTCCACGAGCATCGCCCTGGTACCTTCTAGGCACGGGGTAACGACAGAACCAGGCGAACCTTCCTGCCTTTCCGACGTAAAATACGCCGATGGATTTTTTACGCCTGTTAACCCGTTTTCCGACATTTCATAAATTCCGGCTTCGTCGGTAGAGCCGAACCTGTTTTTATAGCATCTTAAAATCCGGTACGAGTCTCTTTTGCCGGAATCGAAATATAAAACCGTATCTACTATATGCTCCAGCGTTTTCGGTCCGGCAAGACCGCCCTCTTTATTGACGTGGCATACAAGGAAAACCCCGCAGTTTTTCTTGAGGCATAATGAAGTTATCTCGTGTGCCGTCTCCCTCAGTCCGTTGATGCTGCCGTATGCCGAGTCCGTTTGCGGAACGGTTATTCTTTGAATGGAGTCTATTATTATAAAACCGTATCCGCCGTTCTCTATGGAGTATAAAATTTCGTTTATATCGTTCATGGCCTGGAAAAACAACGCCTTAGACTCTATTTTGAGCCTTTTTGCCCTTAAAATAATCTGGTTTAAAGATTCTTCGGCAGATATATAGAGGGTTTTTATGCCGGCGGACGCAAGTTTTTCCGCAACCTGAAGCATAAGAGTCGATTTTCCTATTCCGGGTTCTCCGCCTATAAGGATACTCTGTCCGGCAACCAGTCCGGAACCGACCGATACGTCGAATTCTTTTATTCCCGTTGCAATTCTATCGAGAGGACCGTAATTTTGGGCATCAAGCGTCGTTACGGGCGGGGCTGACGGAAGTTTCTTTCCGAATTTTACGGCTTTAAGAGATTCTGCTTCCGCCGCAATCTCTTCCATAGTATTATAGCTGTGGCATTCAGGGCATCTTCCGACCCATTTTAAAGAAGCGGCGCCGCAATTTATACATTTATACATTTATATTTTCGGTTTTGGCTATAAAATCGAGTATATGCCGGTTTTTTTCGTCAAACGCCGTATCGAGAAATAGAGAAACTTCCTTTTCGCAGTTTTTCGTATCTATCGTAACGCCTTTATTTTTAACGACTATGACGTTGGCATCGAATCTTGTTCTTGAGCTTTTTATATATTCTTCGTCCGCCGCAAAAACCGCCCTTACGTTTTTAAATTTATTAAGCATAACGGTAATCGCTCCGCAATCTCCGGCTAATAAAGCAATGCCGAATTCCAGCCTGCGTTCTTCGAGCGCCTTGCCTAATTTTAAAGCCATTTTAAATATGTCTTTCGGCTGGTCTATTCTAGACGGTCCTATGTCGTATAAGCTTGTCCACTTAGTATCTAAATATATCCCGACTTTTTCCTTAAAGAAAAAACTTTCCTTATCGGAAAATATCCCGACTTTCAACGCTTTTTTTTCGGTTTTAAGAGAAGTATTTACCCAGTCTTTAAGCTGCATAGTTATCCCGCATATAAATATTTTACATTATCGGCCTCAATAAGACAAGTTATTTGGAACATACGCCGTTACTTATAATACTCATCGAACGACGGCCACAGGCGTTTTATATTTTCTTCTATGCCCGAGGCGTCTTTCATTAAAGGATATAATTCGGACCTTTTTTTAGCGGCATTAAAGAGAGGCTTTTTAAAAACGGATTCCAGCTCTTCCTTATAGTCTTCGAATAAATTTTGCGACGTCCTAACGCTTTCCGCGGCATAATCCCCAGCCATGCCCCCCGATATTACGGCGCTTAAAATACCCGCGCCGGTAACAGGATGCGTCAAGCCCGCCGCATCTCCGCATAAAGCGATATTGCGGTCGGTTATCTCATTTAAACCGGAAACGGGAACAAGCCCCGAAGTTTTTTCTATTATTTCCCGGCCTATAAGCCCGGCGTTTCTTATTTCGCTAAGGAATTTATCGAAAGATAAAGACAGCGGCAGAGCCGATGCCGGTTTTTCTATGCCTATGCCGACGTTCGCAAATTCGCCTTTCGGAAAAACCCAACCGTAACCGTAAGGAATATATGCCCTGAAATAACAGATTACGGAATCGAGTTTTTTTAAAAGGTCTGCTTTTATCTGAACCGCATAAATATAAGCGCTGTTTTTGGGACTAACGAACCCGTTTTTAGGGCCGGTTGCGGCGATTAAATAATCGTAATAAATTTCGTACAGTATTTTTTCTTTTGAGTTTAAAACTTCTATGCTGTTCTTTTGCCTGTTAATTTTATATACCCTTGCGGAAGTCAGCAATTTTGAACCGGCTTTAACCGCTTCGCCCGCAAGATGCAGGTCGAAAACCGCCCTGTTCAGCACATACCCTTTTCCGTCGAATCTGTAAATATTTTTACCGGCGTCTATATCCATAAACTTAATTTTTTGATTTACGGCAGAGGGGATATTGTTTAAATCTATATAGGAGTTAATATTTAACCCGACAAATTCCGCGCATTGAACGGGAATTCCGACGGTATCTCTTTTATCGATTAAAATATTGGGTATTCCTTTTTTTGACAGGGCTATCGCCGCCGTCGAACCTGCGGGACCGGCTCCTATAATGGCAACCTTGGTTTTCATAGAATATAAGGATATATAGCGGGGATTAAGTTATTTTGCGCCGAATATCCGGTATATCAATATTCTGTTGTTGTTAGTATCGGCAACCGCAAGATATTCGCCGTTTAAAGAAATAGATATATTGGATTCATGATTGAAATTATCCCTGCCCGTACCCGGAGTGCCGAAATTATAAGTTTTTATAACGTTGTAGCCGTTATCTAATTTAAATACCGTTAAAAGGCTT
This sequence comes from bacterium, assembly GCA_021789455.1. The sequence goes on along the minus strand of JAJYJN010000045.1, from coordinate 3,739 downwards.
CTGCCGTAATTTGCCACGTAAAGATAACCGTTTTTATAGACGATGCCTACCGGATGATACAGCTGGTAACCGGCCTGTCCAGGGGTGCCGATAGACCCGATATAATCGAACTGCCTGTTATAAACCAATATTTTAGAGAGCTTGTAATCCGAAATATATATATATTTTTTAGAAAAAGCTATGCTGACCGGTTTTTTTAGCTCAACCGGCGAAACCGCCGGCGCGGGAGCGGAAGTTTGACTGCCGGCGGCGCTGCCACCCGCGGCATTCCCGCCGCTTGCGCCGTTATTAGAACTTTTACCGGCATTGCCGGCGGAATTCTGAGGAGAACCCCCGTTAGCTCCGTTCTGCGCAGGCGCATTAACCGCCGCGGAACCTTCCTGAATGGACGAACTGCCTTTTCTTTCGTAAAATTGACCGTTTTTTAAATATATCATTATGTCGTCGGAACCGGAATTGGCCGCATAAATTTTATCGTAGGCAAAACCTACGAATGTGGGCTGAAGCAACATTCTCTTAGGATTTTTCGAAATCCCGAATTCGGAAACAAAATTTCCGTCCGGTTTAAAAACCTGTATTCTCGAGTTGCCGGAATCTACGATATAAATTCTTTCGGGATTTCCGTAAGCGGCGGCAAACAGAGGAACCATAAATTCTCCGGTAGCTTTTCCCTCTATGCCCCACTGCCTTATGTACCCGCCTTTAATATTGAATTTTACGATTCTGGAATTGCCGGAATCCACCACATAAATGTTATTTCTCCTGCCGAACGCGACGCCGGCGGGACCTTTAAGATTGTCGGCAGAACCTACAATCCTTATTAATTTTAAGGAAAATGGCGTCTTTTTAAAATAAAGGCGGAATCTTTTCTGAAACAGAAGAACGGCAAGTATTATTATTATAATTATGCTTAATAAAAAAAACGCCTGATTCAGCTTTTCTTTTTTAATGGGTAAGGCCATATTTACGCCCTCCGATGTTTTATAAATATGATTATATAATTGGAATAAGCGGATTTTATACCGTAATAGCCTGCGCTTTTTATGCAAAACATATAATAGCCGTTTTTTAAATTATTACTATTTACATTATAAAAAAATTTACCATATTGCAAGCTAAATCTTTTTTTAAATTCCAAGTTTTGAAAAACAAAGGGCGTAGAAGAATCGCAGGAATATTTTATAGATTTTTTGTCTTTAAAATATTTCTTGTAAATTAAAAATCCTTTAATTTTATTTGCGTTTCCGTTATATTTATAAACGATGTGCAAATAATTTTTCAGTTTTCCGGCGGATAAGATAACGGGCGGAGGAGGAGGGACGGCCTTGGGCGGCTGAGGATAACCTGTTTTTGCGCATCCCGATAAAGAAATAAGCGCCGCAAAAAGAATCAGCGCCGATAAAGCCGAAGAAATATAGCTCCTCGGATTATTTAAGCGCCGACAGCGATTTTTTATTATTTTCGATTTCTTTTTCATATTCTTTCAAGACCTTTTTAATTTCTTTAAAAGCGGTTCCTCCGGCTGTTTTTTTTGAATTTACGGAAGCTTCCGGATTAAAAATATCGAATATATCGCCTGCTATAAGGCCGGTTATTTTTTTATATTCCTTTAAAGACATAGTTGAAAGGGTTTTGCCCGCATTTTCGGCATAGCTGACGATTCTGCCTGCGATTTCATGGGATTTCCTGAAAGGCACTCCTTTTTTTACTAAGTAGGTAGCGACGTCTGTAGCGTAAATAGAGTCGTCTTTAAGTCCGGCCGCCATATTTTCTTTATTAAATTTTAACGTCCTTATTATTTCCTTAAATATCGATAAAGAGCTATAAACCGTATCAGCGCTTTCCATAACCGGCTTTTTATCTTCCTGCATATCCCTGTTGTAAGCGAGAGGCAGGGACTTCATCATTATAAAAAGAGACAAAAGATTTGAAATAACGCCTCCGGTCTTGCCTCTTATAAGCTCCAGGACGTCGGGGTTCTTTTTTTGCGGCATGATGCTCGAACCGGTGGTAAATTCGTCTTTTAATTTTATGAATCCGAATTCAAAACTGTTCCATATTATAAGCTCTTCGCAAAATCTGGAAAGGTGCAGGGCGGCCATGGAAAGCGCAAAGTTAAATTCCAGCGCGAAATCTCTATCGGAAACGCCGTCCATACTGTTTCGCGAAATGCTTCCGAACCCTAATGCGTCAGCCTCTAAGCGCCTGTCTATATCGAAATCTACTCCCGCAAGGGCTCCGCTGCCGAGAGTTAAAACGTCCGCGGTTTTGTAAGCATTCATTAGTTTTTCGAAATCCCGCGTAAACATCTCGTAATAAGCTAAAATATGATGGGCGAGAGATACCGGCTGGGCATGCTGAAAATGGGTATATCCGGGGATTATTGTTTCAATATTGGATTTTGCGGCCGCCGCCAGCTCTTCCCTCAGGTCGATTAACGCTTTTGCGATATGCTTTATGCGGTTTTTTACGTAAAGCCTGAAGTCCGCAGAAACCTGGTCGTTCCTCGACCTTCCGGTATGAAGTTTTGCTCCCGATTCCGGAACCAGTTCCGTTAATCTCTTTTCAACGTTCATATGAATGTCTTCATATTTTTTATTGAATTCGAATTTCCCGTTTTTTATCTCGGCTTTAATTTTTAAAAGAGCTTTTTCTACGTCCCTTTTTTCTTTCCCGGATACTATGCCGGCTTTTTCCAAGGCGTAAAGATGGGCGATAGAGCCGTCTATATCGAAATCAGCAAGTTTTTTGTCGATATCGAGCGATGCGGTAAAATCGGCGGTAATCTCCGATATATCTTCTTTAAAACGCCCTCTTACGAAATTATCGTGCGATATAATTTCCTTGTTTTTTTTGGGTTTCATATCTATCCTGCCTTGCCCGCCTTATTTCGACTTTTTTAATTTATAACGCAATGATTTTAAGCGAATAAAACCCGTCGCATCGTTCTGTGAATATGCCCCTTTGTCGTCCTCGAAAGTAACGATATTTTTAGAATAAAGACTGTTCTCGGATTTCCTGTACAAAACTTTCATGTTGCCCTTAAACAACTCCAGCCCTATTTTGCCGTTGACGGACGACTGGGTGCCGTCTATGAGGGCCTGAACCGCCTTCAACTCCGGGCTGAACCAGCTTCCTTCATATATTAATTTAGAGTATAGGGGCACGAGGCTGTTTTTAAGCTCTATTTCTTCGCCGGTCAGGGTAATAGATTCTATCAATCTATGGGCAAAACCTAAAACGGTTCCGGCGGGAGTTTCGTAAACCCCTCTCGATTTCATTCCGGTAATTCTCGTTTCTACTATATCCGCCCTGCCGATGCCGTTTCTGCCCGCGATTAAATTAAGCTCATCCACTATCCGAAGCGGCGGCATTTTTTTTCCGTCTAAAGACACGGGGTTTCCGTTTTTATATTCTATTTCTATCCGCTCCGGTTTATCCTTCGCTTTTTGCGGAGACGCCGTAATCTCGAACATGGATTCGTCCGGGGCGTTTTCTAAATCTTCCAGTATCCCGCCTTCGTAACTTATATGAAAAAGATTTTTATCGCTCGAATAAGGTTTTTCTTTAGTAACCGGAACCGGTATTCCGTTATCTTCCGCATATTTAATGAGCTCCGCTCTCGAGTTTATATCCCACTCCCTCCACGGGGCTATAACCTTTATGCCGGGATTTACCGCGGCATAGGCAAGCTCGAACCTTACCTGGTCGTTTCCTTTGCCGGTAGCGCCGTGGGCGA
>JAJYJN010000044.1 GCA_021789455.1 bacterium | reverse complement strand
AGAATGTTCCCGAGGGAGAATATTTAAGCTACGACGAATATCCCCTGTATGTTATTCCTCCCAAGAAGAGGGCGTTAACGACGATGGAAGGGATGATTTCTCTTTTCAAATACGGAATGGAAGGCATAAAACCTCCTAAAGGAGAGGCTTACGTTTCCATAGAAAATCCCAGGGGAGAATTAGGATTTTATATAATATCGGACGGTTCGGCTTTTCCGTACAGGATGAGGGTAAGGCCCCCGTCGTTCTGCAATATAAGCGCTTTAAATATAATGGTTAAGGGACATCTGGTGGCTGATTTAATAGCTGTCATGGGGAGCATAGACATATTGCTCGGAGAAGTTGACAGGTAACAACGGGTAAAATAAGAAAATGAAGATAATAGACAAAATCGGTTCAAAATTAGATTTAAGCGTTTTTGAGCGCTCGGGACATAAAAAAATAACCTCCGTCCTTAACTGGAACGGCGTAGCTTTGCTGGACGACAACGACAATAAAGTTGACCTTGCAAGGTGTTATATGCGGGAACTGCAAAAGCTTTCCTGCGGAGTATGTATTCCATGCAGGATAGGAACGTCCGTAGCAAGCGAAATACTCGAAAATATCTGCGGCGGCAAAGCCGATATATCCGATATCGACAGGCTCGTACAGCAATGCGGATGGATTCTGTCGGCGTCTAAATGCACCGTCGGCAGCATAGGGCCTAAGGCTGTCATGGAGTTGATAGAAAATTTCAGGGAAGAATTCGTCGATGTTATAACTGCCAAAGAGATAATTCCGGAAAGCAAATATATAGTAAAAGTAACAGCTCCGTGCATTAACGGATGCCCGTCGAAATTAGACATACCTAATTGGATAGAAAGGGTAAGGGACGGGCGCTACGAAGACGCTCTTGAATCCGCCAGAAGGAACACCCCTCTTGCGGCTATACTCGGAAGAAGCTGTTTTCATCCCTGCCAGGATAACTGCAGAAGAGCAAACGTCGACGAGCCTATTCAGATATGCCTTATAAGAAGATTTGCCGCGGACAACGAATTTTATTCCGGTATAAAACCCGTTTTCGACATAAAGGACAACGGAATTAAAATAGCCGTAATAGGTTCGGGTCCGGCAGGTTTAAGCTGTGCGTATTATCTTCGTTTGATGGGGTACAGCCCCGTTATATTCGAGGCCCTTTCCGTATTAGGCGGAATGATGACCGTAGGCATTCCCAGATACCGCCTTACGCAGGAAATATTGGATAAAGAAATAGGCTATATACTTTCGGCCGGCATAGATTATAAATTAAACAAAAGATTAGGCGCAGATTTCGGCATAAAAGATTTATTTAACGACGGATTTAAAGCGGTTTACCTCGCCGTCGGCGCGCATAAGGGGCAGAATATAGGTCTGCCCGGAGAAAACGATAATTTAAAAGGCTTTTATGAAGGCGTAAAATTTTTAAGAGACGTTGCTCTGGGAAATAAAGTAGAAACAGGCAGGAAAATTATTATAGAAGGCGGCGGCAACGTTGCTATGGATTGCTGCAGGACGGCGGTAAGATTGGGATATAAAGAGGTAGTAGTCGCATACAGGAGGGCAAGGGAGCAGATGCCCGCCGCGCCTTACGAAATAGATACGGCTATAAAAGAAGGAGTAAAGTTCGAATTTTTAACGAATCCCGTGAGCATAATCCAAGAAAACGGCAAAGTTAAAGGACTTAGATGCGTTAAAATGAAACTCGGAGACCCCGATTCCAGCGGCAGAAGAAGTCCCGTGGAAATTCCGGGAAGCGAATTCGATATAGACTGCGATTCTTTTATAATGGCGGTAGGTCAGATATCCGAGCTGGATTTTTTAAAAGAGACTCCAGACGTTAAAACTACAAAATGGAAGACGATTGCCGTTGACGAATATACTCATATGACGGATATGCCTGGAGTTTTTGCAGGCGGAGATGCGATGACCGGACCCGTAAGCATAGTCGATTCCAACAGAGACGGTAAAAATGCGGCGCGAAGAATAGACGAATATATCAGGACGGGCGCTTTCAATATAACCGATGATGATATCTTTGAGAAACTGCTCATGAAAATAGGCGTGTACGACAAAAAAGAAATAATAGACTACCCTGACCTTCCTGCCGGCAACCCGGCCGCAAAGCAGGTCGAGGAGCCGGTCGAAAAACGCGTGTCCGATTTTTCCGAAGCCGAAAAAGGCTTTACTTCCGACGACGCCGTTTACGAAGCCGTGAGATGCATGAGGTGTTATATGCTTATGCTTGTTAAATTCGAAGATTGATAATTCAGGGAAATAAATAATGGATATAGAGATAACTATCAACGATAAAAAACTGATAACCAAAACCGGGCTTACGATACTCGAAGCCGCTTCTCAAGCCGGCATTAAGATTCCGACTCTTTGTTATCTAAAGAGATTAAGGCCTATCGGTTCCTGCAGAATCTGCTCGGTTGAAGTTAAAGGCATAGAACATCCCGTACCGTCCTGCGTAGCAAAGGTAAAAGAAGGCTATGAAATCTATACGGATACGGAAAAAGTCTGGAATGTCAGAAAAGAGGCATTATCGCATCTTCTTTTAGACCACCCGCTCGACTGTCCCGTATGCGATAAATCCGGATATTGTATGCTGCAGGATTTATCTTTTGAATTCGGGCTTACAAAACAAAAAAATAAAAAATTATATCCCGACAGGACGAATATATTTAAAAGCGAATATATAGAATATACGGCAACGCGTTGCGTTTTATGTTCCCGTTGCATAAGAGTATGTTCGGATATGTACGGGAATCCTTTTTACGAAATTAAAGGAACCGGTTACGACAGTTATATAGGATTGAGGCACGAAGACAAAAACCAATACGGCGGAAAACCTGCGGGCAGTTCTTTTATAGAAGATAAAACGGAAACCGATATTTTAAAATGCTATTATTGCGGAAACTGCATAGAAGTATGCCCCGTGGGCGCCCTCGTTTCAAAACCGTCGAAATTTAAAGAAAGATACTGGCAGGAATCCCCTTTTTCGTCCGTTTGCGATAAATGTTCGGCCGCCTGCAGGATAGAATATTACAGATATGCCGGCGAGGAATCTTTAGTTAGGACGGAATCTTTGTTCGGCGGATATTTGTGCAGGCAGGGGTTTTTTTATGAAGGCATAGGAAAAAATGACGGATATTATATTTCTTCGCCTTATATTAAAAAGAAATCTATGCCGGAGGAAACCGCCTTCGAAAATGTTTTAAACGAATTTGCGTTAAGGATTAAAAATATCTCCGAAAAAGGCGGAATGGATAATACGGCTGTTTTAGTATCTCCGAATGTTTCCGTAAACGACGGTTTCGCCATAGCCGGATTCGTAAAAAATATACTTAAGCCTGCATATTTCGATATTGCGGAGCCTGAATTCTACAGGATTAATCTCGATAAATTCAACAGGGTATTTAAAGGAGAAGAATCTTTCGATATCAAAGCGTTGCAGAATTCCGAAATTATGCTTTATATCGGTAATATAGAAGACGAGATTCCGTATGTTTCTTATAATATTATGAAAGCGCACAGAGAACACGGCGGCAAACTTTTATTAATAAATATAAAAAAGAATACGGTTCCTTTTTTATCCAGATTCGAAGATATTGCGTATATCAGAAAAGATATAGATATATCCTCTTTTCACGATTTTCTGGCGGGATTGCGGTCGGATATTTATGTTCACGGGTCTAAAAAAGACGATGAAATTGCGGAAAGTATGCTTAAGGCGGATTCGGTTTCCGTTATATTGGGCGACGGTCTTTTATCGGCATACGATATGAGCGCCGACATTTTAATATTGAAAGAAATCGTAGAATTTTTAAGAGACGAGCAGAAGACTTTATACGTTTATCCCCTGATTAAGCCTTTCAATTACAGGGGGCTGGTAAAAGCCGGAGTCAATCCGGAAAGCGGTTTTTCAGGCTTCGGTTCGATAAATTCGGGATTAAACGGCGGCAAAATTAAAAACATGATATATATAGGCGATTCCGCTAACGGCCCGGTTTTTAAGGATATAGCCAAACATGCGGCAAATATGGAATTTTTAACCGTTTTTTCTTCAAAAGCCGGCATGCTTTCGACGATGGCGGATATCGTAATACCGGTTAAAGACTTTCTTGAAAGCAGAGGCTCTATTTATGAAAATTTCGAAGGCAAAATAATCGGGGTAAACAACGAGTTCAATTTGGGAGAGTACAGGCAAGATATTCCCTCTATCCTGCTCGAAATTTCAAACAGGCTCGGACACTCTTTTAATTATTATATAAAAGATGAATTGGCGCGCTTTATAGATTCATTTAAAACAAAAGATATGATATATTATAATAAAATTAAAGCCAGAAGTAATTTTTACTATAACGATAAAACTAAAAAATTTTATTAATTAAAGATATTATAAAATATGATGTTTTGGCTTATTGCGGATATTATTAAAATTTTAATCGTTTTTGCCGGACTTTTGGGTGCCGCCGCATATCTCACTCTTTTAGAGCGCAAGATAGCCGCCAGGATACAAAACAGAATGGGTCCTATGGAAGCGGGATTCCATGGATTATTACAGCCGATAGCCGACGGGATAAAACTGTTTTTTAAAGAAGATATTATTCCTGCAGGCGCTAATAAATTTTTATTTCTTTTGGCTCCGATAATCGTGGTTATTCCCGCCTTGACCACTTTCGCGGTTATCCCTTTCGGCGCGCCGGTAAAGATTATGGGGCATACGGTTCCGCTTCAAATAACAGACGTAAATATAGGAATACTTTTTATTCTCGCGCTAACTTCGCTGGGAGTTTACGGAGTAGTGTTGGGAGGTTGGGCTTCCAACAGCAAATATTCCCTGCTCGGAGGAATAAGAACCGCCGCGCAGATGATAAGCTACGAAGTCGCCCTTGTTCTTTCTATCGTGGGCATAATAATGATTGCGGGAGATTTAAGCCTTGCGAAAATAGTTTCCGAACAGTCGCATATGTGGTTTATAGTGTATCAGCCGGTGGGGTTTATAATCTATCTTATAGCATCTACCGCGGAAATGAACAGGGTTCCTTTTGATTTAGGAGAAGCGGAAGGGGAGCTTGTCGCAGGATTTCATACGGAATATTCCAGCATGGAATTTGCGTTTTATTTTATCGGCGAATATGCCCAGATGGTGGTTAACAGCGCAATAATAGTAACGTTGTTTCTTGGCGGATGGCAGGGACCTTTTCTTCCCTCTGTTTTATGGTTTTTAATCAAAGTGTTTTTTGTAATACTTATATATCTATGGCTCAGGTGGACGTATCCCAGGCTCAGGTACGACGAGCTTATGGATCTCGGGTGGAAATTCCTGTTGCCTTTGGCTTTAGCCAATATCATAGTTACCGGTTTTATAATGATTTTATTAAACAGGTAAAAACGGAAAAGATATGAATACCGAAAAACAGGAAAATTCGATTATAGAAATTTCTAAAAATTTTTTAGTAGGGCTAAAAACGACTATTAAAACTTTTTTTCGCAAACCCGTGACGTTTCAATATCCTAAAGAAAGGCTTACGATAGCGGAACGGTTCAGGGCTTTTCCCCATCTTAACGTTAACGGGGACGGCTCTTTAAGGTGCGTAGCATGTTTTTTATGCCAGACCGTGTGTCCCTCCGAAGCTATTAAAATAAAATCCGGTTACGTAGATTACGGATTCGAGCATGAACTTACGGAAAGGCAAAAACATAATCGCAGCCTGGATAAGCTTAAAGCGGGAACGTTCAATGACGGAAGGCGGCATCCGTCGTCATTCGAGATAGACCTGCTAAGATGCATCTGCTGCGGATACTGCGAAGAAATCTGTCCGGAAGAAGCTATAAGCATGGGCAGCGATTACGAAGTCGCTTTTTATACCAGAGACGAAGGAATTTACGGAATAGAAAAATTAATAAAATCAAGGTAAATTTAAAATTTTAAAAATATTAAATAAAAGAGGATAACTTTGGAAGCGCTTTTTTATGTTTTTTCTTTTATCGCTATTTTTTCGGCTTTAATGGTCGTAACGATGAGAAACCCGCTTACGTCGGCGCTATATTTAGTCCTATGCTTTTTTGCGCTTGCCGGTTTTTACGTAATTTTAGATATGCAGTTTCTCGCGGCCATGCAGATACTTGTATATGCCGGCGCTATAATGGTTCTCGTGGTTTTAGTCATTATGCTGCTTAATATTTCGAGAATAAAAAATATCGGGTCGGACTTGCATCAAAAAATTATCGGGGGGCTGATTTCGTTAATTTTATTTGCCGAAATAGTTCTTTATATAATCAACGGAGCGCAAAAAAAACCCACGGGTATTTTTACCCGCGCTCTAATTAAAAAAATCGGAAATACTCAGATTATAGGGGAATTTTTATTTACGGAGTATATGCTGCCTTTCGAGATTGCTTCTATCCTTTTATTTGTAGCAATAATAGGCGCTTATTTATTTGCTAAGAAAAAATATTAAATTCTAATTGCAGGCGCAATAAACTTATGAACAATTATTTGATAGTGGCTAGCATAATTTTCTGTATCGGAGCTCTCGGAGTAATAGTAAGAAAGAATTTAATAGTCGTTTTCATGAGCTTAGAACTTATGTTCAATGCCGCTAATCTGGGGTTTGTAGCCGTGTCTAACCGCCTGAACCTGATTTCCGGAGATATATTCGTGATTTTCGTTATAGTCGTCGCCGCGGCGGAGGCGGCAATAGCTCTGGGCATAGCTATTGCTTTTTACAGGGAAAAGGGAACGGTAGATATCGATAAGGCAAACGAATTGAAAAATTAAAACTTAAAGGTAATCGTTTACAATGGATTTAAAAATATTAATCACGTGGTTAATTCCTTTATTTCCGCTTTCCGGCTGGCTTTTATGGGGTTTGTTCGGAAAGTATTTTAAGGGTTTGTCCGGATATATCGCCAGCGGTTTTGTAGTAGCCTCTTTTATTTTATCCGTCGTTCTTTTCTTTATAGTCGCTTATTCCCACGGATTTACGGATACCCTGTACCCCTGGGTTTATGCCGGCATATTTAAGACCGGCGTATCGGCTGTCATAGACAGGCTTTCGGTGATTATGCTTGTTATGGTTACCGGAGTAAGCGCGCTGGTTCATATTATTCCATAGGATATATGCAGGGCGATAAAGGTTTTTCCAGATATTTTTCGTTTTTGAACCTTTTTGTTTTTTCGATGGTAATGCTCGTAATCTCGAATAATCTGCTTCTTTTATATGTATTTTGGGAAGCGGTCGGGTTCTGCTCTTATATTTTAATAGGATTCTGGTATGAAAAAAAATCCGCTTCCGATGCCGGGAAAAAAGCCTTTATAGTTAACAGGGTCGGGGATTTCGGATTTGCGGTAGGCATTTTCCTTTTATTCGCAACGACCAAAACCCTTAACTATGAAGCCGTATTTGCGGCTGTTCCGTCCATACCTGCTTATACGACGACGATTATAGCTTTGCTTTTATTTGCCGGGGCAGTAGGAAAATCGGCTCAGTTTCCTCTGCATGTATGGCTGCCCGACGCCATGGAAGGACCTACCCCGGTCAGCGCCCTTATCCATGCGGCGACGATGGTTACCGCGGGAGTATATATGGTTGCGAGATTTCATGTTATATTTTCTTATTCCCCCGCCGCCTCCGAGGTCGTGCTTGCAATCGGAACGTTTACCGCATTCTTTGCCGCATTCATAGCCCTTACGCAGTTCGATATTAAAAGAATTATCGCGTATTCTACCGTAAGCCAGCTTGGATATATGTTTATGGCGGTAGGAATAGGTTCGTACACCGCCGGCATATTCCATCTGATTTCCCATGCGGTTTTTAAAGGCCTGCTGTTTTTGACCGCCGGAAGCGTGATGCACGGACTTTCCGGAGAACTTGACCTGAGAAAAATGGGCGGATTATATACAAAAATGAAGACCACCGCTATTACGTTTATAGTAGGCGGACTTGCATTATCCGGCATACCTCCGTTTTCAGGTTTTTTTTCGAAAGACGCCGTACTTGCCGACATTTATAATAAAGGTTTTTATTTTGCATGGGTAGTAGGCGAAATAACCGCATTAATGACGGCCTTTTATATTTTTAGATTAATTTTTCTCGCATTTTTCGGAGAATCTAAGCTCGATTCCGGCAAACATGCGCATGAATCTCCGAAAATTATGACTATACCTATGATTATACTGGCGGCTTTTGCCGTAATAATAGGATTTCTCGGAATGCCCCCGTTTAACGATTCTTTGTTTTATAGTTTTTTGCATACGGATTTTAAAAATGCCTATAATTTCGCTCCTTTCGTAAACGATACTCCGTGGTACGCGCTTAGCTTTATATCGGTATTAGCGGGGTTGTCGGGAATATATATAGCCTATATTTTATATATAAAAAAATCGGTTGACCCCGAAAGAATCAAGTCTATTTTTAAGCCGGTCTATATGTTGTCGTATAACAAAGTTTATATAGACGAGATATATAATTTTTTAATCATAAAAC
>JAJYJN010000043.1 GCA_021789455.1 bacterium | reverse complement strand
CCTGATACATTTACGTTCGAGGGAATGATAGATTTAATCATGGAAATTTCTCCGCCGAAAAAATTGAAAATTCATGCGCCGTCTTTTATAGCGGAGAAGTCTTTAAATTTTATCGAAAAATTATCGTCGTCTTTATCGAAAAATGCCCCTATAACTTCGGACCAGATAAGAATGTTGAAATACGACAATATATGCGAAGGAGATATGGGCGGACCGGACGAATTGTTAGGGCTAAAAAGGACGCATTTAAAAGACTGGCTTAACGAATACTTAACCGCCGCAAAAGCATAGAAAAAGGTGTCAGATTAATTTTCCCTTCCGTCATTGCGAGCGTATCTTTGGCGGCGTTTATAAAACCAACGGTTTTATGCAGACAAAAGGATGCGAAGCAATCTCGCTTTGTCAAGTGCATAATTCCGAAAATAAATATAAAATATGTCAACCGAAAACGAAAAGATTTTAATAGTCCAGCTTGCCGACCCCGAAAAGGAACCGGAAAAATCGATAGCGGGTCTTATATTTGCAAGAACGCTTGCCGTAATGGAAAACGATATTAATATATTCAGCATGGCAAGGGCGCCTTTGCTCTATGCCAAGAATATAGCCGAAAATCCTCTTATAGATAAAAAATTTAAGGATTTAATAATAGAGAATCTCGCCGAATTATTAAAATATTCGTCCTCCGTTTCAATTTATATCTGCTCCAAGAGTAAAGAACTTTTATCATTGGACGAAAGCATGCTGATAAAGCCTTTCCAAATAGCCGGCATGCTCACCCTCCACAATTTAAAACAAAACTCCGACCATACATATTTCTTTTAGTAACTTCTCTTTTGCCTGCAACAAATTAATTTTATATTTAATAAAAAATATTTTTTTAAATTCGCTTGACTTTTAATAAAATCGATAATATTATTTAAGTGTGGTAAAAAGTGGTAAAAAGTGGTAAGCATTTAATTATATTAAAATAATAAACTTAAATAATTTATTTATTTTATGTTAAGCGGAAGATACAATCATTCTATAGACGATAAAGGAAGAATAAAAATTCCTCAGAAAATAAAAGATTCTTTGGTATCCGTTTACGATAATACTTCAGTAGTCATTACCAACCTAGATAAGTGCCTTGTAGCGTATCCGCTTGAAGAATGGCGCAAATTGGAAGAAAAAGCCCTCAGGCTTCCTTCGATGCAAAAAGACGTTATAGAATTTTTAAGGTATTTTTTTTCCGGCGCAGAGGAGGTAGAACTTGATAAAATGGATAGAATACATATTCCGCAATCGCTTAAAATAAGCGGAAATTTAAGCAAAGATGCAGTTCTTGTAGGAATAATAAACAGATTCGAAATTTGGGACAGAAATCTGTGGGATGCAAACTTTGAAGGTGCAAAATCCAATTTCGAATCCATTGCGGCTACTATGTCGCAGATCGGTTTTTAGTATGTCTTCTCATATACCGGTGCTTTTGGAAGAAGCGATGGATATTTTAAATATAGAGCCGGGTAATGTTTACGTTGACGGAACTTTAGGGGGCGGCGGTTTTTCGGAAGAGATATTGAAAAGGTTAAACAAAGGCGGTTTTCTTATCGGGATAGACAGGGATGCCGAAGCGGTAAAAAACGCCCGGACTGAATTTGAAAGTAAATTCGATAATAAAAATTTCAAGCTGTTTCATTCAAATTTTAGTAAAATAGATGAAATAGTAAAAGCAGCAGGATTTACCGAAATAGACGGCATCGTGCTTGACCTGGGGATAAGTTCCATTCAGCTTGAGGGCGGCAGAGGGTTCAGTTTCAATGAAGACGAAGGCGGCGGAGGTTTAGATATGAGGATGGATAAGGAAACCGGTTTGACGGCATACGACATAGTAAACGGCTATTCCGAGCAGAACATAGCCGATATTATATATAAATTCGGAGACGAAAAATTTTCGAGGAGAATAGCGAAAAGGATAATAGAATACAGAAAAAATAAACCGGTGGAAACATCTCAGGAATTAGCGGACATCGTGAGAAAAGCGGTTTATAAAGGTTACGTAAAATTCAAGAAATTTAAAACCGACCCTGCGACGAAAACATTTATGGCGTTAAGAATTTTTGTAAATGAGGAATACGATTCATTGGCGGAATTTTTAGAAAAGCTTAAAAATGTTTTAAAAAAAGGCGGCAAGGCGGTTATAATTTCTTTTCATTCGGGAGAGGACAGGCTCGTTAAGCATTTTTTAAAAAATAATTTAGTTTTTAAGCCGTTAAATAAAAAACCTATAGTCCCGGGGGAAGAAGAAATAAAAAAAAATCCGAGATCGAGAAGCGCGAAATTGAGGGCTTTTGAACATGTCTAAGATAAAGCCTTATTTTATCGTACTAGTTATTATATTGACAATTTTGGGTATTTTTTACGTATGGACGTCTATGGAAAGCATAAAACTTGGCTACGATATTACTAAGCTTAACGATATTAAATCTAAATTAGAACATAAACGCAAAGAACTTTTAATTAAAAAAACGGCTTTAAGCTCTCCTTCCAGGATTTACGGCATTGCGGGGAAAATGGGTTTCATTTATCCGGAAGAGGGCGAAATTATAATGGTCCATGATTAGAGTATGGAAAACGACTTTAAAACTGAGAATGATATTCGGTTTTATCGTAATCCTGATTTTTGGAGGATTATTAATAAGCAAGGCGTTCGACCTTCAAATAATAGAAGGCCGGAGATTGAGAATGCTTGCCCGCGAGCAGTTTCGTGCAAATGTTTATTTTACGCCTGAGCGCGGCAATATTTATTCTTCTAACGGCAGCATACTTGCGGCAAGCGTTAACGTTCCGGGAATTGCCGTCGACCCCTTGATGGTCGGGCATAAACTCAAAAATGCCGAAACATTATCTAAAATAACCGGAATTAGCTATGCAAAAATAATTAAAATATTAAACCGCAGAATTCAATTTGCATGGATTAAAAGGAGGGTAACCGGGCAGGCGGCAAAAGACGTCGAGAAGCAGGGAATAGCCGGGGTCGTTATAGTAAAACAGCCGGTAAGGTATTATCCTAACGGGACGCTGTTGGCGCATGTTTTAGGATTTGTAGGAATCGACGATAACGGTTTGTCCGGAATAGAATATAAATATAATAAATTTTTAAAAGGAAATAAACGTGCGCTAAAGGTTTTGCACGACGGTTTAGGGCAGTATATATTCGTAAGGGGATTCGGGCTTAAAAAAGCAACGCACGGCGATAACATTTATTTAACTATTAATAAACAGCTTCAGTTTATAACCCAGTATTATTTAGATAAGGAGGCGAAGGCGGCTCATTCCAAAGGCGCTTTCGCAATACTTATGGATCCAAACACGGGAGCGATTCTTGCTATGGCGGATTATCCTTCTTTTAATCCAAACCGTTACTGGAAATATTCCGCAGGGTATTGGAGAAACAGAGCGGTTACCGACGATTTCGAACCGGGTTCCACTATGAAGCCGTTTGTCGTGGCCGCCGCTCTTTCCGAAGGGCTCGTCAAACCGGATACCGTAATTAACTGTTATCACGGAACATATTCGCTGGACGGGATAACGGTACACGATGTAGAAAACTGGTTCGGCAGATTTTCCGTCAACCAGATAGTGGAATATTCCAGCAATGTCGGCGAGTGCCAGATAGGCCTGAAATTCAAAAAGTCTCAGCTTTATAAATGGTTTGGTTTATGGGGATTCGGGCATATTCCCCATGCCGGACTTCTGGGAGAGGCCAGGGGAATTATAAAGCCTTTAGACGAATGGTCGGAAGTCGGTCCCTGCGAAATGGCGTTCGGACAGGGCATCAGCGTTACGGGACTGCAGGAAATGGTCGGACTTTCGGCTATAGCGAACGGCGGACGCGTTATAAAGCCCTACATTATCAAAAAGATAGTAAATGCGTACGGAAAAGTTATTTATAAAGCAAAACCGAAATATTTAAAAAGAATAATAACTTCCAAGGTAGATAAAGAAGTTAAATATATGATGCGCTTAGTCGTTAAAGGCGGAACCGGCCAGTATTCTAATCTCATAGATTTTAAGGTTTCCGGAAAAACCGGAACCGGACAGATTGCCGACCCGAAAACCGGCAGATATTATAAAAACAGATATACGGCATCTTTTATGGCTTTTGTTCCATACAGGCATCCTGAATTAGCGATGCTGGTAGTTCAGCAGGAGCCGTCTAAAATAGGCTATTACGGCGGAGCCGTCAGCGCGCCCGTGGTGCGCAGCGTATTTAAAAACGCATTAAATATATTAAACGTATATCCCGGCGGAAACGCATATATAAAACAGTCTAAGACGGAGGCCGGCCTTAAAGCCGGCCTTGCGGCCGCAACCGTCGCCGCGGACAATGCTCCGGCAGCCGTTTCCGGAGTAATGCAGGATTTAAAAGGCGATACGATTTATAAAGCGTTAGAGATTTTAAAGCAATACAGGCTTGACGTAAAAGTCAGCGGGAGCGGATATTTATATTATCAGAGCATAAAGCCCGGGACGGATGCCGGCAACGGAAAAGTCATAGTTTTAAAATTCAGGCCGGGTAAATATTACTCTTCGGCAAATTTAAAAAGTGCAAAAAAAGCAAAAAGCAAAAAATAAAATTTATGAATATTAGGGATATTATAAAAAACAGCGATTTAATAAAATCCGTATTCGGGAGAATGGATATCGATATTGCCGGAATTTCAAACGATTCCCGCAGTATAAAAAAAGGCTGCCTTTTTGCCGCAAGAAAAGGGGTCAAGGTCGATTCCAATATTTATATAGACGAAGCGTTATCAAAAGGCGCTTCAGCTATATTAACGGATGATGCCGAAACAGCCGAAAGGCTTAAGAACAAGGATATTGTTATAATAACGGCTGAGAATGCCTTAAAAGCTTATGCCGTTATTTCCAAAAACTTTTTCGACAATCCGGCGGAAAAATTAAAAATCGCAGGCGTTACGGGAACAAACGGTAAAACTACCACTACGTTTTTAATAAAATCCATTTTGACGGCGGCAGGAAGTAAAGCAGGTTTGATAGGAACGATAGATTATGAAATAGGAGGCGGCTCCGCTCCGTCTAAGAATACTACGCCGGATGCATATGAACTTAACGGGATGTTTTCGGAAACCGTTAAATCCGGAGGATGCTGCTGCGTTATGGAGGTTTCTTCGCACAGCCTTGCGCAGGACAGGGTTTACGGAGTTCCTTTCGATGTTGCGGTTTTTACTAATTTGACCCGCGACCACCTCGATTACCATGAAAATATGGATAAGTATTATTCGGCTAAAAAAAAGCTTTTTTCGGAAATATTATTAGAAAGCTCCAAAATAAAGAAATTTGCTGTAATAAATAACGACGACCCTTACGGAAAAAGACTCATAAGCGAGTTAAAAGAAGAGTTTAAAGGGGAAGATAAAATCGGCCTGCTTACTTACGGATTAGGGGAAGACTGCGATATATCCGCCGGAAACATAAATTATTACAGGGACGGCTTAGAATTAGATATTATTTTTCCGGACGGGAATGCCGCAAGGGGAATCCGCTCGAATCTTATCGGCGGATATAACGTTTATAATATACTTGCCGCAGTTTCCGCGGCTTATGCTCTTTCAGCAACCGAAGACTCTATAGTTTCGGGAATAGAATCGTTAGCAAATGTTCCGGGCAGGGTCGAAAAGATAAATATAGCAAATGCCGTGTCGCCTTTGATTTGCGTAGATTATGCGCATACCGACGATGCCCTCAAAAGGGTGCTGTCCGCTTTAAGGAATATAAGCGGCGGCAGGCTTATAAGCGTTTTCGGATGCGGAGGCGACAGGGATAAAGGGAAGAGGCCGCTTATGGGTATGCATTCCACGGACATAGCCGATATAAGCATAATTACGTCCGATAATCCGAGAAGCGAAGACCCGCTCTCGATTATAAGGGAAATAGAAGCCGGCATAAAGAAAGGGCTGTTTGTGGATAAAGAAAAACTTAAAGGCAAAGAGAACGGGCATGTTTATACTATCGAGGAAGACAGGGCAAATGCAATAAGGCTTGCGCTTTCCGTAGCATCCGAAGAAGACGTAGTTCTGGTCGCAGGGAAAGGGCATGAAGATTATATGCTCGTCAAAGAAAACAGGTTTCATTTCAGCGATAAAGAAGAAATATTAAAATATTATGAAAATAGAATATAACTTAACTTTAGACGAAATTTTAAACTGTACTAACGGAAAAGCCGTAATTTCCGGAAACGGAACCGGACCTTTAGTTTTTAACGAAATATTTACCGATTCTAGGGAAGAGTTTTCTAAAAATGCGGTGTTTATAGCATTAAAAGGGGAAAAATTTAACGGAGAAGATTTTGTAGATAACGTTTTTAAAAAAGGCGGCTACTGCGCTTTGGTTTCATGGGATTTCCTCGACGGACACGATATATCGGCATATTCCGATAAAATCGTTATAGCGGTTTCGGATGCGGCTTCCGCCCTCGGAAATATTGCAAAATTTTATTTAAGCAGGTTTGATTTAAAGAAAAAAATAGCCGTAACCGGTTCATGCGGAAAAACGACTACAAAGGAAATGGCATACGCTATGCTTTGCTTAAAATACGGCAAAGAAAAAATTCTTAAAAACGATTATAATTATAATAATCTTATAGGCGTCCCCAAAGCTATTTTCGGATTAAATAAAAATCACGAATATCTTATTTTAGAAATCGGAACAAATAAAAAAGGGGAGATAAAAAAACTATCCGAAATTATATCTCCCGATGTGGGAGCGATTACCAATATAGGCAGGTCGCATCTCCTGGAATTTAAAAATACAGAAGGAGTTTTTGAAGAAAAGAAAGAACTTGCTCTTGCATTGAGCCTTAAAAAAGATGCGTTTTTGATATTAAATGCCGACGACGAAATATTGTCTGCAGAATATAAGCATAAAAATTTCCCCGGCGTAAATATTATTTCGTTTGGATTCGGAAAGCAAAGAGGCATAACTCCCGATATCTTGTGCAGTAAGGTCGATATAAACGGCCAAACCGGCAAGGCCATTATAGAGCTTTCCTTTAAAGGAAGAAAATATTCCGCGAATATCAATTTTTACGGAACGCATCTGATTTCCGATCTATTATGCGCCCTTTCAATAGCCGAAGCTTGCGGGTTCGACGTTGAAACCGGATTAAAGGCAATGGAAGGGTTTATGCTTCCCGCCGGAAGGATGCAGATAATTTTTAATAACGCCGAGGGATATATATTAGTAAACGATTCCTATAATTCAAATCCCGATTCTTTGAAAGCGGCGCTGGATTATATAAAAACAAATTACGGCGGCAAAAAAAAAATATTGGTTTTAGGGGATATGCTGGAATTGGGCGATTCGGCCGGATCCGAGCATATCGAAATGGGACGGAGTATCGCCGATACCGCCGATTTTATATTTTATAAGGGGAATTACTCCGATTATATAACAAAGGGGCTTGGAGAAAAAGGATTTAAAGGGAAATTTTTAATAATCGAAAATAAAGGCGCATTTACGGATGCTTTTAAAAAAATAGATAAAAAAAACAGCGTCATATTGGTCAAAGGTTCCAGAGGGATGAAATTAGAGGAATATTTTGAAGAGATACCGAAAAAATAAAGAAAAGAGAGGCGGCTAAAATTACAATGTTAAATTTTAATATAGATTTTTTTAGGTATATAACTTTCAGGTCGTCCTATGCGATAATTTTATCGTTAATATTATCTATTGCGTTCGGAAAGATATTTATTAAAATATTAAAAAAAATGAAAATAGGACAGGTCGTGAGGGAAGACGGACCTAAATCCCATATAAGCGAGAAGAAAGATATTCCTACTATGGGAGGGTTGCTGATATTATTCAGCGTCTTAATTCCTGTATTGTTGCTTACCAGACTTTACAATTTTTATCTTTATATGGGCTTATTAACCCTTTTAAGTTTCGGGCTTATAGGCTTTACCGACGATTTTTTAAAAGTCAGGGGGCATTCGTCTAAAGGGCTTAGAGGCAAATATAAATTCGGCATCCAGAGTTTAATCGCCCTTTTTGTTTCAGCAGTTCTATATTTTCACGATAAATCGTTAGGGTTGGTAGTTATTCCGTTTGTCAAGGATTATTATCTTAATTTAGGGCCGTATTTTATAATTTTCGCGGCTTTTATAATAGTCGGTTCTTCCAACGCGGTTAATTTAACCGATGGGCTAGATGGATTAGCTATAGGGGTTTTTGCCGTTTCTATAGCCGGATATCTTATATTTTCCTATGCCGCATCCAATTATAAATTCGCGAACTATCTGTCAATACCTTATATGAAAAATATCGGCGAAGTAGTTATTTTATGCGCTTCTCTGTTCGGAGCTTCGATAGGCTTCTTATGGTTTAATTCTTATCCTGCATCGGTTTTTATGGGAGATACCGGTTCTATATCGCTTGGGGCAGTTCTCGGATACGTGGCAATAGTTTCGCAGCAGGAAATACTGCTTGTTATAATAGGTTTCGTATTTGTACTCGAGGCGTTAAGCGTCATATTTCAGGTTGGTTCTTATAAACTGCGGAAAAAAAGAATATTTAAAATGGCGCCTATACATCATCATTTTGAG
>JAJYJN010000042.1 GCA_021789455.1 bacterium | reverse complement strand
GAAAAATAAAAGGGGTCGGATTTGAAATCCGACCCCTTTTATTTTTATAAGTCCGCCCTTCGTCGATTCATTTTATGCGCCATATGTGAACTATTTTTCGCGTATATTTGCCGCCGTAACGCGTAAAATAGTTCACAGCGAATCTTCTTTTATTAACCCGAAGTGTTTATATGCAAGTTCCGTAGCGACCCTGCCTTTTTTAGAACGCTGTATAAAACCGCAGGCGACAAGATAAGGCTCGACGACGTCTTCGAGTGTGTCTTTCTCGTCGTTCATAGCCTGCGCTATAGTTTCGATGCCAACGGGTCCGCCTCCGAATTTTTCGATGACGGTTTTTAAAAAAAGAATGTCGTTGGCGTCTAAGCCGAGTTTGTCTATTCCGAGGCTTTCGATGCCGAATTTCGCTACTTCGAGCGTTATGCGGTCTTTTTTGAGATGCGCCATATAATCCCGGAGCCTCCTTAAAAGCCTGTTGGCTATCCGTGGCGTTCCCCTGGAACGACGGGCTATTTCGACGGCGGCTGCGTTTTCGATGCCTATGCCGTAAAGTTTTGCGCTTCTGGCTACTATGGCGGCAAGCTCGTCCTCGTCGTAATATTCAAGGCGGGCGGTAAAACCGAACCTGTCCCTCAAGGGCGACGGGATAAGTCCGGCTCTCGTCGTCGCGCCTACGAGAGTGAACCGCGGCAGGCTTATTCTTATAGATTTAGCCGTTGCGCCCTCGCCTATTATGATGTCGAGCTTAAAATCTTCCATGGCTGGATAAAGCATTTCTGCGGCAGGCTTAGGCAGTCTGTGTATTTCGTCGATAAAGATTATATCGCCGTTGGAAACGGCGGATAAAAGAGCGGCTATATCGCCCGCCTTTTCTATCGAAGGTCCGGACGTTATTTTAATGTTTACGCCGAGTTCTTTTGCTATAATTCCCGCAAGAGTGGTCTTGCCCAGGCCGGGAGGTCCGAAAAACAGCAGGTGGTCGAGGTCGTGATGTCCGAGGTTCGAAGCCCTTTTTTTAGATGCGTTTATAAAAATCAGGAGGTTTTCCTTTAATTTCGTCTGCCCTATGTATTCGTCGAATGATAGCGGCCTTACGGGGTTGTCGAAATCGCCCGCTTCATCTTTTTCGGGAGAAACCGGAGACACCGCACCGTCCTCATTTTCAGATGCATTTTTCGTATTTTTTTCGTCTTCCGCGCTTTTAAATTCTTTTTTAAACGATGCCATAATGATATTTATAAATTTTTCTTGGAATATATATGCTTTAAACATTCCTTAGTTAAATCTTCGGTAGCGGCCGGAACGTTTCCTTCGGATTTAACCGCGCTGAACACCTTGCTTGCAAGGTTAAAGGAATCGAGCCTCGAATAGCCGAGCGCCTCAAGCGCCTGAGCGGATTCCATTATTATATCGGAGGGCTGTTTTTCAACTGGTATTGCCCGGTTTATTATTTCGCATCCGTTTTTATTTTCCGAACTTAAATTTGCATCTTCGCTTTCCCTGTATTTATCTTTCTTTATGCAGAGGTCGCCTGCTTTTATATCGTTAAACGCCGCCGATTTCTTTAGTATTTTATTCTTCAGCTCCATTATTATCCGCTCTGCTTTAGACTGTCCTATGCCTTTAATGGCGCAGAGCGCGGATATATCCTGCATAGTCAGGATATTTATCAGATTTCCGGCATCTATGCTGGAAAGGATGGTAACGGCAAGTTTCGGGCCGACGTCTTTTACGTCCAAAAGAAGCGAAAAAATTTCCCTCTGAAGCTTCGTATTAAAACCGTAAAGCGTTATTCTGTCTTCCCTGACGTAGGTGTGGATAAAAAGGCTCAGAACCGTGCCTTCGCTTACGTATGCAGAATTTTTTTCAAAATTAGGCATAGGCATATATACTTCGTATCCTACTCCGCCCGTTTCTAAAATAATAAGCGATTTTTCAATATCTCTGTAAATTAACGTTCCGTGCAGAAATGCTATCATTTTTATATATAATTATATGCCGACGAAATTAGCCATATCGGTAGCGCAGCAAATTGCGATAGAAAGCGCATCCGATATATTATCGTCAAGATTTTGGTTTAAAAACTCCGTTACGTTAGCGCCGTTAGAGGCGCAAATAAGCTTCAGGGCATCTTTCATCTGGCTTTTATCGGCATCTCCATAACCGGAGATGCTTTTTTTAACGAATCTCGGAGAATATTCTTTGAGTTTTATGTTCAAAGCCGACGAGAGCAGGCATATAACTCCTCTTGCCTGCGACAGTTTAATTAAAGACGATGGATTTACGCCCGAAAAGACCGATTCTAAAGACATAAAGTCCGGCGGATATTGAAGTGCGACTTCCTTAAGTTCATCGTAAATTTTGCCTAGATTTGAAGGAAACTTGTTCTTCCCGGCATCTATCAAACCGCAGGATATAATTTCGAACGGTTTGCCGAAAGAAGGGATATCTAAAACAGCCCATCCGGTCAATCTCGACCCGGGGTCAACCCCTAAAATTCTATAGCCCATAACTCAAAACCCTGCATAAATAATTCCGGTTCAAGGCAAATATTTATATATAGCCGGCTTAACTTTCGGCTTCCTGTATGTCGAAATTTGCGTAAACGTTCTGAATTCCTTCGATTTCTTCGAGCGCGTCCATGAGCCTTACCATTTGGTCGGCTTCTTTTCCTTTAAGTTCGATATTTGTCTGGGGAATATATGAAATTTCTGAAAATTTTTCCTTTGCACCTTTAGCCTCGAAAGCGGATTTTACGCTCTCGAAATCTTTAACGTCGCTGTAAACTAAAATTTCGTCTTCTTCGGTTTTTACGTCTTCGGCTCCCGCCTCTAAGGCAATTTCCATTATAGCGTCCTCGGTATTGGATGCCGCATCGAATCCTATTACGCCTTTTTTATTGAACATCCACATAACGCAGCCCGATTCGCCGAGACTTCCGCCGTGTCTCGAAAGAGCGTGCCTTACTTCCGAAACCGTCCTGTTTCTGTTATCCGTTAGTGTTTCGATAAGGAGGGCTACTCCTGCAGGTCCGTATCCTTCATATATTATCTCTTCGTAAGTTTCGCCTTCGAGTTCGCCGGCGCCTTTCTTAATTGCCCTTTCTATATTTTCCTTAGGCATATTCGCCGCTTTTGCTTCATCGACGGCAAGCCTGAGACGCGGATTAGACGAAATATCTTTTCCGCCAATTCTGGTGCTTGTGATAATTTCGCGTATGATATTGGTAAAAATCCTGCCTCTTTTTGCGTCTAAAGCGCCTTTTTTTCTTTTAATAGTGCTCCACTTGCTGTGACCGGACATAAAATAATCCTCCTAAAGTAAAATAATAAATATGTGGTGCGAAAGGGGGGACTCGAACCCCCAAGGATTGCTCCGCTGGATTCTAAGTCCAGTGCGTATACCAGTTTCGCCACTCTCGCAAAGTTCGAAAAAATTATGAATTAATCCCTTTTAAATTTTATAATTATACCAAAAATTAATTAAAAGTGGAAATTTTTAAATAAGGGATTTTAAAAAGTGGCGGGGCCGACGGGGATCGAACCCGCGACCTCCGGCGTGACAGGCCGGCGTTCTAACCGTCTGAACTACAGCCCCGTATAATTGCAAGATATAAGATTGTTTAATGATAAACAAATAAGAGGAAAAAGTCAAGGGAATTCTAAATTTGACCGCATGCTTAAATTGGGGCAATGGTAGGCGGAACAGGGTTCGAACCTGTGACCCCCGGCTTGTAAAGCCGATGCTCTAACCGGCTGAGCTATCCGCCCAAAAAACAACCCTCATTTTTAAAAATCGATAAAACCGTGAAACGATAAAATGAGGGTTTGAATGAAAAATAAGTTTACTTTCCGGTATTGACTGCTTCTTTAAAAGATTTACCGGCTTTAAACTTTGGCGACTTAGACGCTTTAATCTGAATTTCTTTTCCGGTCTGCGGATTTCTGCCTTTTCTTGCCGCTCTCTTAGTTACTTCGAATGTGCCGAAACCGACAAGTCTTACCGCATCGCCTTTTTTCAAAGCGTTGATTACGGCATTGATTGCCGCGCTAAGGGCTTTTTCGCTGTCCGCTTTCGTAAGCTTGGACGATTTTGCAATTGCATCAACCAATTCTGCTTTTGTCATACCAACTTCCTCCTTACATTTTAAGGTTTTAATGGTTTAATTTTAGTTAAGCATCTCTGTAATGCTACATTTGCAGGTGCTTTACTTAAGTATATATAATATATATATGTTTTTAATGAAGATGTCAACAAAAAAAATCATATTTTATAACATTTTTTTAATATACTTAAACCGATTTTGCTCCGGCATCCTTTTCGTAAAGAAGAATAGGCTGTCCGCTATTAATAATAACATCGTCATTTATTACGCATTCTTTAATAGTCGGGTCAGTCGGTATTTCATACATAACGTCTAACATTATGGATTCGAGGATGGTTCTTAAGCCTCTTGCTCCCGATCCGTGTTTTACGGCTTTTTTCGTAATTTCCTTAATAGCGGAATCGGTAAATCTTAAATTTACGTCCTCAAGCTCGAATAATTTTTGATACTGTTTAATTAACGCATTTTTAGGTTTCGTTAAAATCTCTATGAGGGCTTTCTCGTCAAGTTCTTCGAGCGTGGCAGTTACCGGAAGCCTGCCGATAAATTCCGGAATAAGCCCGTATTTCAATAAATCTTTAGTCTCTACCTGTTTCATTATTTCGTAAGGACTGACGGACTTGCCCGATTTAACTCCCGCATTAAAACCTATAGGCTGCTGATGTATCCGTTTTTCTATAATTTTATCGAGACCGTTAAAAGCGCCGCCGCATATAAAAAGAATATTGCTCGTATCTAATCTTATAAACTCCTGATGCGGATGCTTTCTGCCTCCCTTAGGCGGAACGTTTGCGACGGTTCCCTCTATAATTTTTAAAAGCGCCTGCTGAACGCCTTCTCCGGACACGTCTCTCGTTATAGAAACGTTATCGGTTTTCTTTGCTATCTTATCTATTTCATCTATGTATATTATGCCTTTCTGGGCTCTTTCCACGTCGTATTCGGCATTCTGTAAAAGAGAAAGCAAAATGCTTTCTACGTCTTCCCCGACGTAACCGGCTTCGGTAAGCGTCGTGGCGTCGGCAATGGCGAAAGGCAGGTCGAGCATTCTGGCAAGCGTTTGCGCAAGGAGGGTTTTTCCGCTTCCTGTCGGGCCGATTATTAAAATATTGCTCTTTTGCATTTCTACGTCGTTATTGCTCTTGTCATGCAGATTGTAGCCGGTATTCGATTTGCCTGATTTATTATTATGAAGTTTTTCCGCGTTTTTGAATGAAAGATTATGCTCTATTCTTTTGTAATGATTATAAACGGCTACGGAAAGAATTTTTTTAGCCCTTTCCTGCCCTACGACGTATTGGTCTAAAAAAGCCTTAATTTCTATCGGCTTATAAAGGTAATTTTCAACCTTTACTTCTGCCGGAACCGGCTGTACTTCATCCGATATGATATCGTTGCAAAGGCTTATGCATTCATCGCATATATAAACCGACGGTCCCGCAATAAGTTTTCTGACCTCGTCCTGCGATTTTCCGCAAAAAGAGCAGTAAAGTTCTCTTCCGTAATTATCGTCGTTATTGTTGTTATTATTTTTTTTTGCCATTTTTAACTGCCTCTGTATAATTATTTTGTATTTTTAATTTCTTTTTTCTCTACAACTTTATCGATGATTCCATACTCTACCGATTGTTCTCCGCTCATGAAAAAATCTCTTTCCGTATCTACCCTGATTTTATCTATCGACTGTCCGGTATGAGAGGACAAAATCTGATTAAGCTCTTCCCTCATTCTCAAAATTTCCCTCGCCTGAATATCTATATCCGTAGCCTGCCCTTGAAAACCGCCCAAAGGCTGATGTATCATAATCCTCGAATGTGGCAGGGCAAATCTCTTTCCTTTCGCTCCCGCCGCCAGAAGAACCGCCCCCATGCTTGCCGCCTGGCCCATACACAGCGTCGAAACGTCGGGCTTTATATACTGGATAGTATCGTAAATGGCGAGTCCGGCGGTTATAACGCCTCCAGGCGAATTAATATATATATTTATATCCTTTTCGGGGTCTTCCGATTCGAGAAACAAAAGCTGTGCTATAATAAGATTGGCAAATGTGTCGTCGATAGCTTCTCCTATAAAGATAATCCTGTCTTTTAGAAGGCGGGAGTATATATCGTACGACCTTTCCCCTCTGTGCGTTTGTTCGACTACTATAGGTACAAGCGACATTTTATTATTCTCCGTATTAGTCGGCAATTAATTATTGCATTAGTTTATTATTCTTCAATATATGATACCTTATTTTGTATAAGAAAATCAAACGTCTTATCTTCAAGCAAGGCATGCTTCAAATTTTCCTGCGCTTCTTTAGCTGAATAAAAGCCTTTAACTTCATCCTCTTTCATATTGGACAGGGCGGCCGTATGTTTATAAAATTCTTCCAAATCCGATTCGGTTACCGTTATATTTTCCGTTTTTTCTATTTCGGACAGCAGAAGATACAGCGCGATATCCCGTTTAGCCATAATTCGTAATATGCCCATAAACTCCCCTGCCTGTTTTTCATTTATATCTTTGTATTTACCCTGTTTTTTCATTTCTTCGAGTCTGGATTTAGCATCTTCCTCTACCATGCTTTCGGGAAGTTCGACGGGATTCAGGTTCACAAGTTCTTCCGATATAGAAGCCCTCAGAGCATCCTTGTATCTCTTTTCCTCATATTCGTTAAGGCTTTTTTCTACGTATTTCCTGAATTCGGAAACGTCTTTGAAATCGCCGAAATTTTTAATAGTTTCGGCATTTAACTCCGGCAGGATTTTTTTGTCTATTTCTTTAATAAAACCTTTAACGACGACTTTTCTTTCTTTGTCGTCGAATTCAAAGCTGTCCCCTTTCTTTTTGCCTATAAAAGAAGACTCGAACGTTTTGTCTATAATGCTCGAATTAAGGCTTATCGAATAATCTTTTGCGCTGTCAACTTCTTTGCCGGTTTCATCGACGGTTATGTAATCTATTTTAACGAAATATTTATCGTTCCGGTTTATGGCGGCCGAATCGTCTAATTTTTCCTGGTCCGCAAGCCTTTCAAGAAGGAAATTGATTTCTTCCTCGATAACTTCTTCCGTTATATCGCGTTTTTTATTTTTTTTAACCTTAATATTTAAATTTAAATTTTTGACTTCCGGCATAACGTCGAACGATATCGAATATTCGTTTTCCGTTTTCTTTTCGAGCGTCGGGGTTCCTATTACATATATGCCTTTTTCCGAAACGATTTTCCTGAAGTCATCGTTTAAAATCTCGGCGGCGGCTTCTTCGAGCAGTTCCTGCTCGTAATATTTTTTAATGATAGAAACAGGCGCTTTGCCCGGCCTGAAACCTTTTATGTTAGCCTTTTTTGCGGCGGCTTCGAGCTTCTTTTGCAGAAGTTCCTGCGTCTTCGTTTCGTCCAATTTTAAATTAACGCTTTTCCTGACTGAAGTCTCGTCTTTTATTGCAACTTCGTTTAATGCATTATCCATAACCCGGATTATCTCCTGTTTTAATATTTATATTATATTATATTTTTCTTGTTTTATCCGACGAATATGGGTCTTTTTGAAAGCATATCGGGCAAAATGAGTCTCCTGTACGGCATACCCTCCGTTCCGGCTTTTATTTCTTTTATAAATTCCTGCGGCGTAAAATTAAAATTCTTCCTTTCCTTATACCTGTTTCTGACGGAAAGGACTCCGCTTTCGGACTCTTTCTGTCCGACTACCGCAATATACGGAACCCATTCCTCTTCGGCAAACATAATCTTTTTACCGAGGCTGAAATCCCTGTCGTCTATATCTACTCTTATATCGGACTTGTACATATCTTCCTTTAGCTTGAGGGCGAAATCCATAAACTTATCCGATACGGGAATTATCCTGACCTGCGTAGGACTAAGCCATAAAGGAAAAACGGGGATATTTTTTTTAAGCGCTTCTTCTAATATAAGATACATCCATCTTTCAATTGCGCCTACGGACGAATGGCATATTATGCAGCCGGTTTTTTCCCCTGTTTCGGCCGTATAATTCAGCCCGTACCTTTTAGCGTCTTCGACGTCGAGCTGAACCGTAGAAAGCTGGCAGGAGCCGTTTACGGAATCAACTCCTTGAAATTCGTGTTTAAGCGCCCAGTAATGCTTCATTTTGGACAGGACTTCGATAAGCGCGGGCTTTTTAGAATATTTTAAAAGTTCTATTATCTTGTCTTTATATTTGTCGTAATACTCTTTTACGATTCTGAAAACTACGGCGTATTCGATGCCGGTTCCCTCGGCGAGGTCGGCGTATGTTCTGTAAAGAACCTGATATTCGTTAAATCCTTCTTCTAAATTTAAGCAGAAACTGTGAATATCCGGCATAGTAAAGCCTCTCAGCCTTCTTAAACCCGACAACTCTCCGCTTTTTTCATATCTGAAACTCTTTGAGATTTCGTAGAATCTGAGCGGAAGCTGTTTATAACTCATTTTAGCGTCTTTAAGCATCGAAAAAAGTCCGAAATCTCCGGCAAATCTTAAAACAAACTCTTTAGACTGCGCAAATGCACCGGTATCGGACTTTTCGT
>JAJYJN010000041.1 GCA_021789455.1 bacterium | reverse complement strand
TAATCGGCAGTTTAATAATGTCTTTTGTCTGGGCGGACGAAGCCGGAAAAATGTCCGAGATGTTCGGCGCTGGAAGATTTAATTTCGGGTCGGCGGTTTCATCTTTTTTCTTTTCTTTGTTCGGCGGAATTATAGTCACGATATTGGTATTTTTATTAATATGGGCATATGCCGAGTTGATTTTAGTTTTGATGGATATCGAGAGCAATACGGCAAAAAAATAAATGGATGATTGCCTTATTGTAAGAAAATTTAAGCTTATAAGATTACAGGCGGATTATGGTGCCCCCGACCGGAATCGAACCGATGACCAAAGGTTTAGGAAACCTCTGCTCTATCCTACTGAGCTACGGGGGCGGATATTAATGCTAGCATTAAAGCAAATATTATATATTATTTGACCGTGCAAAACAATAAGATAATAAATTATCTGCGGATTTGCAATAAAAATTATTGCAATGTATAATAAATAAAAAATATGGAAAAGCCGCAAGACGCCAGCCGTATTTAAATTGTATTAAAACTTAAAATATCCAAACCATGCGCCCATAGCTCAGCTGGATAGAGCGTCAGACTACGAATCTGTAGGCCGGGAGTTCGAATCTCTCTGGGCGCGCCACTTAAAACAAGCTGTTTTAAGCCTTTCCAGCCGGTTTATCCCCAAAACCCATCTGTTATTTTATTTGTCTTATGCAATTTTTCTGATAGAATTAAAAGAGTTAGAATGAAGAGATTAAAAAGCAGCTAAATAATATAGGGCTTGAATTGTAATATAACGAAATGATTTATTTGACAATATAAACCGGTGTTAGTATGTGTAAAATTTACATATACCGAAATATTAAAAATATAAAAGATAATATTGCAGCACAATTTAAATATAAGATATGGAAGTAAAAAACAAATTACCCAAAGAGAAAATTCCAGGCGATTATTTTTAAATACTCGAAGAACTTAAGGGACGCATTATTGCCGCCCGAATAAAAGCTTCTCTTTCCATAATATGAATTAAAGTCTGAATGCCAAATCACCAAATCGTATTAACGTCGTAACGGCTTATAAATTCATCAGACGTAATAATCGTTAAATCTTCGACTAACGATTGAGCTATGAGCATCCTGTCAAACGGATCTTTATGGATATCCGGCAATTTAGATATTTCTAAAGCATGGGCTATATTTACGGGAAGTTGTATGATAGAATATTCGACGATATTTTCGGTTATAAATTGTTTTAAATCTTTTTTTAATCTAAGTTTTCCTAGCCTTGCCTTGATGCTTAACTCCCATACAGAGATAGAACTTAAATAAATTTCGTTTTCGCCGTTTTCGATAATACTTTTAGCCTTCTCAGACAGCAAACGGTCGCCGGAACTAAACCACAAAAGAACGTGGGTATCTAGTAAATAAGCCATTATTTATAAAATTCCTTAATTGTTTTTTCCGGTAAAGGTTTTTCTAAATCTTCGTAAAATTCTATATAGTCTTTAAATAAGCCCGGGATTCTTTTTATTTTTTTTTCTCCGATAGGAAGTAATTTTGCGACTGGTTTTCCTGCCTTTGCGATAATAATT
This sequence comes from bacterium, assembly GCA_021789455.1. The sequence continues at coordinate 7,355 of JAJYJN010000041.1, read as the reverse complement.
TCTTCGCCTTCCATTGCATAATTCAAAAGTTTTGAAAAATTAGTTTTTGCTTCGTGAATATTAACCTTTTTCATAGTTATTTTACCGCCCTGATTTTATTATTAATATTATTTATACAGTATCAATAATAAACTAAGTTGTTGACTAAGTCAATATAAAAATTAATAGAAAATTGATTCCGATTACTTTTCAGAAGAAGGGTAGCTTGAAAAGCGGATTCTTTCCCGAATATCTCACTATGCCGCGGTATTTAAGACTTTTCGGTAAGCATCCCCTGTTTCGGGCAATACCCCGTTTTGACATAATTTATGGATTATGATAAAATTTTTTAAATTTTACTAAGGAGAATAAAGCAATGACGCTGCACGAAAAAATTAAAGCGGATTTTATTACAGCCAGAAAAAATAACGATAGCACAAGAAAGAATATACTCACTATGATTCTTAACGACGCGTTAAAGCTGACTAAAGAAAAGAATCACGGTAATGTCGTAAGCGACGACGATATATTTAAAATAATAAAATCATGGGTTAAAAAGACGGAACAGTCTGCCGAAATACTTACGGCAAATAACAAAGACGTTTCCGAACTTTTAAAGGAAAAAGAGGTACTTTTATCTTATATTCCAAAAACTTGGTCGCATGAAGAAACGAAGTCCCGCATCGAGCAGATTTCTAAAGAAAAAAACAGCAAAGAAATCGGCGTTATAATGAAAGAACTCAAAACAAACTATAACGGCTTATACGACAATAAAATCGCTTCGGAAATTATAAAGAACCTGTAAGCAAATAAATATAAATATAAATATAGCGGCTTTATTTCCAGCTTTTTAAAGCTTAAAAATGCTGATATTTTTCGTCAATAACGAAGCCAGATTAGACAACTCCTGCGAGCTTGCCTGAATATGCGCAGTGCTGGCGTAGGTAGATTCCTGAGCCTTCAATATTAAATCTGAAGAAGCTGATATTTCTTCCGCGGCTGTGGACTGCTCTTCGGTTGCCGCCGCGATTTGTGTAATCATATCTTTAAGCCTGTTCGTCAGTTCCTTTATTGCCGCTATGCTTTCTCCGGCTTTTTTTGCCACTTCGACCCCGTTTTTAACCTTATTTTTTCCGTTACGCATAGAGTCAATGGCTTTTGCCGTATCGTCCTGAATGAATGTTATAGTAGCGGTAATTTCTTTTGTCGCCTTGGAAGTTCTTTCGGCAAGTTTTCGCACTTCGTCGGCTACTACCGCAAACCCCCTTCCCTGTTCTCCCGCCCTTGCGGCTTCAATCGCGGCGTTAAGCGCCAGCAGGTTTGTCTGGTCGGCAATTTCGTCTATTACAGCAATGATATCGCCTATCTTTTGCGAAGACGCGCCAAGTTCTTCCATGACTGACGATGTATTATCTACGGCTGTTTCAATGGAATTTATCTCTTTGATTACATTTTTAACGGCGTCGTATCCTTCTTCCGTGGCTTTTTGGGTACGGTCTGCTTCCTGAACGCCCGAGTTAGAATTTTTCGCTACCTCAAGAATAGCGTATGTTATCTGCTTTATCGATTCAATAATCGAAGTACTGTTTTGCTTCATGTTTTCTAAATTATCTTCTAGTTCTTTAGAGGAATGGTTCAGTTCTTCGCCCTGTCCCGAAATAGAAGCCGCCGCCTTGCTTATAGATTTTACATTGCTTGAAAAAGATTCGATAAGCGTATTTACGTGATTTATCAATCTTCCTATTTCGTTTTTAGGATTTACGTTGACTTTTATTTTCGAGGACAAATCTCCGTCCGCTACCTCGTGTACCTTTTTAATTGCTATTTCGAGTTCGTCTATTAAAAATTTTTTGAAATAAAAACTGACGGACAAAAGCGCGATAAGCATAATAAAAGGCGCCGCGATAAACAAGCCGTATAAAAAATTAATTTTTTTGCTCATTCCGGAAGACATTTCGTACCTGTCGAAATCCAGCAGTTTTATAATTTTATCGATATTATCGTTAAAATATTCAGGATTCATCTTTAATGCTTCCTTGCTTGGATTTTGCAATAACTTTGCCATATTGGGCCTGTAACTAGCCATAATTTGTTTAAGCTCCGACATTTTTTGTTCGGAGGCTTTATTTTTCAAACTGCCCGGTCTTTTAAGCAAAGCTTTTTTTATTCCGTAAATCTCTTTAAATTTTTCGTTTTTAAATCCTGAATAAAAGCCGTTTATGGCAATTACGTTATTTTTTCTGTAAGATTTAATTTTATTTACATAGCTGTTTATTTTTTTATCTATGGCGGTCGCATCGTATGTTTTTTTATTAAGATTAGCAATCTCAAGATTGGATTTTCTTAGCTTGGCAAGATAGATTATGCTTGCGACGTCCCTGTCGACCCTGAGAAGCGAAATTGAGGTGGAACCCAAAACGGCTTGAATGTATGACCTGTTTTTTATTTTGCCTATAAAGCCCAGAAGTAAAAAATTTAAAACTAAAAAAATAACAAACATGGCAAGCGCGGCAACATATAATCTCAATTTGAATGTTGAAAACATGAAACCTCCAAAAATAAAATTTTTAAATTTATTATTTATTAATAGCTTGCTTCTAAAAGCCTCAAAACTTCTTTTTCGCCGGCGGTTTCAGGATTGTTTTGAACGGCAAAACCCATAGTCGTGAAAGCTTCTCCGGCAATTTTGGCAAGCTTGTCTTTTTCGACGCCAAGGTCTTTCAGCCCTATGTTTAAATTTAAAGCGGCTAATATTTCACCGGTCTTTTCTATTAAAGCCCCCGCGTATTCGTCGTCGCTTTTTCCGGCTCTCTTAATTCCGAAGTGGTGGGCTATAAGCATAAAATCTCTTTTACATGCTTTAAGGTTGTATTTCATGGATTCCACCGTTAAGGCGGCAAGACCCGCGCCGTGGGCTATAGCAGGATAATTTCCCGATACCGGATGTTCTATGGCGTGTATTATGCCGACGCCAGAAATATCTATCGCGAGTCCGGCAAGAGCCGATGCCAGAGCCATATTCCCTCTAGCTTCGATATTGTCCGGTTCGCCGTATGATTTAATCAAATTGTCTTTTAAAAGGTAAAACGCCTGCATACAGTATGCCGAAGAAAAAGCGTTTTTTGCTTTTCCGGTAAAAGCCTCAAATACATGTACGAAAACGTCGAAGCCGGTAGTAGCTGTTACGTAAGGCGGCATAGACAGCATAATTTCCGGGTCGATTATCGCCTCTTTCGGATACATACATTCATAACCGAAACCTGGTTTTTCAGATGTTTCAGGGTTCGTCATAACCGAATATCTGTTGACTTCGCTGCCGGTTCCCGCGGTCGATACTATAGTTATAACCGGCAGAGCTTCCTTCGCGGGCGTTTTTAAATAGTTCCATACCGGTATATCGCCTTTGGCGGCGGCGGCTATCGCTTTCGAGGAATCCAGCGGACTCCCTCCGCCAAGACCTATAACCAGCCCTATATGCTTTTCCCGGGCTATTCCTGCCGCTTCGTCTATCTGTTCTATAGTGGGATTAGGGGTAATCTTGTCATACACCGTCGGATTAATACCGGCGTCTTCTAAAGTCTTTAAGAGCCTGCCCAAAGTTCCCGTTTTTTGCATGGAGTTTTTACCGGTTACTATTAAAGCGGAATCGGAATATTTCTTTGCTATTTTACCGGTTTCGGCTATTAACCCAGCTCCGAAATGGATTTTTACCGGATTATAAACGCTGAGAGTATTCATTCATATGCCCTCCTTCCAAAAAGTATTAATTAATAATTATTTATTATTTTAACGGAGTTATTATATCACAGCTTCTAAATTATATAATAAAAAATATAACTAATAAATTAAAGTAAATTAAATATTGTTACAAAAATTTAACATAAATGTAATAAAATTGTAACAATAATCTGTTAATATAAATTAAAGCAAATAAAAAAGATAAATTTTTAGGATGCGAGATTAATTTTAATTTTAATTCACGGAGGAGATTTTATGAACAAAAGCAGTATGAAAAAGATGCTCGGGGGATTAACGGTCGCTTCAGCCGTTCTTGCCTTATCTTTTTTTACAGCGGGCTGCGCGAAGTCTAAAGCTCCCGCTTCCGGCGCAAAGACGCCTGCCGGAACTATCACTATTTCAGGTTCTACAATGCTTTACCCGTTAAATTCTGTCTGGGCGGTCAAGTATCAAAAGCTTCATCCCGGCGTTACGGTTTCGGTTGCCGGAACAGGTTCGGGATTCGGAATCTCTAACGCGGCTGACGGCAATATTACTATCGGAGCGTCAGACGCTTATCTTACCAAAAGCTTTAAAAAGAGATATCCCAACCTTGTAAACGTTCCAGTGGCTCTCGACGATGCTCAGGTAATTTATAATATTCCCGGAATACCTAACGGCGCGAACATCAAAATGACGCCTAAATTAGTCGCCGAAATTTATATGGGTAAAATCAACAACTGGGACAATCCGGTATTTAAGAAATTAAACCCGCAGTATAAGTTTCCCAATCTTCATATATTCGTCGTCCACAGGGCTGACGCGAGCGGAACGACATTCGACTTTACAAGCCTGTTAAACGATACTTCCAAGGCATGGGCAAAGAAAGTAGGCAGAAGCCTCTCGCCGGATTGGCCCGTCGGAAGCGGTTATCTCGGAAGCGATGCAGTCGTAGCCGCCGTTAAAAGCACTTCCGGAGGAATAGGTTACGTAGGGCTGGGCTGGGTTATGGAATATCATCTCGCAAGCGCCGCGCTTCTTAACAAAGCCGGTAATTACGTGGTTGGTTCGGTTAAAACTATTGCTGCCGCGGCAAACTCGGCTTTAAAACAGGGAGATTTCCCCGCCGATTTCGATAAATCCATAGTATGGAACGTTTCGGCAAAGAACGCGTATCCCGATTCCAACTTTGAATTTTGGATGATAAAGAAAACGCAGCCGAATACGGCTACTACAAAGTCTATTAAGGATTTGGTAAACTGGGCGCTCGGTCCGGGTCAGTCGGTTAAATATACCGTTAAAACCGGTTTTGCTCCGCTACCCAAATCAGTTATGCCAAATGTTAAGAAACTTCTTGCTCAGGTAAAATAAGCAAAAAAATAAAGCACTACGGATTTAAATTTAAAAAATAACGAAAATAAAGGGACGGTTTTAAATGCCGTCCCTTTATTTTCCAGCTTTATTTTTGAACGCGCAAATCCTGTACCTGCGGCGGTTATATTTTTTTTAGAAAAATTAAAACGAATGTGCTATAATTAAAAAAAATTGAACGCAAAACAATAAACAAATACAAACTAAGCAATGTTTACCTTAAAATATAAAGACGACCTTTTTAAATTTATCCTCTCGGTTTTCGTCCTGTCGGTAGTTTTGGTTTTTTTAATTTCCATAATAATTATACTTTATTACAGCTATCCGTCTATCGTAAGGTACGGCATTTCTTTTTTATGGACTAAAGAATGGAATCCTCCCAAAGAAATTTTCGGCGCCTTGACTTTTATCGCCGGAACTTTTCTGGTTACTTTTTTATCTTTATTATTCGCGATACCTTTTAGTTTCGGTATAGGAATATTCTTACAGGAATACTGCCCCTTTTTTTTAAGGGGCGTTTTTACGGTAATAGTCGAAATGCTTGCAGGGATACCCAGCGTCGTTTTCGGAGTATGGGGCGTCTTAACGATTGTCCCGTGGCTGAGGGAATCGGTAGAGCCGTTTTTTAACGCACATTTTTCCGGCGTCCCGTTTTTAAAAGTCGAGGAAAATATCGGCTACGGAATTCTTGCCGCAAGCATTATAGTCGCGTTTATGATTTTGCCGATAATATCCTCTATTACCAAGGATTCTTTGGCTTCCGTTCCAAAGCTCGCCAAAGACGGCGCGCTTGCTATGGGCGCCACAAAATTAGACGTTATAAAAGACGTTTCCCTTCCATATGCGTTGAACGGCATATACGGAGGAATAATTTTAGGTTTCGGGAGGGCTATAGGGGAAACGATAGCCGTAGTGCTTTTAATAGGCAATCAGGCGGTAGTGCCTAAATCTTTATTCAGCGTAGGTTACACCATATCCTCATTGCTCGCGAACACGTTTACTTTTGCGGTAATAAGCCCCATATACGCTTCCGCGGAAGTAGAATTAGCGCTTTTGCTTTTGTTAACCAGCCTTATAATTAATATAGTGGGAAGAAATATCTTAAACAGGGTTATAGGCGGAAGGTTCAGCCGGTCGCAGTTTGGCGGAGGCTGATTTCAAAAATAATCAATCGAAGCTTTATTACTTTTTTGTCATTACCGCCATATCTTTTGCCTACGTTTATCGAAGTATACCTTTGATGCAGGCAAAAGATGGCGGGAATCCATTATTTATAAAACATTCAGCGGATTAAGGAAACAGAATGGAACAACATTCGCAGGCGCCGATATTTCCCTCAAACAAGGGATATCTTAAAAGGAAAAAATTTTATAATAACGTTGCCGTATTTTTTGCGGTAACTGCGTTTATTATCGGTTCTTTTCCTGTTTTTCACATCATATATAAAGCGTTTTCCATAGGATATAAATATCTTAACTGGCGATTTGTATCTACCCTGCCCACCGGATTTCCCATAGGTGCGGAAGGCGGAATATTAAACGCGGTTATAGGAGACGTGTACCTTATCGTAATCGCCTCGATTCTCGCGGTTCCTATAGGCGTAGGCACCGGCTTGTACCTGTCGCTTTTCGGTAAAAAAAGGACTAACAGTTTTCTTAGGCTCTTAAACGAACTCATGATAGGCATCCCATCGATAGTTTGGGGTATAGTAGGGTTTTATGTTTTTTCTACAAATGCCGGTCCGGGTTTTCATTTCGGATTTTCGGCTCTTGCCGGCGGGCTTACGCTTGGTTTTATCATGACCCCGATTATTACGCTTTTAACGGAGCAGGCGGTTAACCAGATTCCGGCGAGCTACATTGAAGGCGCTCTCGCGCTTGGTGCCACAAAATGGCAGGCTACGCGCGCTGTCATACTAAAAGCCGCCCTCGGAGGGATATTTATCGGGATATTGCTGGGAGTAATGAATATAATCGGACAGACGGCGCCACTCTTATTTACCAACTATTATAATACCGGCATGCCTACCGGCGTTACCGGTCCCGGCGGCGCGGTCGGGGACTTGGCGATGCTTATATTTATATACATACATGAACCTTCAAAAATACTTCATTATAAAGCGGAAGCCGCGTCTGTTGTTTTACTGCTTTTTATATTTGCCTTGGATTTAGGATTAAGATTAATAAATTATTTAGCCAAGAAATTTATTTTATGATTATTACTTATAGTTACAGGAGGGATTAAAATTTCATGCCCGAAAATACAAAAGAGGACAAAGCCGGCAATAT
>JAJYJN010000040.1 GCA_021789455.1 bacterium | reverse complement strand
TAAATTTTTTAGTTTCTTCAAACGTCGAAGAAATAACAAAAGCGAAAGAAGGAACCGGATATAAAGTAAAAATAAAACAAAAACCGCAGTATATAAACGATAACTGCACGGTATGCGGAGAATGCGCTAAGGTTTGCCCTGAAGAAAGACCTAACGATTTCAATTACGGCATGGATAATACTAAAGCGATATTTATGCCTGCGATATCTTCTTTTCCGCTTAAATACAGCGTAGATGATAAATACTGCAAATTTTCGGCATGTAAAAAATGCGAAGAAGCATGCAGATACAGTGCTATCAACTTGGATGCAAAAGAGAACGTTATCGAATTAACCGTATCGGATATCATATTTGCAACGGGCTGGAAGCCTTATGAAGTTGAAAAATTAGAAAATTTGGGATACGGTAAATATAAAAACGTTATTACAAACGTAAAAATGGAAAGGCTTGCCGCAGAAAACGGTCCTACCGGCGGAAAAATTTTAAGGCCGTCCGACAGAAAGGAAGTTAAAAACGTGGCGTTTATTCAATGCGCAGGCTCAAGAAACGAGAACCATCTTCCATATTGCTCCGCAATTTGCTGCATGGCATCCTTAAAGCAGGCGATGTATTTGAGGGATAAAAATCCTGAATCCTCGCCGGTCATATTTTATATAGATTTAAGAACGCCGGGCAGATACGAAAATTTTTTAAACAAAGTTAAAAGCGACGAAAAAATAAAATTTAATAAAGGAGTAGTCGGCAAAATATCCGAAGACCATGAAACCGGCGACCTTCTTTTAGACGTCGAAGATATGATTTCCGGCAAAAAAAATAAAGTCAGGGCGGAAATGGTGGTTCTTGCCGCCGGAATGGCGTCAAACATCAAAGACGACCTTAAGGAAATAAAAATAGACGAAGATATTAAAATAGATATCGATGAAAACGGATTTATATTTAACGATAATTTTAAACAAGGAATATTTTCGGCAGGCGTAGCAAGATTTCCTCTGGATGTTTATATGTCGGGACAATCGGCGACGTCGGCGGCATTATCGGTAATTCAGCATAACGCAAAATAATAAAAGATATTATTATAGATATTATTTAGGAAGGAGTTAAAATGGATAATAATTTGGGGATTTATATATGTTCCGGCTGCGATATCGGAAAAAGTCTTAATGTGGAAAGATTAATCAATACCGCGAAAGATTCCAATAAGCCTTTAGTATGCGTAAGCCATGAGTTTCTCTGCGGACCGGAAGGCATAAATCTCATAAAAAACGATATTTCCGAAAAAAAGATAAATAAAGTAGTAATAGCCGCCTGTTCGATGCGCGCCAAACAGGACGTTTTTAATTTCGACCAGTTTACTATTCATACCGAAAGGGTAAACTTAAGAGAGCACGTTATATGGATAAGCCCGCCGAACGACAATAATACCCAGCTTCTTGCCGAAGATTATATAAATATGGGTGCATCGAGAGCAAAAAAATCTGCATTTCCGGAACCTTTAATTCAGGAGCTTAACAAAACCGTTCTCGTAGTAGGCGGCGGAGTTACCGGTTTAAACGCATCCGTCAACGCCGCAAAAGCGGGTTACGGCGTAATTCTTGTCGAAAAAAAGCAGAATCTCGGCGGATTTCCTTTTTCAAAATATAAAAAATGGGAAACCAAGCCGCCTTTCGATAAAAATACTTGGATAATGGAAGGATTAGGCGAGCTAATAAACGAAGCGGAAAAATCCGATAAAATAAAAATATATAAAAATTCTAAAATTAAGTCTATATCGGGAGCTCCCGGCAAATTCAACGTAGAAATAGAATCGTCGGAAGGAAATTCAGGTTCTGAGCCTGTTAAAGAGATTGCGGGTTCTATCGTCGTTGCCACAGGCTGGAAGCCTTACGACGCAAAAAAATTAGATAATCTTGGATACGGGTTAACGCCGGATATTTTAACAAACGTAGAATTAGAGGAACTTTTTTCCGAACTTTCAGACAACGGAAAATCCGAAAATTTTGCATTAAAAAGAAAATCGGACGGCAAGCCGGTTAAGTCGGTATTGTTTGTTCAGTGTGCGGGTTCAAGGGACGAAAATCATCTTCCTTACTGTTCGACCGTTTGCTGTATGTCTTCCTTAAAAGAAGCCGCTTTAATCAGAAAGAACAATCCAGATGCAAATGTTTACATTATATACAAAGATATGAGAACTATGGGCGAATACGAAAACTTTTACAGAAAAATGCAGGACGACGAAGGTATTTTTATGGTTAAAGGCATTGTATCCGGCGTATCGCTCGACAAGAGCGGAAATACCATTGGCGTTAAAGTAAAAGATACCCTCTTTGGAGGAGATATCGATATAAATACGGAAATGGTAGTTCTCGCTACGGGTATGGTTCCGAATTCCGGAGAGATAGAATTAAAAGATAATGCCGCATCTTTAAACGTAGGAAACATACAGTCTGCAAGCGGAGCATCCTGCCCGCCTTCCGTGCCCGTTTCGACGGCTCAGGTTCCGAAAAGCGGCTTGTTAAACCTTTCCTACAGGCAGGGTAAAGAAATGCCCGACCTTGTTTACGGATTTCCGGATTCAAATTTTATATGCTTCCCCTACGAATCAAGAAGGACGGGAATATATCCCGCCGGTTCGGTAAGAATGCCTTTAGATACGGTTTTTTCGGTTGACGATGCTAAAGGAGCGGTTTTAAAGGCTATACAATGCATCGAGCAGACTTCTAAAGGCAGGGCGGTTCACCCCCGTTCAAACGATACTACATACCCATTTTTTGACCTTCCAAGATGTACGCAGTGTAAAAGATGCACCGAAGAATGTCCTTTCGGCGCAATAGACGAAGACGAAAAAGGAACGCCGCAGTATAATCCGGAAAGATGCAGGAGATGCGGCATATGCATGGGCGCATGTCCCGTAAGAATAATATCGTTTAAAAATTATTCGCCGGATATTATAGGTTCTATGATTAAAAGCACGTACGTTCCGGAAGATCCGACCGACGAAAATTACAGGATACTTGTGTTTGCATGCGAAAACGACGCTTATCCTGCATTAGACGTACTTGGATTAAATAAAATGCAATTATCTTCCAATATAAGGGTTATTCCGGTAAGATGTCTCGGCTCTATAAATAACGTATGGTATGCCGACGCTCTTTCGAAAGGCATAGACGGCATTCTTTTGCTGGGCTGTAAATACGGAGACGACTATCAGTGCCATTTCACGAAAGGTTCGGAACTGGCTTCTTACAGAATGGGAAACCTGAAGGAAACACTTACAAGGCTTGTTCTGGAAGAAGAAAGAGTCAGGCAGGTTCAGCTCGAATATACCGACTATATGAAACTGCCGGAAATAGTCGAAGACTTCGTTAATAAAGTTAAATCTCTTGGACCAAATCCATATAAAGGCTTTTAAGATAGGGAGGATATTTTGAATAACACAGTTATTAAGACCGACAACGAGTTGGTTAAATATATAAAAGAAGTAGGCGAAAGCAATTTTAAAAAATGCTTTCAGTGCGGCACGTGTTCCGCGGTATGTCCTTTGTCGACGGAGGACAGGCCGTTTCCGCGAAAAGAAATGATAATGGCGGGATGGGGAATGAAAGAACAGCTGACCGCCGATTTAGACCCGTGGTTATGCTATTATTGCGGTGAATGTTCCAAGAACTGCCCAAGGAAAGCAGAACCGGGCGAACTTATGATGTCGCTGCGCCGTTTTTTAATAAGCGCATACGACTGGACGGGGATTTCCAAAATATTATATAAGTCTAAATATGCAGAGTACATCGCAATATTAATAGTAGCGCTGGGAGTTTTGCTTGAGTGGGCGGTTATATTCGGACTTCATCCTGCCGCCGGAGCGACTCTTGCGCAGGCGGTATCTCCTGATAAAGTAGATTATTTCTTTGACTGGCCTATATCGGCTTTTCTTGCAATTATGCTGACGTCTTTCATATACAATATGTACCGCAAGACGGTATTGAGCGATAAAAGCGTGAAAATCCCTTTGAGTCTTTACGTTACTGAGGCTTGGTCGTTAATATTCAATTTTTTTACGCAGTACAGATATGCAAAATGCGACGATTCCGAAGAGTCTGCATCAAAAAAACTTGCTTCGGGAAAGTATAATTTTTGGCTTGCACATCTTTTTTTAATGATAAGCTATGTATCCCTGTTTGTAGCCATCGTTTTTTTCTTAGACTGGTTTCAAAGCGAAAACAGCATGCCGTATCTTCATATAGTTTTATTCGATTATTTTGCCAGTATAGGATTAATTTTCGGAACTATATATTTTATAATTAAAAGATTTTCTAAGAAAATAGAAAGAAGCAAATTTTCCCATCATACCGACTGGATGTTCGTAACGCTGTTGTTCTTAACCGCAGTCAGCGGAGTTTTGCTCAGGGCGGCTATAGTTTATAACTATTCGGTATCGGCTATTTTTTATATATACCTGATTCATTTAATGATATTATTTCCGATGCTTGTAATAGAAGTTCCTTTTTCTAAATGGTCGCATCTTGCTTACAGACCGGTTGCCGTATATTTTGCAAATTTAAAAGAAAAAGCTAAAAACCTAAGCAATAATTAATGCTTTAACATGTGTAATGTTAAAGAAATTTTAATAATAATTAAAAATTTAATTTAGGGGGTTTTAGGTTATGAGTCTATTTGACAAAGCAATGATTTTCGGAATTATTGCGGGTCTTATCGCCGTTATCTACAGCATAGCGGTAACGGTATGGGCTATGAAGCAGGACGAAGGTTCGGACAGAATGAAACAGATAGCCAAGGCTATTCAGGAAGGCGCCACGGCTTTTCTTAACAGACAGTACAGGACGGTAGCTATAGTCGGTATCGTCATTTTCGTATTGATACTTATCGGCGGATTATGGGTGCCTCAGTTCGGACTTCTTACGGCATGCGGATTCGCTTTGGGCGCTTTTTTATCGGCATTGGCAGGTTACTTAGGCATGTTTAATGCTGTGCGAGCGAACATAAGAACTGCCCAGATTGCCCATAAAGGCGTAAAACCTGCATTGAAGTTTGCATTTAAAGGCGGTTCTGTTACTGGTTTAATGGTTTTAGGTCTCGGCGTACTAGGTATATCGGTTTTTATGTTAATCGGAAAACATACGAGCGGGCTTGAAGGTGTAATAAATTCATTGATAGGTTTCGCTTTCGGTTGCAGTCTTATTTCCGTATTTGCAAGGCTTGGCGGCGGCATATATACTAAAGCGGCAGACGTGGGTGCAGACCTCGTCGGAAAAGTAGAAGCCGGAATTCCGGAAGACGACCCAAGAAACCCCGCGGTTATTGCAGACCAGGTCGGAGATAACGTAGGCGACTGTGCGGGTATGGCGGCAGACGTATTTGAAACTTTTGCGGTTACAATTATTGCGTCTATACTGCTTGCATATTCGACATTTAAAGCAGGATTAAACGGAGGCGGCAGCGGTTTAATGCACGGTATACTTTACCCGCTTCTTTTGGGCGGTATTGCGGTTTTTACCTCGATAATCGGCGTATTTTTCGTAAGCGCTCCTACTAAAGAAAAAATTATGCAGGGTCTTTATAAAGGATTATTCGTTACAGGAATAGTTTCCGCAATTGCATATTACTTCTTTACTGAAGCTTTTATGCAGCATGTAGGTAAATATTCAGCAATAAATTATTATTATGCTTCGCTTGTAGGTCTTGTTTTAACAGGATTAATTATAGTAATAACCGATTATTTTACATCGACTGAGTTTTCTCCGGTTAAATCCATAGCGGAAGCATCTACAACGGGCCACGGCACAAATATTATAGCAGGACTTGCAGTCGGACAAATGGCGACTGCGCTTCCCGTTATAGCGATAGTATTCGGTATTTTGATTTCTTATCACTTCGCAGGTTTTTACGGCGTCGCTATTGCGGCTTCCAGCATGCTTTCTATGTCCGGTATGGTTATTGCCGTAGATTCGTTTGGGCCTATAACAGATAATGCCGGCGGCATAGCGGAAATGAGCGAACTTCCCGAAGACGTCAGAGAAACTACCGATGCCCTTGACGCAGTCGGCAATACTACCAAAGCCGTAACGAAAGGATATGCTATAGGTTCTGCGGCTCTTGCGGCTATCGTTCTTTTCGGAGAATATTCTAATTTGATACAAAATGGTTACGTAAAGGCCGGACTAGAAAAAATATCGTTTTCGATACATCAGCCTATGGTGTTAATAGGACTTTTCCTCGGCGCGATGCTTCCTTATATATTTGCTTCCCTTGCAATGAAGTCGGTCGGTAAAGCCGCCGGCGACATAGTAGTCGAAGTCAGGAGGCAGTTTAAAGAAATTCCCGGAATTATGGAAGGAACAGGAAAGCCGGAATACGGCAAATGCGTCGATATAGTTACTAAATCTTCCTTAAGGGAAATGATACTTCCGGCGTTTATTCCGATTGCGGGTCCGATAATATTCGGTCTTACGATGGGACCTAAAGTTCTAGGCGGTATATTATTGGGAACTATTATATCTGGTCTTTTCGTTGCAATATCAATGACGAGCGGCGGCGCGGCATGGGATAACGCAAAAAAACTTATAGAAAAAGGGTTTGAATATAACGGGCAGACGTACCGCAAAGGCAGCGAAGCACACAAAGCCGCAGTTACAGGCGACACCGTCGGCGATCCTTACAAAGACACCGCCGGTCCTGCAATTAACCCTATGATTAAGGTCGTCAACATTTTCACGATTTTAATAATACCTATAGTTTTATTGCTCTGGGCGCATTAATATCAATAGTAATAAACAATAAAAGCAAATAGTAAAAAAGGGGTCAGATTAAATAAATCTGACCCCTTTTTTTGACCCCTTTTTTTTACTTTTTTTATTGTTAATTTACAAATAAAAATTTGCAAAAAAATTGACAATATTTTAAAATATAATATTATTTAAAGTAAGGGCATAGAGGTATAAAGTGAACGATTCAAAATTTGTTATAGAAATTATTGTTATCATTATAAGCGTCGCAGGTTCTATTATAGCCCTTATGGCGCATATAGACAGGAAAATCGATACGATGCGCAATGAAATCAAAGAAGACAACAGGGAAATAAGAAAGTATATTTTTGATTATATGGATAACAACAAGAAACGCGACGCAGAAAAGGTATCAAATTAATTTTCGCTAATTTCCGTCTGCGTTTGCAGATTTATTATATCTTATATTTTCGCGTTTCGATTTAAAAAACGATTTTAACAGCTTTGACGATTCTTCATCCATTACCCCGCCGATTAGCTCTATTTTCCCCTCTAAAATAGAACTTGAAACGCCGCCTTTCGGGTCTGACGCTCCGTAAACTACTTTGCCGATTCTCGATAAAAGAATAGCGCCGCAGCACATTATGCAAGGCTCAAGAGTAACGTAAAGCGAACATTCGTCTAAACGCCAGTTGCGAAGTTTTTTTTGAGCCGCTAATATAGCATTTATTTCGGCATGCATAATGCAGGAAATATCGTTTTCTACCGTATTAAAAGCCGAAGAAATAATACTGCCGCCTATGTCTGTTATTACCGCTCCTACCGGAACCTCGTCGTATGCCAGCGCTTTTTCGGCTTCTTTTAAAGCAAAATTCATAAAATATTTATCGTCTAATTTATTCATTCTTGATATATTATATATTATTATATAAATTTATCGAAAATTTAAAAACCTTTAAAATTAGTAAATTAAAACATTCAAAATACGATTGAAATTTATAGACGATTTATGTATTATTATATAGCGGATAAGCTGTATATGAATATGATAATATATATAATGCAGAATAAATAAAAAACGATAAAATAATATAATAATAAGCGCATTAGATTAAATCGATAATGCATATAAAAAATGAACGAAAGACTCCCCGATTATTTAAAAAAAGAGATTCTAAAAATCAAGTCCAGAAAAGATATTTTCGAGACGTCTAAAATCATAAATGAAAAAGAGCTTAATACCGTCTGTTCTTCGTCCAGATGCCCGAACCTGCATCTCTGCTTTTCAAATAAAACGGCAACTTTTCTGCTTCTCGGCAACAAATGCACAAGAAAATGCCCTTTCTGTAATATAGAGCATATGGATATAGATATTAATAATAAACAAAAATACCAAGCGGCTCAATTCTATGAATCAGGAGCGCCTGTATCTGCGCCTGCCGCCGTAGATGTTGGGGAACCTCAAAAAGTAGCATATGCGGTAAAAACCCTTGAATTAAAACATGCCGTAATTACAATGGTTACAAGAGACGATTTATATGACGGAGGCGCCGATATTTTAGTTAAAACCGTAAAAGAAATAAGAAAAACTACCGATTGTAAAATTATCGAAGTCTTAACATCCGATTTTAACGGAAACATTAAGTCAGCGTTAGACGTCGCCGAAAGCGGAATAGATATTTTCGGACATAACATAGAAACTGTAGAAAGGCTTTATGCAGATATCAGGCCTTCAAGCTCATACAAGAGGTCTTTAGGCCTCCTTAAAACCGTAAAAGAAGAAAAACCGGATATAATTACGAAATCAGGTATTATGGTAGGTCTTGGAGAAGACGACGGCGAAGTTTTTAAGACTATCGACGATATGATAGATAACGGGGTTGAATTTATTACCATAGGACAGTATTTAAGGCCGTCACTCGAAAATATTCCTGTACAAAAATACGTCCCTTTAAATAAATTTATAGAATATAAAAATTATGCAAACAAAAAAGGCATAAAACAGGTATTTGCCGCTCCGCTCGTGAGAAGCTCTTTCGGAGCCGAAAAATTTTTTAAGCATTCATATTAAAAACGTGCCTCATTTTATTATTTATTTTATCTTAGCAAAATAATATAATATAAAACTATTATATTATTTATATAATTTCGGAGAAATTTATCATGACAGAAGATTTTGAGACTATTAAAAGGCTTCCGCCCTATGTTTTTGCCGA
>JAJYJN010000039.1 GCA_021789455.1 bacterium | reverse complement strand
TGGTCAAAATAAATAAAAATATTCCGGTTATTATGATTTCTGGACATTCAGATATAGATACCGCTATTAAGACTATTAAAATAGGAGCATACGATTTTATAGAAAAGCCGCTTTCTTTAGACAGACTGGTTATTACGGTAGAAAATGCCTTAAAGTTTAACAGCCTTAGCGAAAAAAAAGTAATTCTGGCAGAAAGTTCGCCCGAAAGGTTTGAATTTATCGGGGATACGGAGGTCGTCAAATCTTTAAAGGAAAAAATTTTAAAGGCCGCCCCTTCCTCAGCCCCCGTTCTTATTGCAGGAGAAAACGGCACCGGAAAGGAAATAGCAGCAAGAGCCGTTCACCTTAACAGCTTGAGAAAAGACGAACCGTTTATAGCTATAAACTGTGCCGCTATACCTGAAGAACTTATCGAAAGCGAAATTTTCGGATACGAAAAAGGGGCTTTCACCGGAGCTAACGCAAGAAAGAAAGGAAAATTTGAAGCTGCCGACGGCGGGACTATTTTTCTGGACGAGATAGGCGATATGAGTTTAAGGATGCAGTCAAAAATATTAAGGGTTCTGCAGGAAAATAAATTTCAAAGAGTTGGCGGCGAAAGCGAGATTGAAGCAGATGTTAGAGTTATAGCCGCTACGAATAAAAATCTTGAAAACGAAATAGCCGCCGGAAGGTTTAGAAGCGATTTATTTTTCAGGCTAAACGTTATACCTCTTTATATACCGCCGCTTAGGGAAAGGAAAGAAGACATACCGCTGCTCGCGCATTATTTTATAAAAATTTTCGGGAATTATTCCGGCAGGCTTGAAATAGACGAACAGGCAATAAACTTATTGAAGAACTATGACTGGCCCGGAAACGTAAGGGAATTAAAAAATATTATCGAAAGATTTTCGATTTTGAACGAGCATAATAAAATTAGCGAAAAAGACGTTTTAAGCGAATTAAAAATGGACGTTATCGCCGGCGGCATCCCCGAAAAAGATAATACTCCGGATGTTTTCACGGAAGCGGTTTCGTTTAAGCAGGCTAAGGAAAATTTTGAAAAAGCATATATTATCCGTAAATTAAAAGAAAACAACGGCAATATTACTAAAACCGCAAAGGTTCTTGATATGAGCCGCCGCAATCTGCAAAAAAGAATTAACTGCCTAAATATTAATCAATAAACTTACTCTGTTTAAGACTGCCTAAATTTATAGCACAATTACCCTATCCCTCTAGCTATTTAAACATGTCTGATTTATTTATTCTCTTACAGTCAATTGAGTTTGCCGTTAAATCATAATTATAAAAAAATCTTGGCATAACTTTTGCTTTATTATATATAGCAAAAAGACGAATGAAAATTTAATTATTAAATTATAAAAAGGAGAGTTTATGAGACTTAAGAAATTATTTTTCGGGTTTTTATTGTTCGCAGTGTTTTTATGCGCGCCTTTTTTTGCGGTTCAAAAAGGGGCATACGCGGTAAATTCGGTTTCTGCTTCAGATTCCGTTTCAAATGCAGACATCAAAAAAATAGAGAAAAAACTAGATAATGCCTTATCCGAGATTCAGGCTATTAAGAAAGAAAATAAAACTAATAATAATGCCGGTTATTTCTCTAATATTCAACTGCTAGGAACGTTGATAGGTTCCTATAATTATAACCTTGCAAAACCGGAGACTGTAAACACGCCGTCTGCTTTCGAAGGCAACGGAAATTATGGGGACAACTGGCAGACCGACGGATTTGCGGTAAATAACGCCGACATAACTATAAGGCGTTCCCCGGGTACTTCTTCAAATCCTTACGGGGTGGGTTTTCATATATCCTTGGATTTCGGGCAGAATATCCAGTTTTATAAGGCTTATTATGGAAATACGTCTTATTTTACGACTCCTTTCGAGGAAAGGACGCCTTATGACATAAGAAAAGCTTATATCAACATAAACCTGCCCGTAGGAAGCGGACTCGATATTCATATAGGCAAGGAAAACGAACTGCTCGGATTCGAGGCGTTCAATCCGATAAGAAACTGGAACGATACGTATTCGCTGTTGGATGCCGTGGAACCGGCGACTTTAACGGGGATTTTTTTAACGTATAATTTTATTCCCGCTTTGACATCGACTCTTGGAATTGCAAATACCGTTAACTCTGCGGTTCCGATAGACAACCTGCCGGTTATAGAACTTAACGAAAGCTATGCGGCGACGGGCATGCTTACGTTTAACGGCGGATTTATTTACGGCGAAAACAGTTATTTAGTAGGAAACGGCACGGGCGGAAGTATCAGCGGACAGCTTTATGAGGATAACCTGAATAAAAGTTTTTACGGTTATATCGACGGCGTATTGAGTCCGACCCCGGATTGGTCTTTCGTGGCAGATTATGAATTGGGACTCGGCGGCGGAATAAACGGTTCAATACTTAGCGATAACGGAATAAGCCCCTATTCGTATACCGGATATCCCGCTTTAGTTCAGACTTCTAACGATACTTACGACAAGTCGCGTTTTTACGGTATTGCCGGATATATCCACCACCAGCATAATTACGGTTTCGGACAGGTGGCGGAAACACTAAGGGAAACGGCAGCTTACGACCAAAACGGTATGTGGGAAATGACTAGCACTCCGGGAACCGCTTATACGTATATAGATTCTACGCTAACGTTTGCATATCAGCCGTCTTTTAAGAATTTTAAAGACGTGCAGTTCAGGCTGGAGCTTGAGCATCAGGGTTCAAATCAAAACGTTTATCTGGACGCTAACGGTTCGGCGACCCATTCTCAACAAAATACGATAAATTTAATGGTCTTATACAGTTTTTAAATTTTTAACTAAAAGGGAGGTGAAGGTAAAGATGAAAAAGATAGAAGCCATTATTAAGCCTTTTAAAATCGACGACGTCAAGGAAGCCCTTAACGAAATTGGAATTCATGGCATAACGGTTACGGAAGTTAAGGGTTTCGGAAGGCAGAAAGGTCATACGGAACTTTACAGGGGAGCAGAGTACAGGGTGGATTTTGTACCAAAAGCAAAAATGGAAATAGTAGCTTCAGACGAACAGGTTTCAAGCATTGTTGAAACAATAGAAAAAAGCGCTAAGACAGGCAATATCGGCGATGGAAAGATATTTATATCTCCGGTTGAAGAAGTTGTTAGGATTAGAACCGGGGAAAAAGGTGAAACCGCTATTTAGTTATTATTTATTTAAAAATAAAAATATAAATTTGAAGGAGGGATAGGAAAAAATTATGAATCTTATTAAAAATTTTAAAATACCTTTGATTTATGGATGGTCTTTAATAGGCGGACTTTTTTTAGTTATGTTTTCATGGGTTAGTCCAGTCTTTGCCGACGCTTCCAAGGTTCCGGCTTTTAGCGCAGGAAACATAGCGTGGGTATTGGCCTCATCCGCATTGGTTCTGATAATGACTCCGGGACTAGGTTTTTACTATGGCGGAATGGTAAGAAGAAAAAATGTTTTAAATACTATATCGCTGAGCTTTATCGCAATATGTACCGTTAGTGTTATCTGGATTTTATGGGGATATTCTTTGGCTTTCGGACCTGATGCGTTCGGAGGAATAATAGGCAGCCTTAAATACGTCGGTTTGTTCGCAATGAAAGAAAACCAACATTCCAGATACGACGGTACGATACCGTCTTATGTTTACGTTATGTTCCAGCTAATGTTTGCGATTATAACCGTAGCGCTGGTTAGCGGTTCGTTAGTTGAAAGAATTAAATTTTCTTCATGGGTAGTATTTACGATAGTATGGCTTACCGTCGTTTATGCTCCTGTTGCTCAGGCTGTATGGGGTCTTGGAGGTCTGTTCCAAAAAATGGGTGCGTTAGATTTTGCCGGCGGTACCGTAGTTCATATCGACTCCGGTGTTGCAGGTCTTGCCGGAGCGCTTGTTCTCGGAAGAAGGAAAGGATATATGAAAGAAAATATCGTCCAGCCGAACCAGTTAGGTTATACTATTTTAGGAGGCGCTCTTTTGTGGTTCGGGTGGTTCGGATTTAACGCGGGAAGCGCTCTTGAAGCGAATCCTCTTGCTACTTCCGCGTTTTTGGTAACTAATACCGCTACTGCGGCTGCGGCTATAGGCTGGATGATTGCGGAATGGATAAGAAGCGGAAAACCGACGACATTAGGTATGGTTTCTGGCGCGGTAGCTGGACTTGTAGCTATAACGCCGGCATCCGGTTTCGTTAATCCTGTTGCCTCTATTGTTATCGGTTTTGTCGCGGGCGTAATTTGTTATTCCATGGTTGTTTTCGTAAAGCCAAAATTAGGATACGACGATGCTTTAGACGCATTCAACGTTCATGCGGTAGGCGGCGCATGGGGAGCCCTTGCGACCGGTTTGTTTGCCGACCCCATAATCAATTCTGCCGGAAAGGGTTTGTTCTACGGCAATCCCGGACAGATGTGGATTCAGCTGCTCACAGTGGCATGCGTTGCGGCATATTCCTTCACGATGAGCTATATAATATTTAAAGTAATTGATAAAGTTATGGGTCTGCGCGTAGATAAAGAAACCGAAGCAATCGGTCTTGATATTACGCAGCACGATGAAGCGGGATATAATTTCTAAAACGCTAAAATATCGGCGATTAATAAATTAATCTTTTCAGGGACGGATAAAGAATCCGTCCCTTTTTATTTGTTTGCGGAATATTATATTGCTGGCTTTATTTTCTTATTTAAGAGGATTAACGGCAAGTCCGGTTAGTATCTTGGGGTAAAAAAAAGTAGATTTTTGAGGCATTCTTAAATTCATGGAAGCTATTTTAATAACATCCTCCATTTTTGTCGGATTCATAAAAAAAACGGCTTCCAAATCTCCGTTTTTTACTTTTTCCAAAGCTTTTTTAGCTTCTTTTTCATATACGAGATATTTCTGCGAGTTTATTTCTTCCTGCGTTATTGATAAAGCTTTTTTTAATATATATTCCTGCAGAATTGAAACGTCTAAATTTTTTAAAAGTTTTTGGCCGTCCTTATTCTCTTCGCTTAAGCTTTTTTCGTTGGCTGTATTTTTAAAAGAAAGTATAAACCCTCTTCCGGAACTATGGGCAAAACCGAAAGAAGCCGAATTTTCCCCAGATTTTTTGTTTTCTTTAAGCAAGTCGTCCAGATTTGTTTCTTTGTAATCGAAATATTCTTTTATTTTTATAAGGAAGTCGTCTATATTTATTTTTTTCCCCTTAATGCCTCTGTGGGTGGGCAGTATAATTAAGCCGTCCTGATTCGAAGGAGCGAAATACATAAGGCAAGAATCCGCATTAACGCCTTTTTCCTTAAGCCCTTCTTTTTCAACGTAATCCCTGAAATTAAGAGCTGTTTCAAACCTATGGTGACCGTCGGCTATATATACCGGCTTATGCCCCATTTCCTTTTGGATGTCCTTTATGATGTTTTTGTCTTCAATCCTGTATAGAACGTTTTTTATGCCGCCGTCGTCTATAAAATCGAAAAGTTTTTCACCCACCCCGTCTTTTATGGATTTTTTTAATATATTTAAGACGCCGGAATTTTTATCCTCGAACACCGAAAAAATCGGGCTGAAATTGGCATTTGCGGCGTCCATAAGTTTAAACCTGTCTTCCTTGGGTTTGGAAAGGGTTGTTTCGTGACCGTAAATAGAGCTGTTTTCTTTTGTTTCCGGCAACAGGAAACGGGATAAAAACCCTGTCCGTTCATATGCGACATTGTCAACGCTAAAAGTTTGTGTATAAATATATATAGAGTCTTTATTTTCCCTTTTTAATATGCCCTTATCTATCCATTCTTTGAATAATCGGGCCGCCCTAGTGTATTTATTTTCTTTTTCATTATCGTCGGGAGATTCCTTGCCGTACTCCAACCGGACAATATTATATTCAGACCTTTTATACAAATCGTCCTGAAGCTCTTTGCTTATTACGTCATAGGGGGGCGCAGTTAAATTTTTAATGTCTCCGGCAGACCCGTTATTATAAATATAAGGCCTAAAAGGCAGAACCGACGATTCAAAGTCTTTATTTGTATCGTTCATACAAGTTATAACTCCTAATAAATAATGAATTTATATTATATTATATTTTTTTTATAGTTATAAGGTTTATAAAATTGGAGTGGAGCCTGGTGTTGCATATGAATGAAGTCCCGGAATAATTAAATCAACACCAAGATAGCAGAATATGACTACGGCAAATCCAATAACCGCAATCCAAGCCATTTTCTTTCCTCCCCAGCCCTTTGTAAATCTTGCGTGAATAAATAAAATATAAGTTAACCATGTAATAAGCGACCATGTTTCCTTTGGGTCCCAGCTCCAGTAGCCGCCCCATGCGCTATCCGCCCATGCCGCTCCAATAACAATTCCTGTGGTTAGAAAAACCAATCCAAATACTACGACTTTATATATGGCTTCCTCTATTATAGGGGCAGGCGGCAGAAGGTTTAAAAACCCTCCGCGTTTTTTATTGTTTTCATTTTTAGCAGTCTTATTAATTTTAATCAGATACAGTACTCCAAGCCCGAACGAAGCACCGAATGCTCCGTAAGATATGAACAGCGTCATAATATGATAAATCAGCCAATAGCTTTGCAAAGCTGGGATAGTAGGTTCTACAGCGCTTGTGGCAAGAGGGGAAAAAGACGCAAAAGCTAAAGCGAGAGAGGCTACCAAGGTTATTATGAAACCCAGCGCGTCGAAGTCGTAGAAAATTCTTATTAAAATAAATCCAAATATAATAACGTATGCGAAAAACACCATAGAATCATACAAATCTACTAAAGGCGGCGTATTTATGCCTATTTTATAGGCATAAATCCATCTTATAACAAATGCCGCGGTTTGTATTATAAATCCGGCTATTAATGCGCCGAAAGATATTTTAGAAATAGCTTTGTTTCCTGTGAATAAAAAAATAAAATATCCGGCAAAAGACGCAACTATGAAAAGTAAAGAAATAGTAAAATATAAAGAACCGTCTAGAACCGACACGTTTGCAGAAAACATAATTATTCCCCAGTTAAATCCTTTTTAATTCCGGCAATTAATTTATTAAATTTATTATAAAACGATTCAAATTTCTTTTTAGGAACTGCTAGTATTTCTATGCGGGTTTTCTTTCCGTCCTTTAAGGAAGTTAATTTTACCCATGTTTCCGTGTGGTTGAAAAAGAACGAGAAAAACAGGGCTATTATAAGCATTATGGAACCAGCCCATATAACAGATGTATAAGCGTTTTTTGTTATCTCAACGCCGCTGTAATAATAATTTTTTACTCCGTTGTATAGAAAAACTGTATTATTATATTTGGCAAATATTAGAGGCATACTATGTTTTTTATACGGCAGGACGTAAAATTTCAATATTTTATTGTTGCTTAATTCTATAAAAAAAGGAATTTCGTCTTTTTTTGGATGCTTATACGGTATAAACCTGAATTTAATGTTATTGATTCCGGTATCGTAAAATTTGCCGAACTCCGCATAAACTGTCTTTTCGGATTTGCGGTTTTTTAAACTGACTATCGAGAGTTTGGCGGCGGTAGGCTTATAATGACCGTAACTTGCCTGATATATTGTTATTCCGTCGTATGTAAAAGGATGGTTTACTTTAATGTTTTTAGTTGCTACCGCAACATGATTTTTGATTATGCTTATTTTGCTTATATAAGATTTTGGTATGCCGTCCTTATAATATAATGTCCGGTAATCATCGAGGCTTAAAGTAAAAGGAAGCCTTATGGGTTTATGGTTTTTGGACAGATATGAAATATTTGTTTTTTCGCCGACTTTAATATTGGTATATGACCTGAAGCCGTAATGGAAATTTAAAAATACCCCTATTATAATTATTATTACGCTAAAGTGTGCTATAAAAGGTGAAAGCCTGAAAATAGAATTTTTTGAATAGTATAATTCTTTTTCAGAGAATGGTTTTCCTAATTTTGAACTTAAAACTTTAGTAATTTCATGAACGTCTTTTCTTGATTCTATAATTTCATATATTGCCTTGGGGCTTTTTTTAGCGGCCGTTTCGTCAAAAGACGGATAAGGACCGAAAACGGCTTTAAAGGTGTGGGGAAGAATGCTCGCGGAAGCCGTTATAAGATTTATAATCAAGAGCACCGCCAGGCCTATAAAGTACCATGAGCCGTATATATCCAAGAATCCAAGCCAGTATAGTATGTGATAAACCTGCGGTCCAAAAATAGTCTTGTACTGACTTGCCGTATCGGCTTGATTTATGAAAGTTCCGACCATAGATAATGCGGCGATTGCTATAAAAAGGAATATCGCGAGTTTGACGGAGGAAAAAAATTTGTATAATTTTAAAAACATTATCATATTTTATTGGATTATACGAAAATTGTAAAGTAAAAAAATTAACGCATATCGAACGGATTAATCTTGACAAAATATTAAAATCTTGATTAAATAATATTTAGCACTCTTAATGTTTAAGTGCTAAAATTTTTACGGTAAAAAAAACTGGAGCAAAGCATTTTAATTGTAAAATTATGGATGAAAAATGCGAAGAATATAATTATAACGATTTGAACGAAAGAAGCAGGGAGATTCTGCTTGGCATAATAGAAGGATATTTTGGAACCGCAAATCCCGTAGGCTCTAAGTTTATTGCGGAGAACTGCAATTTGAGTTTAAGTCCTGCTTCCGTTAGAAATATAATGGCGTCTTTAGAGGAGCAGGGATATATCTACCAGCCGCATTTTTCTGCGGGCAGGGTTCCTACGGCTAAGGGATATAGGTTTTACATATCCGGATTAATGAAAACCGAAAAAATCACGCGGGAACAAAAAGAAATTATAAAGAAAAGGTTTAATTCGGCAAACAGAAATTTAGACGGCATATTAAGTCAGGCTTCTATATCGCTGTCTGATTTATCCCATTACGCCGGTGTGGTTCTTGCTCCCGACACTAAAAGCGTGTTTCTTTTGCATATCGAGTTTATAAGGATAA
>JAJYJN010000038.1 GCA_021789455.1 bacterium | reverse complement strand
GAAGCGTTTATATCTATATATTCCTTGGTAAGATTGCAAGTTAAAACAGACCGGTTTTTTTTGCCGCATTTAAGGTCTATTTTAAAATCTATTTCTTTAGGAGATAAAACGTATTTTTCATCAGCCTTGCTTAACCCTTTGAAAACTGTGGAATTCTGCACTATTAATTTATCGTTTATATAAATGTCTATATTTTCAGGTTTAAGCGGTACGGACGACCTTCCTATCGCAGCCATTATCCTGCCCCAATTTAAATCTTCGCCGGTAATCATAGTTTTAAATAATGGAGAATTTGCCACCGTAAAGGCAATTTTTTTTGCGCCTGATTCTGTATAAGCATTCATAACGGTAATTTTTATAAACTTGGTAGCGCCTTCCCCGTCTTTCACTATCATTTTAGCAAGCTCGAAACATACTTCGGAAAGGACGTTTTTAACTATGTTATAATTTGCGGCAGATTTTTTAAAAGACCGTTCTTTATTTACTTTTTCGGTATTTTCGCCTGTATGGGGATAGAAAAAAGCAGCGGTATCGTTAGTCGAAGTATCGCCGTCAACAGTTATCGAATTAAAGGACGTTTCCACGCAGTCTTTGAATATTTCGTCTGCCTTTTCCTTGCTAAGCGGAATATCAGAAAATATAAAAGCAAGCATCGTCGCCATATCCGGCATTATCATGCCTGAACCTTTAGCCGTACCAATTATGCTGTATTTTACTCCGTCCAAAATGACTTCTTTATAAGCAGTTTTATAAAAAGTATCTGTAGTCATAATCGATTTCGCAAAATCGTCGAACCCGTTTTTGTCTGCAGCCTTTACTAATTCGGGAGCAGCCCGTTCTATCAAAGTCGCGTCAAGTCTTTCCCCTATGACTCCCGTGGAGCAAATAAAGATATTTTCCGGAGCGGCTCCGATTTCTTTTGAAACTGATTCCAAAACTCTTTTAGCATCTAATATGCCATATTTGCCGTTGCAAGCGTTTGCGTTTCCAGAATTTACTATTAATGCCTTTATGATGTTTTTGGAATTCTTTTTAGATATAATAACAGGGGCAGCCTTAACCTTATTGCGCGTAAATACGGCGCTGACGTTAAGCGGCTTTTCTGAAACCATAAGCCCGACGTCTAAATTTTTATTTTTTTTTAATCCGCAGGATTTACCCGAAAATAAAAAATTATTGATTTTTTCCATGGCAATTTTTATATTTTTTGCCGCTGCCGCATGGACAGGGTTCGTTTCTTCCTATTTTTTTAGGTTTAACTATAGGTTTTTGTTTATCCCCTTCAGGATTTATTTCATTATGGGTAAGAATTATGTTGTCGGAAAGAAGACCCGCGCCCGCCAATATATCTCCTGCATTTACGCTATCTTCGAATTGAACCGACGATATAGAATTCAATGATTCTTCCTTCATTCTGAACTGCATGTTTATAAATAAATTATAAGCCTCTTTTTGATATTCTATTAGAGGATTTACCTGCGCGTATCCCCTAAGCCCTATGCCTTCTTTAAGTGCGTCCAAAGAGGTCAGCGCGTCCTTCCATAAACCGTCCACCGCCTGAAGATATAAGGCTTTAATAATATCTACCTTTTCTTCCTGTGGAAATAAAGCTATTTTAACGTCTATGCTTTTTTTTATTAAATCAGAAAATATATTAAAGAGTTCATTTCTGGGCATTTTTTTAAAAGCCGCGATAACCGCGTCTTTTTTTGCAATATCGGAAGACCCGACAAAATCTAGCTTAAGAATTTCGGGCGGCATTGAAAGTATGTCTATGGAAAGGTTTACTTTAACGAGTTCTAAAAGACCTTCAATATCCCAGTTCTCGCTATGAGATTTTTCCTGAACATAGTCTTGAAAATAGGATTCCAGCAAAGATTTAATATCGAACAGAATATCGTCGTAAATCTCCGAAAGTTCATCTATCTGCAGTATCCTTTTCCTGTAAGAATATATAAGCTCCCTTTGTTTATTCATAACGTTGTCGTAATCGATTAGATTTTTCCTTATATCGAAATTATGTCCTTCGACCTTTTTTTGCGCGTTTTCAATAGCCTTAGATATCATATTATGCTCGATAGCCTGGCCGTCTTTCAATCCAAGCCTTTCTAAAAACGGGGCTAGTCTTTCGGAACCGAATATTCTCATGAGGTCGTCTTCCAGGGAAACATAAAATCTGGAAGAACCTATGTCCCCCTGCCTGCCGGACCTGCCTCTCAACTGGTTGTCTATGCGCCTTGATTCGTGCCTTTCCGTTCCGATAACGTGAAGCCCTCCGATATCTTTAACTCCTTCTCCGAGAACAATGTCCGTGCCTCTTCCTGCCATATTTGTAGATATTGTAACTGATTTTTTCTGTCCGGCGTTTGCTATAATATGAGCTTCTTTTGCATGGTTTTTTGCATTCAGGACTGAATGGGGTATTCCTTTTTTCTTTAAAATACCGCTAAGCCTTTCAGACTTTTCTACGGAAACAGTGCCCACTAGTACCGGCTGCCCGGCTTTGTATTTTTCGGCAACTTCTTCAGATACGGCGTTAAATTTTTCAGCTTCCGTAGCAAATACCAAGTCGGTATAATCCTTTCTAATCATGGGCTTATTGGTAGGTATGACCGCTACGTCGAGATTATATATCTTTTTAAACTCTTCTGCTTCCGTATCCGCGGTGCCAGTCATACCTGCAAGTTTGTTATACATTCTAAAAAAATTCTGAAACGTAACCGTGGCTAAAGTCTGGTTTTCGCCTTCTACCTTAAGGCGTTCTTTTGCTTCTAAAGCCTGATGCAGCCCTTCTCCATAACGCCTGCCGTTCATAAGCCTTCCGGTAAATTCGTCGACTATGACGACTTGATTATCTTGAACTAAATAATCGACGTCCCTGAAATAACATGCGTGTGCGCGCAATGATTGGTTTACGGCACGAAGCATGTCTAAATGCCTTGGGTCGTATATATTTCTTATATTTAAGGCTTTTTCTGCTTTTTCTATGCCTTCTTCCGTCAGTATAGCGGTTTTTAATTTTTCATCTACCGTGTAATCCAAATCTTTTTTCAAAAGATTTACGGTATTATCGGCTTTGTAATATAACTCGGTAGTTTCGTCGGATTCTCCGGAAATTATAAGCGGGGTCCTAGCTTCGTCTATAAGCACGGAGTCCACTTCGTCAATTATGGCATAATTTAATTCCTTTTGAACATAATCATCCAATGAAAATTTCATATTATCCCTAAGATAATCAAATCCGAATTCGTTATTGGTGCCGTATGTAACATCACAGTCGTATGCTTTTTTTCTTTCCGAGTCGTCCAAGTCGTTGGTAATAACGCCGACGGAAAGACCAAGCATATTATAAGCTTTGCCCATCCACTCAGAGTCTCTTTTGGCGAGATAATCGTTTACGGTAATTACATGCACTCCCCTTCCCGTAAGGCTGTTAAGGTAAGCCGGCAGGACTGCCACAAGGGTTTTCCCTTCTCCGGTCGCCATTTCCGCAATCTTTCCTGAATGCAATATCATTCCGCCGATAAGCTGAACGTCGAAAGGCCGCATATTAAGGGCTCTTTTAATCCCCTCCCTGGCTACGGCAAAAGCATCAGGAATCATATCGTTAAGTTTTTTATACTGTTCGGCATGTGAAAGCCCGTTAAGTTCATCTTTAAACTTACGGGTCATCCCTCTGATTTCATCGTCTCCTAAAACAGAATATACAGGCTCCAGTGAATTGATTTTATCGACCAAAGGTTTCAGTTTTGCAAGTTCTCTTTGATTGCTGGTCCCAAAAATACTTTTTAATAATTTAACTACCAATGTTAATACTCTCCGTTGTTTTTACGTTTTAGTGATTTAGCATTATTGAGAATTTAAGTACCGGAAACCCGAACATTGTCAAATAATATCGAAGGCGAACCGGTAGAACCGAAAAAACGTATGTCGTCGGCTATCTTTACTACTCCGTTAAATAACTGCATAAGGTTCCCGCTTAGGACTATTCCTTTAACCGGAAAATCCAGCTTTCCGTTTTTAATATAAAAGCCGGAAGCGCCGAGCGAAAACTCGCCGGTATAAGGCTTTGCCATATGGAGACCCATAAGCTCTGTAATGTACAAACCTTCCTTAATAGAGCCAATCATGTCTAAAATGTTGGTTTCCCCGTTTTTTATAAAAAAATTAGTAGAACCGATATCGGGAGGCAGAGTAAAAGAACGGCTTACCGAATTGCCCGTTGATTTTTCGCCCGTCCTTTTGGCGTATTCAATATCGTATAAATATGATTTTATGACGCCCGACGAGCATAAAATCTTTTTTTGCATCCTGACGCCTTCCCTGTCGAATATATCGGTAAAAGCGCCTCCATGCAATACAGCGTCGTCTATAATATCTAATTTATCGGAAAATACTTTTTTTCCCAATTTGCCTTCCAATAAAGATTTCTTCTTATAAACGCTATCGGCATAAAAAGACTGTTTTAAAATACTAAGAATCTCGGAAGCAGTATAATTATCGAATATTACATTATAGCTTCCGCTTGGCGCCGTGCGGGCTCCAAGTTGGTCTACGCCTTTTTTCGCAGCGTTCATAGCGGTTTTTTTAAATTTCAACTCTTCAAATTTGTGCGAAAAATCAAAATCAAATCCTGACCCGGTATCTTCTCCGTTTTTTGACGCAACGGATAAAAATATTTCGTAAAAAGTTTTTCTAGAAGACAAATCGAGTCCGTTTGAGTTATAAAATCTTTTAGAGATTAATGTTTCCGAGTAGGAAGGCTTGTCTGTTTTATATATTTTTTTATCATACGAATATGCGGTTTCTTCCATCTCCATAAGAAGAGATTTTTTTTTGTCTATATCTATGAGTTGCCAGTCGTCGGAATAAATGCCTAATTTTTCAGGCAGACTTGAATCCTTAAGACTTTCGTCTTTTTCGGCTAAATCAAAATATTCGTTTTCATCCATAAACTTCAGAAGGGAATATGCTCCGTCTAAGGCATTTATAATCTTTTGTTCTTCTAAGCCCAGACAATACGAGAAGCTTACCTTTTTTTTATCAAATAGCCTGACGTTAAGACCGTTAGTTTCCGCGTTTACGTAATTAGATATTTTGCCGTCTTCAGACTCCATCTTTAATATTTTTGAGTTAAACAGGTAAGCCTCTGCTTTTACTCCTTTTTTCTTAGCATAATCGTCTATAAGCGAAATTACGCCGTCAAAATTAACGCTTGGCTTTTTCAAATCTTCGGCTTCCCCGCGAATCTTCTTAGAAACTTCATCGTTTGGCTCCTGGTTTGCGGCATCATTTAAAGCTTTCATTTATATTCTGTTCCTTTTTTAAATTTATATTAGGCATTTACTTGTTGTTTATGCGGGAAATTATATCTGCGGCAACTTCTTCTATGGACTTCTCGGTAATATCTATAACATACGCGTTCAACTTGGAATATATAGCTAAAGAATGTGAAAGTTCAGCTTCTATGGATTCTTTGGATACATAATCCTGAGAAAGAGGGAGTCCCATCCTTTTTAATCTTTCTTTTCTTAAGTTGGCTATTCTCGTGGAGTTTGAAATAAGTCCGAATATCTTTCCGCCCGGTAAGCCGTAAACGGATTCGTCAATACCCTGAGTATCTATTATCGGAATATTTGCCGCCTTAAAACCCCTCTGCGCGAGGAACAAACATAAAGGAGTCTTGGACGTTCTGGAAACCCCCAGTATAAGAGCGTCGGCATCCTGTATTTCGTCAATCCTCTGACCGTCGTCGTGTTTTACGGCATATTCCAGCGCGTCTATTCTTTTAAAATATTCGTCGTTAACCCTGTGAATCAACCCGGGTTTCCTTTCTGGAGACAGGTTGAGAATATTTGCTATGGAATTTAAAACCGGTCCTATAATATCTATGCTCGCGATGCCTTTTTCGGCAGATTCCTGAAGCATAATGTTCCTGAGTTCGTCTTTAACAAGGGTAAAAATAACTAAAGCGCTTTTATCAGCTGCTTCGGTAATTATTTCTCTTAATTTTAACTCTGAATCAATTAATAAAAATCTTTTAAGATGGACGTCCGGAATAGAAAATTGGGATATTGCAGCTCTGGCAACTTTTTCGGCTGTTTCTCCGGTAGAATCAGATACAACGAAAACATAAAATTCTTTACTTTTATTATTCATTTTTCTATTAAATAAGCGTTTTTAAACCTGATTTTTTCCATAAAAGCATGCCGCCTTTAAGATTGTAAACCTTATCGAATCCGTGTCTTTTAAGCATGGAACATGCCGAATAGCTTCTCGCCCCGCTATGGCATACCGCAATTATATCTTTATCTTTGTAAGCTTCAAGATCTGCAATTTTTAAGGGCAGGAGCCTTATCGGAATTAATTTTGCGTTTTCTATATGCCCCAGGTTGCCGTTGAATTCATGCGGCTCTCTTACGTCAATTATTAGAGTATTTTTACCCTTATCCTCCGATATTTTTTTATGAGCCTCTTCCGGGGTAATCTGGTTAACGTCTC
The DNA here is from genome assembly GCA_021789455.1 of bacterium. Next base: position 2,543 of record JAJYJN010000038.1, on the reverse strand, counting down.
CGAACAGGCCTTCCCTTTTGAAAATATTAAACATTCCTAAACTTTTCCCCCTTTTTTTATTTCAAGTCAGTTTCTTTCTTATGCAAATTTTATTTATTATAATACATAGTTTAGATTTTGTCTATGGGGATTTATAGCTCAAGCATCACGGCTGTTTCGTCGCAATCAGGAAATTTTACGCAGTTTATGCAGTCGCTCCATATTTTATGGGGCAGTTCAGATTTATCGATTATTTTAAACCCGGATTTTTGAAAAAATTGAGGTTTATAGGTAAGCGCAAAAAGGCTTGTTATCTTAAAGAATTTTGCTTCTTCGATGCATTTTTTTATAAGTTCAGTCCCTATAAGTTTTCTTGTATAAGGCCTTTTTACCGCTAAAGACCTTATTTCAGCAAGATTTTCCCATACTATTGCAAGTGCGCAAGCTCCTATAATTTCGTTCGGTCCTCCTTCGTCTTCGTTTTCTATTTCGGCTATGTAAAAATCCCGCAGATGCTCATATATGTCGCTCATAGAACGCGGAAGCATCTCTCCGGCTTTTGAATATTCCGAAAAAAGATTATAAAGATACTTCACGTCGCACATAAGCGCTTTTCTTAGAACAACTTTTACGGTTGTGATATTTTTAACGCCTATATCCGCTTTGCCTGTTTTGACCGTTTTTTTTCTGCCGGAGTTTTTATTTTTAACGGCTGATTTGGCGCCTGAATGTCCCTCCGGTTCTATTTCTATTTCTATTTCTATTTCCGCGGGATAAAAAATAGCGGCCCCGCCTTTCTCGTACCTCTGTCTGCCAGTTTTATACAACGAAACCCCTCCTTTTAAGAATTTCTCTTGCGTGCCGTAACGCGGCTTCTCCTTTTGAATCGCCTGATAACATTCTTGCCGTTTCGCCGATTCTTTCATCCATTGAAAGGCTTTTAATTTTAGTGTAAGTCTTTCCGTCTTCAACTTCTTTATAAACAAAAAAATGTTTGTCGGCGAATGACGAAACCTGAGCGAGATGGGTTATTAGTATTACTTGGTTTAAAGTTGAAATAGCCCTTAGGGCTTCTCCCACAAAGTTTGCAATATCGCCGCCTATTCCGGCGTCTATTTCGTCGAATACAAAAGACGCTGCGTCTTTTCTTTTATTCAAAACTTTTAATATGCACAAACTGAGGCGGGAAAGCTCGCCGCCCGACGCGACCTTGGAAAGCGGCCTTGGGTCTTCTCCCGGGTTTGCCGAAAACATAAAAACACATTCGTCCAGTCCTGTTTCCGAAAAACTTTCTTTAAAATCCGCTTTGGCAAGCTTAATGTTAAATACCGGCTTAATTCCAAGAAATAAAAGTTCTTCTTCTATTTCTTTTTCCAAGACCAAAGATGCGGCAAGTCTTTTATCGTGTAATTCTTCCGCCAAGCGCAAATATTTTTCCTTCAAATTTTCATATTCGGCGTTTATTTCCGTAATTCTCGTTTCAAGTTCCGATATGCCGCCCAATTCTTTTTTTGCCTCGTCGTAAATTTTCAACAGTTCTTCCAGATTAGAAACGCCGTATTTATTTTCGATTCCTATAATGGCGTCTATTTTAAGCCTTATTTTGTTTAATTTTTCTTCATCAAATTCTATGGAAGAATATTTTTCTAAGGACAGAAGAATATCGTCGATTAATATTTTAACCGTTTCCGCGTTTTTTAACTCCTCTTTTTTCTTAAAGTTGGAATCTAATTCCGATAATTTAGAAAGATTAGCTATCAGAGGATTTAAATGCTTCAATATTCCATATTCTTCGTTGTCGATAATATCTATTGAAGATAAAATATATTCTTTTATGCCGTTTATGTTTTCAAGCCTTTTAAGTTCTTCATTTAAAGTCTGTTCGTCGTTTTTGGATTTTATTTCAAGATTTTCAACGTCGTCGGCAATGTATGAATTTATTGTCTTTGCCCTTGATATTCCGTCTATTTTTTTTTCTATGGAAACCTTTTCGTATTCTATTTCTTTAATACTGCGGTATATTTTTTTAACACTGGAGATTAAGTCTTGATTGCCGGCAAAATTATCCAAAAAAGCAAGTTGGCTTTCCGGTTCTATAAGAAATCTCCTGTCGTTCTGACCGAATATTTTAACAAGGGTTTCGCCGATGCGTTCCGGTATGTTTTTATTTACTTGTTCGTTATTTATAAAATACTTGCCTTTACCTGAGTCGGATATAGTCCTTTTAAGAATTATCTCTTCGGAATTAGACGTATCCTTTATGCCGCTTTCATTTAATATATCATGTAAATCCGCACCGCCTTCCCCTCCGCTTGTATCGAATACCGCGCTCACAAAACCTTCTTTTTCACCGGTTCTAATAATATCAGAACCCTTAGTCCTTCCGAAAAGAAAATTTATAGATTCTATAATTATACTTTTTCCAGCTCCGGTTTCCCCGCTCAAAACATTCATGCCTTCGCAAAAATCAATTTCCAGATAGTCTATGGTAGCAAAATTTTTTATGTATATTGTTCTTAACAATTTTACTTTTACCAGTTTAATTTCGTTCTTAATATATTCCA
>JAJYJN010000002.1 GCA_021789455.1 bacterium | reverse complement strand
TTCCCCTGACCCTCATAAAATTCATATCGAAGTTAAAGTTATCGAGTTTTATATCGGCAAGTTCCGAAATTCTTAAACCGCTGGAATATAGAAGCTCTATTATGGCTTTATTCCTGATATTTTCAAAGTCCTGCCCCTGTTTATGATTCTTCCTGAAGCCTTCTTTTGTGAACTCTACTGATAAGATTCTTCCAATCTCTTCTTTTGTAAGAAAGTTAGGAAGTTTCTTGGACACGAAAGGATATTCTATATCCTTAAAAGGAAATTCGCTTGTTACCCCGCGTTTAAATAAAAACTTGTAGAATCCTTTTATAGATGAATAAAATCTTGCCCTTGTTTTACCGTTTAAATTAATTTCTGCAAGATAAGACAAAAAGTTCTGAAAAAAAAGCGGGGAAAGTATTTTAAAATCTATTTTTTCGCGTCCGACATAAGCATGGAATTTCATTAAATCAAGGTAATAAGACGAAATAGTATTAAAGCTTAAACCTCTTTCTATTTTCAAAAAAGAAATATACTCGCCTATAAATCCTTCTAGTTCGTCTTTCCTGATTTTGCCTGAAGTTTCAGGATTATCAAAATCCAAATAATCCAAAGTTTTAGGCTTTTTAAGCAAGTTTTCTGTTTTCATTTAAAAAACCGAGTATAAAATCGAAATCTAATTTTTTAAATTCATATTTTCCTATATCCCTTACCAAAACAAATTTAATCTGCTTTTCGCTCACTTTCTTATCGAGTTTCATTGCATTTATATATTGCACTGGGGTAAAGTCTGGAATATCAGTAGGCAGTCCAGAATTTTTTATTAAATTCTTAATTCTTTTTACGGTTTCTTCCGTGCACAATCCCAGTTTATTAGAAAGCGCCGCCGCAAAAACCATTCCTATGGAGATTGCTTCACCGTGTTTTATGGTTTCGTAATTATATAAAGTTTCTATGGCGTGTCCCAGGCTATGTCCGAAATTAAGCACCGAACGAAGTCCCGCCTCTTTTTCGTCTTCTTTTACAACTTCCGCCTTGATACCGCAGGACCTTTCTATGATATAGGTCAGAGCGCCTTCGTCGTAAGAAAGGACTTTTTCGTAACCGCCTTCGAGATAGGCAAAAAATCCGGCATCGAGTACCGCCCCGTATTTAATAACTTCCGCGAATCCGTTTGTCAGTTCCCTTTTATCCAAAGTTTTAAGCAAACTTACGTCTATTAAGACGGCTTTGGGCTGGTAAAAAGCGCCTATAAGATTTTTGCCTTCAGGGTGGTCTATACCGGTTTTGCCTCCCACGCTGGAATCGACATCGGCAAGCAGGGTCGTAGGAACCTGTATGAAATTTATGCCCCGCAGATATGTTGCTGCCGCAAATCCTGCAATATCGCCTATAACTCCTCCGCCTAAAGCAATAATAAAATCGGACCTTTCAAGCCTGTTTTCTACAAGCCTGTCGTGAATATCTGAAAGATATTTAAGGCTTTTAGTAGATTCTCCGTCCGGAAGAACCATAGCATCAAAGTCGTCGGCGCCGTAATTTTTAAGAAACGAAGAAACGGCGTTTCCGTATAAACCATCTACGGTTTTAGAGGTTACTACTAAAATCTTGCCCTTTAAATTTAAACCGGCGGAGCTTAGAACAGCGGCCGTTTCCTTATTATAATCCGCGCTTAAAATGCCAGAATTTATTAATATATCATAACTGTTATCCTTGACGGTCAAGTTTAAATCCACCCTTAATTTCATATTGCTCCCTTTTTTATGCTTTTGTCATTCCCGCGTAGGCGGGAATCCAGAATCCATCATTTATAGTTCCGCTGTCCCGCTTTGGATTTTATACCCTCTGCCCGCGTCCATCCTGTCGTACACATAAACCCCGGCAGTTAGAAGAATATTTGTAATTATAATCACAAGAAACGCGTACTCCGGAAAATCCTTAGTTCCGGGTATTCCCGCGTTTAACGGCATATACGCCATTATGGCCGTGGCTAATGCCCTGCCTATCATCGACCACAGGAAAAATTTTTCCTTTTTCGGCAGTTTCTCTTCCTCTTTTTTTTTGAAATTTTCCATAAAAAATACCGCGGATACGCTTAAATATCTGCCGGTCATAAGCATAACGATTATAATAAAAAGCCTGTCTATAAATCCCCACCCGATATGGAACAGTTCTACTACGACCCCTAAAAAGACGAAGAATAACGTCCGTATTAAAAACGAAAATTCAAAATTAAACTGTTTTATAAAGGATTCCTTTATGCTCATCCTGAAAAAATTAAGTTTGAGCCTGTTTAATAATTCTTCGTTTCCCATTATTATGCCGAACACTAGTATTGCGATAGCGCCGTTTCCGTTAATCAAATGAATTATTAAATAAAGGATTAACATTCCGCCGAAAGTAATAGAATAAGCAAATTTTGTTTTAGATATAAACTTTAGCAGTATAAACCATGCTACTCCGAACAAAACCGCAACGGCGGCGGATATTCCGAAAGAATAAAGCAGGCCCGCCGATTTGGATAAATAATTTATATGGATGGACGAATTTTTGGCAAAATTAATCAAAACGATTAATATAACTATGGCAAGCGCATCGTTAAAGGTGGATTCTATAGCTATTACGGTCTTATTTTTATCGCTCGCGCCGATATTGGGCAAAAGAGGCATAATAACGGTAGAACTGGAACACGATACTATCGTTCCCAGCATAAGGGACTGCATCAAACCCCCGCCGCCCATTATATAGAAAAATCCTCCGACTAATATTATGGATAGCGCCAGCCCCGATGAAAGCAAAATCATGGAATATGCCGAACTCTTGAAAACAGTTAAAAAATTAAGCTCCAGTCCCCCCGAAAACATAATCAGAATTAAAACCAGGGTACTAAGGTAAGGCGCAAAATCTATAAACAGCCTCTGGTTAAAAATATGGTAGATAGGACCCAGTATAAGACCGGCAAGCATTAACAGCAGGATAGACGGAAATTTAGTGTATGAAAAGAATAACTCGCCGAGAAAGCCTAAAAGTATGACTATCCCGATTATTCCTATGGCTATTGAAGGGCTCATATATTACTTTTATAGCCTTTTTTGATAAAAAAGTCAAAGGATATCGCCTGAACGGTGGTAGATAGGTACGAACATACTTACCGTTATAAAAAAGCCGACAAATGCAGGCGGGGAGTAATGAAATAAATAGTCCGCCACCATTCCCTCCTGCTAAATTATTTTGCGTAAAGGCATCCAGTTTTGAAATTTAATGCTTAACGGCGCTGGCGCTTTCTCCCGCAAACCCTTTTCCTGTTATAGAATTTCGCAGAAACCTATGCAACGCCTTAGTTGTTTCATAAACGTTTTCAACTAAAAATTTTCTTATTTCTGAATTATCGCCTTTGTTCTGATAAGTTTTTAAGCTGCTTATATAGTTTACCCTTTGAACTGGATAAACTATATAAGGGACGTACCCTTTATTAATCAGATCGAGGCTTGTTATAAACCGCCCCGTTCTTCCGTTGCCGTCTATAAAAGGATGCATAGATTCAAACTCGGCATGTAAATCGGCCGCATTAATCAGGGGATGCAAATGTTTATTTTTATCGTTTAATTTTTTTACGAACTTTTTCATTAGTTCGGGAATTTTATCGTAATGCGGCGGCGCAAATTCCGTTCCGGTTATAAATACCGGTTCTCTCCGGTATTTTCCAGCATTATTAATATCTATTCCCGACAAGACGAGTCTGTGGCATTCAAGAATATCGCTTTCGGTTATTTCTTTATTTAAAAGGGTATATATAAAATCGTATGCTTTGGCGGAATTTACCGCCTCGAGGTGTTCTCTTAGACTTTTTCCGCCTATGGTTATACCTTCTTCTATTACAACTTTAGTTTCATCCAAAGAAAGCGTATTGCCCTCTATCGCATTAGTGGAATAGACCGATTGCACCCTGAAAAAATCTTTCAGTTTGAGAGCGAAGTTTTTATAGGCGGATTTATATTCAGATATTTCGGCGTTTAATTTGTCAACCTTTAGAAGCTTTAAATCTACATCCTCGCTATGCATAATGATTAGCTCCCGTTAATTATTATGCATATTATAGCATAATATAGCGTTAATAGCTAACTAATCCAAATTAGTTTCAATAAGCATTAAAATCGATAAAAAATTCAGGTATCTTTTTAATCTTTTCTATTATAATTAATTATAGCTAATATTATTTATAAAATTCCGTTATAACCTGAGGTATATTAAGATAATGTCTGTCGGTCGTAACGACTATTAAGCCGTGCTCCATTGCGGATGCGGCAATCCATGCATCATTGGAAGGAACGGGAGTTTCTTGATTTCGTAAAAAAGCTGAAAACGCACTCGTATCTAATATTATTTTCCTGCTTTCCATATATTATCGTCGATTTTTCTTTGTAAATATAAATTTTCTTCAAATATTTTTGCCTCTTCTTTGGTCAATAATCCGGACAAAGAATCAAGGTCGCGGTAAACCGTTTTCTTGCGCGAACTTCTTTTGTTTATTTTGCCGTTTGAAGATAATGCTTTTGCAGTTAAAGAAATAAAAGCTTTATTTATGCTTATGCCATTTTTTTCAGATTCTTTTTCGACCATGTTTTGAATTTCTTGGGGTACCCCCCTTAAAATAATTGCAATAACTTAAAATTAAATTATTTATCTTCATCAATAAATCTTAAAAAAAATATAAAATGAATTCTTATCGGGTTTTAATTTTAACCGGTGGACTTTATCTACAACGACGGCGACGGGGGCGGCAAATGCAGATGGGAGTAAGAGAATAATAAATCAGACACCGTTTTTGGTTTTTATAATTTTTAATCTACGAGCATTTCCATAATAACCGATTTAATTGTTGCAACGGTTAATTGTCCGGCTTTTCCTATTTTTTTAATTAAACGTTGCTTGTCAATAGTTCTTATCTGGTCTAAGACGATCCAGCTTGTCTTACCGTCAAATCGCATTTTTATCCTTGTAGGATAATCGTGCGATTTAGTAGTCATCGGCACAATTATAATTGTATCTATGTTATTGTTCATTTCGTCTGGGGATATTACTATGCAAGGGCGGGTCTTTTTTATTTCATGTCCTAAAGTAGGATCTAAATTGACGAGATATATATCGTACCGGCTTATTGCCATTGCCAGTCGTCCTTTTCTATGTCTAAATCGTCGCCTATAAGGAGCAAATCTTCGCCTCGTTTTTTCATAAGCTTAAAAGCTTCGTTCCAGCCGCTTCTCGGCTTTTTCTTTGACGGTTTTAATATTACGGTATTATTTTTAACTTCAAGGATAATTTCATCCTTAATATCGCATTGCTTAAGAACGGTCGAAGGAATTCTTATACCTTTTGAATTTCCTACCGATATTAAATTTATTTTCATATATGTAATTATAATGTATTTACTTATAAATATCAATAATTTTATATAATTTTTAAAAAGCCGGACTACGCGCAAATACAATCGGGAGTATGAGAATAAATAAACCTGACTTTTTTGGTATTTATTTAAAATTTTGTTCCAAAAAGTCTCTGGGAGGTTAAAATTATGGTATTTGAAAAATCTATATCGTTAAAACTGGCGAATACAAAATAATTCCGTCGTTTTTAGGCAGGTATTTTGTAAATTAGTAATAAATATTTACATCATCGACTATAATTAATTTAGATAGAAGTTCATTTAAAACATCTAAATAGAACGGGTCGTTTTCCATAGACCTTTTAATACTGCTTGAAGGCGGCGTAAATCCTGAAGTAGAAGACGATATATATGGGAACGCTTTACTTAATATAGATAAAAAATATCACGGCAGTGTTTTTAGCCTGCTCATAGAAAGTAAAAAAGACTGGGAGCATTATAAAATAAATCCGTTTTTAAAGGAAAGTATTATTAAAGAAGGTATATCGGCATTAACCCAGTTTAAAAGATTATTTTTCTTTTTAGATTGTGGAAGTCTGTCTATGCATTTATATAATTCTCCAAATGTAATAACCGAAACATAAAAGTCTTTTTCTTCCCTCTGTCAAAAATCCATTGAAGGAAGGTTCCGATATAGATATAGCAGTATGGGGAATACCCTGCGATATTTTCTTTAAAGCCGTAGTTTTTGCATCGTATTACGGTAAAAAATTTAAAGTCGATTTAGTAGATGCAGGAGATGCTTCGGAAAGCTTATTATACAGCATAACTAAGGACGGTATAGAGCTATGAACAAAAAAGCGGCGGTTATAGCGGGACGTTTAAATTCCGAATTAATAGAAATAAACAAAATCGGCGATAGAATTTTAAAACAATGGGAAAAAGCAAAAACTAACGACGACGAGCATTACGTGGACGCTGCCGCTTTTAATATCCAGAGTTTTTATACGGGATTAGAAAGAATATTTCAAAAGATAGCATCCGGCATCGATGAATCCATGCCCTCAGGATCTAATTGGCATCACGAATTATTACTGCAGATGGCTTCTGAAATTCCTGGAGTAAGGCCGCCGGTTATTTCGGAGGAACTTAAAAATGTTTTGGAAGATTACCTTGGATTCATGCATATAGTAAGAAATATTTATTCTTATAAAATTAATCCAGAGAAAGTAGAAGTTTTAGTAAAAAAATTACCGGACGCATTGATGAAAATAAATACCGAAATAGAGTCTATATCGATTCATTTACAAAATTCAAAAAAGCCGGAAAATAAGGATTAGAGAAAAATTGCCGCCGTTTTTTTATTCATTTATAATTTATTATTTGTTTATTTATATATCTTCAAGTCCGGCACCAGGTTAAAGTGATTATCCAGAGTGAAAACGGCAAAACCGTTTTCCATTGCTATCGATGAAATTAAAATATCCGAAAGTGGGATAGTAAAACCTTTCCTTTTTAACGCCGCCGATAAATTTCCGGCTTTTATCCATAGATTTTTACTCATCTCGGCATATCTTAAGCCCGACAGCGTTTCCTGAACTGACGCTCTTTCCTTTTCGGATTTTATTCCCTGTACTAACTCAAAAATGATAATGCCGCAAACCCACACATTACTTTCCAATAGAAGCGACTCTAATTTTGCCCCTATTTCCGAGTGCGGCTTAAAAAACTCTATCCATACATTGGTATCCGCAAGAATATCTGGCTTATCCCCGTTATTAAAGCTATTTAATTCTTTCAAACCCGGCATTTCTCTCCTCCTGCGCCTTTAACTCCTTTTTTTCTTCCTTTTCCCAGTCGTAATCCATTTCGATTTTACCCCTTAAGGATATGAGTTTCTTAATATTTTTTTGTCTTAAGAATTCTTCCATCGCTGTAGTAATAGCCTTAGTTTTAGATTTTTCACCGGTAATCTGCTGGACTTTAGAAATAAGGTCGTCTGATATGTTTAATGTAGCACGCATATTATGCACCTCCTATATATGTTTTTATTATATGCGATAATATTAAATATGTCAATTTTACTTTAGTAATTGTACTTTAGTAATTTTGGGTAAATAGGTACGAGCATGCTTGTCTATATAAAAAAGATAATTTATATTTATTTCATCATATTTTAATTTGACAGTATCGACATTCAAGAACCCCGCCCTTTCTTCCGATTATAAGGTATGGAAAAAAGCATGAAAGTAGTAATCCTTGCAGGCGGGCTTGGAACGAGGCTCGCCGAAGAAACCGAAATGCGTCCCAAGCCAATGGTGGAAATAGGAGGAAAGCCTATTCTGTGGCACATAATGAAAATATACTCCCATTACGGATTTAACGATTTTATAATCTGCTTAGGTTATAAGGGATATATGATAAGAGAATATTTTGCAAATTATTTTTTATACCAGTCCGACGTTACTATAGACTTATCGGATAATTCGATGAAAATCCATAAATGCAAAGCGGAACCCTGGAAAATTACCCTTGTCGATACCGGACTTAACACCCAGACCGGCGGCAGGATAAAAAAAGTTAAAGACTATATCGGAAATTCTCCTTTTCTTTTCACATACGGAGACGGCGTATCCGACGTAGATATTTCAAAGCTCGTAAAATTTCATAATAAAAGCAAGAAACTAATAACTATGACGGCCGTCCAGCCGGAAGGAAGATTTGGCTTGCTCGATATCGACTCAAAAACCGACGCTATTCTTAAATTCTTAGAAAAGCCAAAAGGGGACAACGCATGGATAAACGGCGGTTTTTTTGTAGCGGAACAAGGAATATTCGATTATATTAAGGGCGACGGTACTATATTGGAAAAAGAACCCCTAGAAAAAATTGCAAAAAACGGCGAACTAACGGCTTATAAACACAAAGGCATGTGGAAATGCATGGATACCATTAGAGACAAATCGAATTTAAATAATATGTGGGATAGCGGAAATGCCCCTTGGAAGCTATGGAAAGACGATTAATATGCAAATTTTAAGGGCAAAAACAAAAGAACTTTTACAGACGAGAGAACTTAATCCTTTTCAGTCCGACAATAGTTCACTTAATATCAGTGAAATGGAAGAAGGAAAAACTGTTTTAAAATCCTATCCTAGGAGAATTCTACTGGAATTAACCAGTGCCTGTAATTTAAAATGCATTATGTGCGGAAGGGACGAAGTAGAATTTAAAAAATCATACTTAGACGTAAACATACTCTCATATATTAAAAACGTCTTAGAATCAGCGGAAGAAGTAGCTTTGTTCGGCTGGGGAGAACCGACAGTTCATCCAGATTTTTCGGAATTCCTTAAACGATTATCTAATTATAACGTTAGAAAATACTTCGTTACTAATGGAATGCTTCTCGATAAATTCATAAACGACGTCATTAATTATAAAACAGATATAATTGCGATAAGTTTAGACGGTGCAACTCCTGATACAAACAATTCGATTAGAAAACATTCAGACTTTAACAAAATAATATCGAATATAAAATTATTGCAGGGGGAAAAAAAAGAATTAAAACTTTCCTACCCTTATATGAATTTTGTTTTTACGGCAATGAAATCCAACATACAAGAACTACCAGACTTAGTTAATCTTGCTTACGATTTAGGATTAGAAGAAGTAAAGGTTGTTTATCTAACGATATTTTCAAATAATTTAATTAATGAATCGCTTTACGATAATAAAGAATTGGTCGAAAAATATTTTAAAAAAGCTGAAGAAATCGCAGAAAAATTAGACGTTAAATTAAAATTGCCGTACTTGCAGGGCGAAGATGTTGCGGGAGATAAATACCACAAAGACTGTTTTAACGCCTGGAGGGATATATTTATAAGTTCCGACTTGACCGTAAGACCATGCCAGTCCACATCGCTTAAATTTTTTGATTTAGATAAAAACAAACCGTTTATGGAAATTTGGAATTCAGAAATATTTCAGAATTTTAGGCGAACGGTAAATTCCAGCGATATGCCGCTACATTGCAAAAACTGCTATCAGTCTTCGTTTGCTAATTGGAACAAAAAAACGAGTTTTATACAGGTAGGGAATCAATTTGCGCCTGAATGGAAAATTACTAATACAAAGAAAAATCTTAAAACTTCTTGCGAATTAATCTAATTCAAATTAATTTAACTATTTAAATGACTAAAAATAAAAAAATATTATTAACTGGTTCTACAGGATTTTTGGGCAACCATGTGATACATTATCTTCTTAACCATAACTATACCATCATAACCTCTTCAAGAAATGAAGAAAAAGCTAAAAAATTTAAATGGTGCAAAAAAACCGTTTATAAAAAATTCAATATAGGCTCTTATGATAACCCAAACGTTTTTGAATACCTCGATAAACCGGATAAGTTAATACACCTATCCTGGGACGGTCTTCCGAACTATAATGAACTTTTTCATATTGAAAAAAATCTGCCTGATAATTATAATTTTATAAAAAACATGATTTTAGGAGGACTTAAAGATTTAACCGTCATCGGCACATGCTTTGAATACGGCCTGCAAAACGGATGTCTTTCGGAAGAAGACTATACTCTGCCGTCAACTTCTTATGCCTTAGCAAAAGATACTCTAAGAAAGTTTATAGAAGAATTTTCTAAAAAATATGATTTTAAATTTAGATGGGTAAGGATTTTTTACTTATATGGCGCCGGTCAGAGTGAAAATTCATTATTCTCGCAATTAGACCGTGCCGCAAAAAACAAAGAAAAAGTATTAAATATGTCTTCGGGCGAGCAATTAAGAGATTACCTTCCTATAGAGAAAGCTGTGGAATACATTTCAAAAATAGCTCTACAGGATAAAACACTAGGGGTAATAAATTGTTGTAGCGGAAAACCGATTTCTGTAAGAAAATTAGTAGAAGATTATATCAAGGCAAAAAACATAGATATAAAACTCAACCTTGGCTTTTATCCGATTCCGTCACATGAACCGATGGCTTTTTGGGGGAACGATACTAAATTAAAAAAAATAATAAGTGAGAAATAAACAGCATGAATAAACTGTCAATAGAAAATACACCTATAAAAGATTTATATGTTATAAAATTAAATCCTTTCATAGATAACAGAGGTTATTTTGAAAGGCTGTTTTGCGACAAAGAAATTGAGCCCATTCTTAAAAAGCCCATAAAACAAATTAACCATTCAGTAACCAAAAAGAAAGGCTCTATAAGAGGTATGCATTACCAGCTTCCGCCTATGGCCGAAACAAAAATAATAAAATGCATCAAAGGCTCAATATTCGATGTTGCAGTCGATATAAGGAAAAATTCTCCGACTTACTTAAAATGGCATGGGGAAGTCATAACCGAAGATAACGACAAGATGTTTTTGATACCGGAGGGATTTGCTCATGGTTTTCAGACGCTAAAGGATAACGTAGAAATTATTTATTTTACCACTGAATATTATGACGCTGAACACGAAAAAGGGGTTAGATATGACGAGCCGGCGGTTAATGTCCTTTGGCCGTTAAGGATAACGATAATATCGGAAAAAGATAAAAATCTGCCTTTCATGAATTTATAAAATATTAAAAATTACCGGGGGACGGTGCTTATGCGCGAAGAAAAGAAAATTCCTAAAATATCTGTTATTCTAATCACTTTAAACGAAGAGAAAAATCTTCCGTTCGCGCTGAGGTCTGTCCATGAATGGGCGGATGAAATTATAGTAGTGGATATGCATAGCGAAGATAAAACTGTTGAAATAGCCAAACAATATGGTGCAAAGGTTTATTTCCACGAAAGGGTGCCAGCATTCGATATCGCAAGGAAACTCGCTATAGAAAAAGCGGCAAACGAATATATTTTTTCATTAGATGCCGACGAAATAGTTACAAAGCCGCTAGTCTTAACGCTTTTATACATGGCGGAAAAAAATGTTGCCGATATTGTTTACGTTCCAAGAATAAATTACATGTTTGGGGAAATAATGCGACATACATGGCTCGCACCTAATGAAGATTATCAATTGCGCTTGTTTAAAAAAGACAAAGTAAAAATATGCGATACTATACATGGCTTTTTTAATGTCGTCCCAGGCTCTAAAATACATCATTTAAAATACGTTAGTGACGAAATAGCTATAATTCATTTTACCGTACCTAGTATTTCCAAATTTCTTAAAAAGTTTGACCATTTTGGTTCAGTCGAAGCGGAACAATTTATGAAAAATAATAATTATGATATAGATTCGATGATTAAATGGGCACTCAGAGAATTTTTTAATACTTACATAGAAAAAGACGGTTTTAAAGATGGATGGCGAGGATTTTTTTGGGCTTTAAACTTATCTTTTTCCAAGATAGTCAGATTTATTAAAATGGAAGAATTAAAGGGAAATTTGGGAGAAGTCAAAATTCTAAATAAATATCACAAAATTGCTAATAATTACTTAGAATCGTACAAAGACGATATTGAAAAAGATTACCGCGATAACTTTAACACTTTTGAAATAAATGAGACAAAACAACCGGATATTCAATACGGTATAATTGCTTCAAGCGGATTATTCGACAGGAACTATTATATAGATACTTATCAAGACGTTAAGCTTGCCGGCATCGACCCTATTTGGCATTACATTACACACGGCTCTAAAGAAAATAGAAACCCCGCAGGTTTTTTTGACACGAAATATTATATTGAAAATTATAAGGATGTTGCGGAATCTGGTTTGAACCCTCTTGTCCATTATATTTTATATGGAAAAATGCAAAATAGGAAAACAAAGAAATAAATTACTTTCACATAATAATTTAAATCTATACTATAAAGTATTATAACTATAAAAAGGGACGATATGCCTGAAATCAATCAAAACCGTATAAACGAAATTTTAAATATTTCTAATAACATACAGGGATGGTGCAAACCTGTAGGCGGGATATTGCTTTATATAATTGGTTTGTTGTATACACCAAACAATACTTTCGTAGAATTAGGTTCATGGAAAGGAACTTCCACCGTTTGGCTTGCAAGCGCGTTAAAGGATAGACAAGAGGAACGGGGACGGCTTTATGCCGTAGATACGTGGGAAGGAAGCCCCGATGAGGAAGCCCATAAAGAATTATTAAAAGGTTACGAGCAGGACCAGTTGTATGATGAATTTTTAGTAAATATGTCGAATGCCGGAGTGTGGGAATTCATTGAACCTTTAAGGAATGATACGGTTTCTGCCAGCCGCGAGTGACCGCTTAACCGCCAAATAGGATTATTGCACATCGATGCTTCCCATGAATACGCCGATGATAGAAGGGATTTTGAGTTTTGGTCCCCTCTTGTCATGAAAGGCGGCTTTATTGTTTTCGACGACGTACCTCTCTGGCCTGGACCAAGTAGGCTTATAACGGAACTGCCAAAATGGTTCCAATATGTCGACATTTCTAACTTGAAATTAATAGGCGTAGAAAAATGGGTAGTCGTAAAATCGTAAAAACAACCGATTATTTCAGGTTCGAAATCTCGCTCAGCAAGCTGTCTTTAAAAAAGCTGTTATAATGATAAACTGAACCCCTTGTCTTGGATTTCCATATATGATTTGAATTTATAACTTTTTCTATCAGTTGTAGCGCCTTAATTTTTTGGGCGTTATTTTTTGCATCCATGTAATCCATGAATGGTTTCCCGTATTTTCCTAATGACTCAATGAAAACTTGAAAATATGTAACTTTGCTTCCGTTAAACTTGCCCGACCAACGCTTCTGCGTTTTTGGAAAATTCATTATTTCTTCGAAAATTTTATCCCATTCGCCTGTCATATTTTCTAAAGAAAAACGCTTCAACGCCTCATCTTTGGTTCTGACAGAAATGCAATTCCGTAAACCGGGATTCCTATAAAGCTCTTTAATAGCTTGAATATATCGGCTTTCATCATTCGCAACGAAACCGGTAATACCGTCCTTTACCATATAATTTTCCGTCTTATTTGCCATTACGACCGGCACTACTCCTGCGGCCATACCCTCCACGAGAGCCTGTTCGCATGTTCCGTAATGGTAAGGCGATAACGGATAACCGAAAATATCGAAAATAGCTAAGTAATCGTTAATATTATCGACCTGTCCTTCGAATAAAAACTTTTGCCCTAGACCTTCCATGACAGCTTCGCTATAAATCTCCTTATCCATCGGCCCGCCGCAAACTATAAAGCGGGCGTCTTCAATATCGACGCCTCCGCACATTTTTATAAAGTTTGGATGGATTTTGCAGTAATCAACCGTCCCTATATATCCAATATTAAATCCGTCGTGCGGTTTAGGCTTAAAGCCAGCTACGTGTTCCGTTCCGGCGGTTGACCAGACGACTCTTATTTTTTCTTTATATTTTTCGGGAAGTTCTTTTATTTCATCTGTTTCGTAGCTAATGGGAGTCGTAAAAACAAAAATGTCGGCATAATGGAAAAGCGGCTTTACGAAAACATATGGAGGATTAAAACCGGATATATGGCTCCATAAAATTACCCGGCAGGAAGGAAGCTGTTCCCTAACCAGAAAATCATAAAGCAGCGGGTGATTCCACCAATGGATTAGGACAATATCTGCATCGGATATTTTTCTTATAAGACCCGCATGTTTTCTAAAGAAATTATCCGCCAGTAATAAACCTTCGCGGCTTACCGTTCTTTTGGCATCTTCGTTTGCATAATCCATGCAGGCGATTTCGTGAGAAAATCGTCCGTTATTTTTAACTTTTGTTAAATAATTCAATAATACCCTACCGACTCCTCCGCCAAGATGGGGAGTTATATGTAGTATTCTTTTTTTATGGTTTTTTTCGTTTTTAATTTCTCTTTTTATCAAGTTTTATCGTTTTTAATAAAGAATAAAAGTTTTATGGCTTTCTTAAAATTAATGGAACAGAAAGAAGCATTTTGTTATTTTCATAATTTAAAATATCTGCCGTTTTATCTATACCAAATAAAGGGATATCTTCATCTACCTTGTTTATGGTGAAACCGATTCCTTTCGCTATTTTCAATATGGAATTTAACGCAAAAACCCTCATTTCGATAGCTTGACCGCCTCCATCGTGGAAACTAACATTATTTAAAATTTCTTTATCTCCTTCTTTTGTAATATTTTCTATATAAAATCGTGTCCCATTTTTATCGTAGTCTTCCTCAACTAAATGCCAATTAAATAAATTAGGGAAATGCTCAATAGTTTCTTCGCGGTCAAGTAAATATGGCACAGTCAAAATAAGCGCTCCTCCGCTGCTTAACATATTAAAACAATTTTCAAAGGCAGCTTCTATGGGGGGAGAGACATGCTCAAATACATCGCTTGAGATTATAAAATCAAGATATTTAAACTCTTCTGAAGGATTTAATATATCGAGAAAGGGTTCTTTATGTAAAAAAGTATTTTTATGGTCAAACAGCCTGTCTAATATAATACTGCATGCGCTTACATCGCTTAATGAAATCCCTTTAATCTTCTTATTTTCCTGGTTTAAATTTAAAACCGGTTTTAAATTTAATGCTTTCGTTAACGCGTAAATCGCATCCCTCATTCTCATCCAGGTTCCGGTAACCGAAGCTCTCCCGCCTTCACGAGTTAAAGGAATGTCAACTGGACTTAAGCAACCGAAAACATTATCGATAATAACCGGATTACCGTTTATATCTAACGATTTATCTTTCCAGAAATCAAAATCGTTGCAAATATTTTCCAAAACCTGATGTCCTATCTCACTTTTAAACCCATTTCTTCCCTCGGCTTGACCGTATAGTATATAATGCAATAAAGGATTAATCTCTAACTTTTTAACATCTAAATAAGCATCTAAATATAGTTTAGTATTGAACTTTAAAGAAGGATTCCTTTCTTCTTTCCAGCCGAATGTTAAATAATGTATAATTGGATCTTCGCCGCTATCTTTAACGTCGGCATTAAAATAAAGATAAAAGTTTTCATCAAAAAGGCCGGAATCGAGTATTATTTTCTTAAAATATTGCAACTCTTCCATTAATAACTATTTCAGATTAGGTTTCTTTATTATTCATAGCCGCATAGCCCAAAATGGTCCGCATAATATTTCCATTCGGAATCTTTATTTATAATTTCCTGAAAATTGGCTGCATATGTTTTTGCTAATTTATCATCCGTACCAGATAGTTTATAATATTTTGAAAGAGCGTAATGAGCAAAAGCATTCTGAGGATATTTTTGAACAATTTTAGAGAAATACAGAAAAGCAGTCTCATAATTTCCGGAACAAAGATTATAGTTATTAACAAAATTAATTTCAAGATTATATAAGTATAAAATTTTTTGTATTTTTTTAGGATTTACGCCGGGCGCACTGATAATACTTTTAGATTGGATATGGTTTCTAAAATCCTTTTCCGCCAAATAATTGTTCGCGACGCATATATCGTACAAACGGCTGCCTACGACAGGAACCGCGTTAAAAAAATAAACCCAATCGAACCCAACATCTTTAAGCATCTCTATGGTCTCCAAACGATGACAATCCATTTCGCCGGGCACGCCCAATATTATATAAGCATGGACAAGGATTCCATATTTCCTTAAAACATTTACCCTTTCTTTAACTTGATGTTTCCTTAGAGGCTTGTTCATTAATCTCAGGATATAATCGGAACCCGATTCGACGGCCAAACTAACGCTGCTGACCCCTGCCCTGGCCATTAGGGAAGCTATTTCTTCATCGATCGGATGTACTGCTATACCGCTTAAAAATTCTATTTTTATGTTTTTTTCCGATAACTGGGAGAGGATTTTTGCCGCGCGTTTTTTATCTCCGAGAAAATGGTCATCTTCTATAAGAAGCACATCCATATTATACCGCTCAATCATTAAATCTATTTCTGATATTACCCTCTCCACGCTCATAAAACGCAACTTATGGCCATGGATAGTGCTGCTGGCGCAATAAATACAACTGAATGGACAACCCCTGGAAGTATGGATGGAAAGCTCCCTCTTAACGCCCTTTTTTACGTTATAAACATCTGCCGCCCTTCCTTTATAATCGTCTAAATTAATATTGTCGTAAGAAAAAACTGGTATATCATCTAAATTTTCTATATATGTTGGTAACGGCACCCCTCCGCTTCCCAGAGATTTTCTCGTAACCCATGACCGGTGGTTATCCATAAGTTCCATATAATTATCGGAATCTATTAAATCCTTCATGGGGATTTCGCCTTCGGCATAACAAACCCCGTCGATATACTGAAAATCTTGAAGGATTTTTTTATATAAATTAGACGCCAGACCGCCGCCGATAACGCAAGGGACAGAGTTGGAAGACGTTTTGACCGTGGAGGAGATAACCTCAAGAAAATAATAACAGGGATTGAAGAGCGCGGAAATAGCCACTAAATCAAACTTTTTTTCTAACCTTTGAGAAATTATTTCTCTTAAGGTTTCTTCTATATTCCCATAAACACCGTCTTCGCCGCTGTTTACAATCTTATAAACCTGAAGGTTTAAGTCCAGAACTTCGCTTTTTACGGTATGTGACGAATGCGACCGAAGATATGAATCTATCGACAAAATTCCATAAGGAATGGCTAACTGCGGCAAAATCGATTTTTTATCGTTTTTTACATAATCCTGAATATTAAAATATGGAGGAATAATAAATAATATATCTTTTGTTTTCATAGGAACGACATTTAAATAACGGGCGGTCAAAAATTAAGATTCATCAATTATAAATCTTATTTAACAACCTATATTTAATTTCCGAAGAAGAGGAATCGATATTATCCAATGTGCAGTAAGATATTGCGTCGCAATTAGCACAAGTTTCAATATTTTTTCTTTCCCCGTCTAAATGAATAAACCTATACCGGTTAAGGTTATCTCCAAACCAGATATCTTTAAGACTTTTAATTGCGGTATTCCCCACGATCAGTCTCCTTTTCCAGTCTTGATTGCATGTGCTAACCGTTCCATCAGAGTTAACAACAATAATATAAAATATATAAGGACAGACCTGCTTTTCTAACAAAGTTTGTCCGTACTGTCCTGATCCGATTATAATCTTGGCATTGTCAAAATGAAATTCAGGCCATACCGGACTTAAATTTTCTAAAAAAATACTGTCGGCTAAATTACCGAATAAGCCATAAAATTTTACTTCATCTTCGGAAGACAGATTTTGTTTTATAGCCTTAATGTGAATCTTGCAATTTCCTTTATTTTTATAGAGATTTTCTATATTTTTAATATACTTTTCAAAATCTATTTTTGTTCGCGTAAACTTAAGAACTTGCTCCGAGTTTACACCGTTAACGGAAATATTAATCTGGTCTATCCCTGCGTTTATTATCTTCTTATTCAGCTCAGGATTCAATAATATACCGTTTGTTGTTGTGTCAATTCTTAAAATTTTTTTGCTTTTCCTTGCATAGCTAATCATATCTGGAAAATTAGGATTCAAAAGGGGTTCTCCCTGATTATATAAACGCAAAGTTTTGATTGGGGATTCAAAATCGTTTAAACCATCGATAATCCTTTTATATAAATCATAATGCATTATTCCCTGATAGCGTCCAGTGTCCTTTATAACGTCAGGGTTCCCGGTAGGGCAAAAAATACATTTCTGATTACAGGCGCTGGACGGATCTATCATTAAAACATAAGGGGTTTTAAGAGGGACAAAATCTCCAAGTTCAACGCGATTACTTTCTATCTCATGCTTTTTTTCAATTTTAGCTTCCATTAATTAAAATTAACCTCTGGCTATTTTAGTTATTTTTAAATATAATAATTAATCTAATCTTTTTAAAAGTTTACCGGCGTAGGCATCTATATCGTCCGGCATGCCATGTGTTAGTTGACCGCAATCTCTGCATATCATATGATTCTTCCTCTTAAACTTTAAAAACATTTTCTGATAATCTCTAATTTTTTTACCAAGCCATATTTCCTTGACACTCTCTTTATTCACATTCCCGATGATAAGCTTTCTCGACCAATCTAAAAAACATAAGCTGATTAACCCATCGGAATTTATTGAAAAAGAATAAAACACATAAGGACAAACCATAACCTCTTTTATTTTCTGTCCATATATTCCTGCTTTTTCATTAATTTTTATATCTTTTAAATCAAATTCGGGCCAGCATGACATAACATGCTCTATATAAATATTATCGGAAATATCTCCAAAAATTTCATAAAATTTTTCTTTTTCATCTTCTTTTAATATATCCCCGTTAATCTTAACTAAAACTTCGCATTGGTTTCTATTATCATAAAAGTATCTAATATTCTCTAAAAGTTGTTCAAAATTAATGTCATAAGATGAAAAACTTTTATACTGTTCTTTATTTATCCCTTCAATAGAAATATTAATTCTATCGAGCCCTGAACTTATAATTTCTGCACTTTTTTTCTTAGTAAGAAGCGATGCGTTTGTAGTTGTATCGATCCTCTCGGCACATCCTTTATCTTTTGCATATTTTATCATATCTGCAAAATACGGATTAAGCAATGGCTCCCCGTCTTTATAAAGCCGTAAAACCTTTATAGGTTCTTCGAATTCGCAAATGTCGTCGATAATTTTTTTATAAAGATTAAAGTCCATTGTTCCAAAATTCCTGCCTGGTGTCTTTTTCATGAGATCCCTATCTCCCGTGGGGCAGAATTTACATTTAAAATTGCAGGTATCGGCAGGGTCCACAAAAATTACAAAGGGCGTCCATAGGGGGATAACCTCTTCTAATCTTGTCCTCTTTTCTAAATCTATCCGGGGCTTAATTTGTGCCTTCATATTATTAATTTCTTATTATTATAAAAAACTGTTCCATTATTTTTATTTACGCATAGGGTTACTATATCATACTCTCCGGTTAATATTGAATCGGAAGGGATAACAAAATAATACTCTATATTTTTAGGGAATACTAAACTTGGCGGATTAACTGTATAAAGCCTCTCTTTTATTTTTATTTTTGTTTCTATAAAAAATTTAGGTTCTTTATTATTCATTAATAATACATAGACTTCTTCGGGTATTGGTTTATCTTGCCAAATTAGAATCCGGCCGCTGAAGAAAATATCATGTTCGATTATATCTATTTTTATCTCTTCGAATGAAGTTGTATTTGTTGCGCCCAGAAAAGATACGGATAAGAGTTTTTTCGGCAAACCGATATGAATTTTAGAATATACAAAAACATTAAAAAATGCTCTTATTTTGCTTTCATCTATACCTGATTTCGCAAGATTATGTTTTATTGTAAGATTATGATTTGCTGAAAGATTTAATATTAAACCGCTTACCATATTTAGACTATTCTTAATAGAATCGACCGTTTTTTTGTTTAACTCAAATTCGTCTTTAGTAGCCAAATCATTTATACTAACATTGTCCGGAGAATAATATAATTTTTCTTCAAAAGCATTAATTTCCGTCAATCTATTAAAAAGCTGTCCAAGCCCAAAATCTTTAATAGATATCCCATTCTTTATTAGCATATTTTCATAGTTTTCTTTTATAATGCCAAAATTCTCCGGATTAATCCACCCGGAGCCGGTTATAAATAAAAATAAATTTCTAATTAGCCATTTATCGAGAATTATTTTTAAAAATAAGTTGCTTTTAATAGCGATGTCATACATTTTAATTGGAACCAGAGCATTTAAAAGAACTCTTTGAATAAAATCATCTATGGATTTCCATCTGCACGCGTTATCATCATGAATGCGAAACATAAGAAATGGCTTCCCTAGTACATATATCTTTCCAAGGAAACAAAGCTGCCAGAACATAAAAACATCGTTCCCAAGCGTGATAAGTTGATGAACTTTTTTAAGCAACGATGTTCTTATAACCATTGCGCCAAATTCCAATGAAGGCCAAACTTCTAATCCTTTTAAAAAAAAATTAGATCCCTTAAAAACGGCATCGGTGTCATCGGAAAAATCTTGAATAATATTATTGTTTTCGTTTAGGACCATTTTCCCACCGCAAAAAATGCTTAGGTCTTTATGTTTATTAATCCTGTCAACTGCCTGCGACAGAAAAGAGGGGTCTATCCAAAAATCGTCGCTACTAAGAGCAATAATCCATTGGGTTACAGTGTAATCCAATAATTTTTTAAAATTTTCTACTAAGCCGATATTTGTTTCATTGCGATAAAACCTGATTCTTTTATCTTTCAAATAACCATTTATTATATCTACCGTTCCGTCGGTAGAACAGTTGTCGCTTATTATTATCTCGATGTTTTCGTAATCCTGCGCAAGAACGCTTTCTATACACTGGGCAATATATTTTTCCCTGTTGTAAACCGGAATGCAAACGCTTATTTTTGGATTTACCAGCGATGTCAATTAACCCTCCTCCTAATCTTTTTATAAATATTTTTCAAACCCGCCAAGTTTCCAGCCCCAAATCGGTAAACTGGTACCTCCTGAATTCGCCGCCGAACTTTTGAAGGGCTTTAATTACGCTATGCCTGGAGTTGCCGGGACAGTAAAACATTATAAATCCGCCCCCGCCTGCACCGGTTACCTTTCCGCCGGTAGCGCCTGCCTTTAGGGCTGCATTATATATCTCGTCTATTGCCTGATTTGAAATACATCCGGCCATCTGTTTTTTATAATGCCAACCAAAATTTAGTATCTCGCCTATGTCGTCAAGCCTACCTTTAAGTAAAGCCTCTTTCATCATTACGGCCTGTTCTTTTAATTTATGCATTGCCTCTATCGATTTTTCGTCCTTATTTATTACGTTTTCTACCTGAGATTCTATTATTTTGGACGATAGCCGGCTTGTTCCTATGTAATAAAGAAG
The DNA here is from genome assembly GCA_021789455.1 of bacterium. The sequence goes on along the minus strand of JAJYJN010000002.1, from coordinate 23,029 downwards.
TATGTCAAACTGGAGTTCGTTGACGTAATCTTGTTTTATTCTTAACGGATTTACTATTACTTTATTATCGTCATAAAATTCCATAAAGTTAAACCCGCCGAATGCAGCCGAATATTGATCCTGTTTACCACCTGCCATTCCAAGTTCAACCCGCTCTATTTCGTAGGCAAGATGCGCTATGTCATATTCGCCTAAAGGTAGGCTCAACCACTCTGCAAAAGCGCCTATAACAGCAACGACAAGGGTTGAAGACGTGCCCAACCCGGAACCTGCGGGAGCATCTACATATGTAGAAAGCTTGAAAGGCGATTGAGGCATTACGAAATCCTTCGCAATCCTGTTGTAAACAGCTTTTATTATATCTAATTTGCCGTCGTAATTGATATGGCTGGTCAAACCGTAACATAAGGTTTCACCCATATCTATCGAGCATATAGTTATATTTTCCCAGTTATTAAGGCTTTTCGGCTTATCTCCTCCAAATGACGCTTCTGCATCGACAGACTCAATTACCGCATAGGCGTAAAGATTTATTGTGGCATTTAATATAGCGCCCCCGTAAATATCGGAATAAGGGCTAACATCGGTTCCTCCACCGGCAAGACCTAACCTTAAAGGCGCTTTAGCACGTATAATCATTCTTATCGTTTTACCATTTTTATGAATTTTACTTAAATCTAAATTATCCCGCCGTAAACTTCTGGCAACCGTTTTTTTGCCGCTTCGTAATCGGACGGAATCCCAATATCTATAAAATAGGCGTCCTCGTTATAGGGTAACCCGTAAAAGTTCAAACCGCTAGCAGTATTGCTTCCGTCAACTTTTGGCTTAAAGTTATAAAAAACTTCCAGGAAATCCTTTTCAAAAGAAAATGTTGAAAGGAGATTTAATTCCTGTCCAATTATAAGCTTAACCACTCTCCGGCCTATTAAATACGCGCCGCCGTTTATGTATGCTTCGCGCACCTGTTTTTTTTCTTTAAACCCTATAATTCTATTATTGCCGTCTATTTTAACAGAACCATATCTGTCAGAATCTTTTATTTTTTTCAAAGCCACTGTTAAATCCGACCCCTTAGCTTTATGAAAATTATATAGTTCCGACAAGGAAATGTTAAAAAAAGTATCGCCATTTAATAAAAATAATCCCTCCTCAAAACAGCCGTAATCTTCAAGTGCTTTCTTAATAGCTCCGCCAGTACCGAGTGGCTCATTTTCGATAGAATAATAAATTTTCATATCCCCAAGACTGTCCTTAAAATAATCTTTTATAATTTCGTGTTTATAGCCGCAGGATATCACAACTTCTCTTACGCCATGAGAATAAACAAATCTGAGCAGATATTCCAAAAAGGGCTTTCCACTGATATCTGCCATTGGTTTAGGAACGTCTTTTATGACCGAACGCAGCCTGGTACCCTGACCGCCTGCGAGTATCAAAGCTTTTTTAACCATATCCTGAAATACACCACCCATATCAGCGGATAAAATTTTTCTGCAACCTGTCGCGCAGTTTCGGATGTTCAAACAGCGAATTAAAATTGCGCAGGTTTTTATCATAAAATTTCCTGTATGCAAAACGGCTCAAAGCGGCCAGTCTGTTCAATTCATCAGGCTTAACGGAAATATCAAATAAGCTTTCCACAAGTTCGTCGAGATTTTCATGCAGGTGCAACGACTCAGTGGTTTCTATGCCCTTGCTTCCATGCCTCGTCGTTACTAAGGGCATACCGTAAGCAATAGCTTCGACGGATTTAACGTTAATTCCGGTTCCCATCGTAACTGGGGCAACTACCAAATCCATTTCATGGTAAAAACTGCCGATATCTGGTAAAAACCCACATAAACGAACATACGGAACACTAAATATTTTTTTGAAATCATCAGGAAGTCCTTCTATCATATCTTTTATATTTCCGGCTATATATATAACAAAAGGACATACTCTTCCATTAAGATGGTTATTAAGATTTATTATAAAACTTGTTAGAATCTTTAGGTTTACATAATTAGGGCTTAGAACAATACCTATATTACGAAGGCTTGCAAAACGTCTATTTATAAATTTTGGTTCTTCGAAGTGAGAAACAGTTATAGCGGTTTGAACACCGGAAACACTGTTGAAATAATCAGCTTCTTCCTCTCTGCGTGCTATTACTATATCGGCGCGCCTTAGATACCTTCCTTCGTCTTCTGGAGTGCAAGAAAAAAATTCGTTTGGCGTTTCATTATTGCGCAGCATTTCGAAACGGTTACCAAATTTATCGTGCGTATCTATTATCTTTAATATATAATCCGGAACGAATTCTAAAAGTTTAGAACTAAAAATATAAGAACATAATACAACGTCGATATCGTATTTAGCGCATAAATTGCTGATTTCCTCTCCAAGACCTTCCTGATACCAACCGTCTAAGGGAACGTTACCTGTTAAATTTTCCGACATATCGAAATTTGGAATTTCATCTACGGTATTCCATGTATCCTTCATAGTAATTAAATCAGCTGTTCGGTAACCCCCTATTTTAGAATGCGTGACAAAATGAACATTATGGCCATTTTTTTTAAATCTGGAAGCGAATTGATATATCGTCGCTTTACTTCCATGATTTTGAGGATGCGACGAAACAGGAGAAAAATATAAAATATTGAAACCGGATGTTCGGTCCGCCTTGCTTGAATTGGTCTTTTCGGTAAAAGACTGAATATGTTTATCAAAGTAATTTTCCGATATTCCATTAAGTATGGCAACATCGAGTTGATAATACCTTATAATTATTTTAATATAATCGAATTCACATAAATCCACCTCTTTGATATCCTTAAAAATAATAAGGGGGTTGCCTACGAAATAAATAAAAAAATCCGGGTCTATAAAATGGGCATAGCTAATTATACTATCCATTAAATTAAGCCTGTTTTTTTCGGATATTAGGGATATTTCCGGTATGGATGCAACGGTCTTGCAGTTAATCGGGTCTATTCTTATGTCTTTTATCTTTTTGTCTTTCGGCAGCTTAAAATTAAATTCCTGTACCTCGCCGGATAATTTAACGGGTATCTTTTCCGAATCTTCCTCGTTAAACCCGCTGCCGGTATCGTAATAAAATTGTATGAAATAATTATTTTTCATTTTTTTTAAAACCTCGCTTTAATCTTATTGTCCAAAACAACTATTTCTTCCGCAATTTCCTGCAGTTTTTTGCTTAGCTTTTCCCAAGCGTGTTCTTCCACCCATTTTTGTTGTAATATCTTGCTTCTATACAGCTCATCCGGTTTTTCTATAAAAAATTTTATTCCGGCATATATTGAATTAATATCGGTTCCGGTTAAAAAACTTGCTATATCTTTAACCTCGTCGAAAATCTTTAAGGGAGTACACAAAACGGTCCTGCCCGCAGATAAACCGTACCTGACGGCTCCGCTCGCTGATTCTTTAGTGTTCTGATAAGGATAAACCACTAAATCCGACATAGACAATAATCTTAAAACCTCTTCATCTGGCAGGAAATCGGTTATAAAGGTAACATCTGAGCTAAGTTTTAATTCGGTTATTTTTGATATGCACTCTTTGCGGTATTCCTCAAAAACGCTGTTGTCTGGCCTAACTGCATTTATAAGGAGAAGATGGATATTTTCATGCTCTTTTTTTAATTCGGCAAAAGCGGATATTAGTTCTAATACTCCTTTGTGAGGCATTAGAAAGCCGAAAGTAGAGATTACGAACTTATCTTTAAAATGCATATTGACCATTAAATCTTCAGTTGAGTTTTCGTTAAAAACGACCTTTTTAAGCCCGGGCGGGAATAAAACCGTATTACTTTCAAGACCTGATTTTTTTAATATTTCCACATCTCCTGAATTATGAGCAAGTAAGGCATCAGCTTTTTTTAAGGCTTCTGTTATAAGTTGTAAGGAAGATTTTAGACCGGATTCAACAGGTAAATCCTCTACTACGTGTAAATCTATTATTATTTTTATTCCGTTATTTTTCACTTTATTAATAAAATCCGCCAATTCCACTATATTAAAAAATGAAGGATGAAACTGGACGATAACTAAATCTATTTTTTTACTTATCAATTCCAATAAAACTTCATCAAGGTTCAAATCGGTAGAATTATTCCACAGCCTGCAAACATTTGACGGATCCTTTTCTATTAGTAAATTATAACTGACTTTATTGGCAAAATAATATATTTCAAACTTTTCTTTGTCGAAGTTTTCGGATAAATATCTCGAATGAGTGGCTATTCCGCATTTAGTATTCCACGAGCTTAACCAGCCTATACTTATCTTTTCTTTAAAAACACTTTTTAATTTGGCGCCATGTTCCTGTGCAGTTTCTATTTCCGCCATAATATTGTTTAATTTAAGTCTATATATTTTTCCTACTGCTGCCGCGTTAAAAAATTTCTTTATATAATTTTCTCCATTGTATCCAATTACTTTTGCTTCCGCCTTGTCTTCAAAAATCATCCTCATAAATTCCGCCGCCTCTTCTACGTCAGGCTCCGCCCACCAATTTCCTTTCCTATAGTTGTTTCCGTAATCCCTGTCTATTTCAATCAGGCGGTATGAAACCGGAAAGCTGTTTTCCATGTTAATAAAGTCTATGTTGCCTGAGTAACCTGTTGCTATTACAGGCTTCCCAAGCGCCATCGCTTCGGCCAAGGTCAAGCCGAAGCCTTCAGACCTGTGAAGAGAAACGTAGCAGTCGCAGGCATTCATTAGCAAATAAATTTGCTCTTTCGTATAAACGGAATCGACCAAAGTAATATTATAACCTTTTATTTCGTTTAAAAGTCGGTTAAACTCTTTCTTGTTAAACTCCGAATGGGATGTTTTAAGAATAAGCATAGCTTTATCCTGAGGCAAAGACGCCTTTTTAAAAGCATCGATGACGGCAAAAGGATTTTTTCTTTCTATCTCGCTCTGGAAGTCAAAGATGAAAAGAAACATAAACATATCGGGCGAAATATTCAAGTTTCTCCTGATCGCCTCTCTTTCCTTTGAAATTATGTCTTGCGACGCTTCAGGCGAAGATAAAGATATGCAGTGCGGGATTTTAACTACTGGAATCTTAGCTGTTTTTAAAATAGCTTTAGAAATCGCCTGAAACGAAAAATCCGACGGCGTCCATATCTCGTCTAAATAATTATTCGCGAGCCGCGCCCATTCTTCAGGAAACTTATCGAGTTCCCAGACCCAGAAACCTATGTTGTAATGTCCTTCAAAATATGTTTTGTTGGCTTCGTTTGCAATATTTATGAAAACATCTGGGTTTACATGAATTAAGTTGAACAGATAAGGATTTGCGTTCGAAAAATCAGCTGAATCGAAAGTCTTATCGATGTTTACAGAACCTAAGTCGTTTATGTTGTTTATGACATAAGGAATACCTGCCGCCTTAAGCGCCTCGATATCCGCCCTTACCGCCGCCCCCAAGCCCTTTTCCGACTGTATGAGCCCGGATATGTTGACGCCGAAAGGAAATTTGTCGAAATTTAAATTAAACCTCATATATTTCCGCCTTTGAGGGCGTATGCCTCAAGTAATTTATCTAAAGCATCCTGTAGTTGCTTAATGGTCAGTCTACTGTTTTCTAATTCAGCAATTAACGAATTTAGGTCTATATTAGTATCGTCTTCCGGATAAATAAATTTAGGATGAATTATTTCTGACATTTCACGTCTTTCCTCTACATAATATTTTTCGTTCTGCGAGTATGTTCCTTCCTTGTGACCGTGACCTATATTGGAAACAAGATTAAAATTAGGAAGAATACTTAATCCGTTGTTTATAAACATCATATAGCAAACGGAAAAATCCCACGAAATACTGTTAAAATCTTTATTCAACCTTGAATTATAAAGAATTTTAAACATCATTAGGAAGTGCTTTAATGAATCGGCATTATGAACTATTTTAAATATTATATCTTCTTTCAAAAAATAATCCAGATATTTACAGTTTAAATCAAACTTATCCCATACTCTTCTCCAGCTTGCCCAGCCCCAAACTTGAAACGATTTTATAAAATGGTAATTTCCTGTTATTTCCAAATCGGCTTCACTTTCTTGTCCTGAATTTTTATTGCCCATTCCGCTTATAAACATTATCCTTTCGTCGTTTTTATAACAATTTAATAATTCCTCGCAAAAGTAAAAAAAGCTTGTGTTCGGTAAAATATCGTCCTCTATGACTATGCCGCATTCTTCGTTATCGAAAAACCACCTTATAGCGGAAGTAACGTTTATATTGCATCCGACGTTTATTTCCCTAAAACGCGTTTTGACTTCGCATTCCCAGTCTATATTGTCAATTATATATTTGCGGATGGAGTTTACTTTAGCCGTTTCTTCTTCGTTATTTTTTCTTGGTCCGTCGGAAGCTATATACAATTTTGGCGGCTTAACTTTGCGTATCGCTTCGAAAGACTTCATAACCATATCCAGCCTTTTAAAAACGATGTAAAGAACCGGCGTCTTCAAAGGAGAGCTTAAATTTAACTTTATTTTGGCGGACGCTTCGTTTTTATCTATTTTCATATACAATATAACTTATTATATTTTATTTTCGTAATTCATTAAAATCTTATTTAACCTTGTTTTATACATTTTACCTATGGATTCGTGGCTGAAATGCTTTTCTATATAACTCTTTCCTTTTATTCCGGTCGAGACGTATTCGTCTTTATTTTCAAAAGCCTCCCGCATTAATTTTGCGGCATGATTAATATCCGGCTCTGCCCAATAGTTGCCTTTTTCGTAAACGCCGTAATTTTCTTTGAGCATAGTTAATTTATAATTTACAGGATATGAGTTATTCATATTCATAAAATCCATATTCCCGGAGTATCCCGTAGCAATAACAGGCTTGCCAAAAGCCATAGCCTCGGCTAAAGTCAAACCAAAACCTTCAGACCTGTGGAGCGAAACGTAACAATCGCAGGCTTTCATAAGGGAACTAATTCCCTCCGCAGGTAAAACCTCGTCGGAAACCGTAATATTATATCCGCGTATGGAATTCAGTAATTCATAAAACTTTTGCCGGTTAAAATCAGTGTGGTATGTTTTTATAAAAAGCATTGCTTTATCGTAAGGGGAAAATGCTTTTTTGAAAGCCTCTATGACCCCGAAAGGATTTTTTCTTTCGATGTAGCTGCCGAAATCGAATATAAATAAAAATAAATAGATATCGTCCGGTATTTTAAACTGGGCTCTTTTTTTAATACTTGCCGCCAAAGCAGAATTATCTACGTTAATGCAATGCGGAATCTTAATTATCGGCACCGGCACAATCTTGGAAACAGATTGCATGACAAAATCGGAAGGCGTCCATATTTCATGAAGATATTTCGCGACGTCTTTCCAGTAATCCGGAACATTATCTAGTTCCCATACCCAGTACCCGATATTGTAATGCCCTGATAGATATGCAGTATAATTAGCAAGGTATTCGTAATAATTAACGCTCGAACCGCCAATATTTACTATAGTATGCGGATTTATATGAATAAGATTAAAAAGGTATGGATTATTATCTGAAAAACAGTCAAGCGAATTATCGTTATTCAATGAGCCAGAATCGGATCTATCGTTGCAGATAAAGGGAATTTTAGCCGCACGCAAAGAATATACGTCGGAACGTACTGCCGTGCCAAGCCCTTTCTCTGATTTCAACGAACCTAAAACATTAACCCCAAAACCAAATTTATTAAAATCTATATTATCATTATTGTGAACTAAATCCATTTGTAAGATATTTTTGAATTCAAGAACCTTATTATTCTTTCCACTGCAACTGGCGCGCTTTCTTCGCAAGTCTTTATATGTATATCGGCATTTTTCTGGTTTTTATGAAATACATCTAAATCAGCGTAACTTTCTATTCCTCAACTTTGTGTTCGTGCCAGACTATGCAATTTTTATCCATGATGGATATTCAACCCGTTTATTAGTTTTAAAAACATCGCAATCTTCATAGTTGATTTTTTCCTTTGTAAAACCGTTATTTATAAAATAATCCCTGCACGTAAAATTTTTGCCAGTATCTTTAAATAATGCTAAAACAAAATCGTATTTTTCAAAAATTAATTCTAAAGAATATCCGAGTAACGCCTGCTCTATACCGAGACCGAAAACCCTGCAAGACAAAACTGCCTGTTCGATAACGTTTTCTTTAATTAGCATAAGCCCGACAAGCCCGTTGTCTATCAGTCTGTCTTTTACGGACGTAGAGACGATAAAACCGTCATCCTTAAAGAAATTATTTAACGAAAAGTCGTCCCGTCTTTTTCCAGTAGTATTAAATTGATTGGTTTTGTTAAGCAGTTCCTTAGCTCTTGGAAAAAATTTATCTTTCTCGTTTTTTATAATATTAAAACTCTGAGTTAAATTTAGTTCGTAAAGCCAGTTTTTGTTGTTTATTACTATAGCGTCGGCTTTTTTCAACCTGTCGCGCTCTATCTTGCTTTTAACCAAAGCAGTCCTGTTTTTAGACTCTTCCGTAACGACGCCGGTCTGAGTTTCCGGCGACACCGTAATAATCCTGCGCCAATCTAACCGCACCTCCGTTAAGAAACGCATTTTCGGAAATACATTCTTTACCTCGTCTGTCTCCCTTGGATTATCGTCAATAAAAAGCGCATTCTCCTCAAGTATATTGCACTCGTTTAATATTTCCTTAATATTTGAAGATTTCGCATTCCAGTTAATCTTTACCGATACAAAATCGTCAAAAGAAAGCCTTCCGCCCCATATTTTTTTAAACAGTCTTTCCCCTTCCTCCGTATCGTTTTTACTGCATATGGCAAGAAGTCCGCCGCGTTTTTTAAAAAATAAAAGCGCCTCTGCGAAGCCTAGCGGCCAGCCTTCCGTTAGAATACCAGGATTTATCTCCACGCCAACCGAATCGGCCGCAATTCCCTTCCATAAAGTATCGTCCAAATCAACTATTATAAGTTTTATTTGCTCTATTTTTCTTAAAGCTTTAATCTGTCCTATAATTCTATTCCATAAGTTTCTGCCGTAAACTACAAGATTAAATTCGGGATTGAAATACTCCTGTCCTATATAACCGCCGTGCGTAGTATGAATATATATATCGTCCTGTATTTTAGATTTGCCTAACTGTCCTGCTATTTCGTCGGCATCTATAAAATATGAATTACTATCTACGCTTTCTTTTAACAAATTATATAAAACTTCGTTTAATTTATAAATAAGATACTTTGGATTATCGTAATCGAAACGCGAAGAAAAATAGCCTGGATAATCATATTGCGGCTCCAAAAAACTTATAAAAAAAACCGGCGGGGTTTTTCCTATGCTGTCTTTAATCTTGACTATTAACGACGAAAGTATATTTTTGCATTCTACAAGTACTTCATCTATATCTTTTGGGGTTTTTACGGCAGTAAAAAATAAATCGCCGTTAAGGTTTGGCATAATATATTTTAACGCCTCGCCTAAAATATATCTCAAACTAAAAACTACTACTGCTGCATCGTATTTATTGTCTTTTATATTTTTAAAATCCGGCAGGGGAACTTCCGGAATGGATTCAAATAAATAATGGTCTATATTGCAATTAATACTTTTGGCAAAACTCGATAAAAATTCGCTTTGACATGTACCTAGCAGTAAAAAATTCAAACTATTTAAAGGGGTTCCCAGTTTATTGCTAAAATCCGGGATTTGCATATTATCGGCTATAAAAGCTATAGCTGTATCTAGCGTATAATTTACATTATCTTGAAATTCCTTATAATATTTACCTGAAGCCGATAAAAGCCATAAGCAGTGTACGTAATTTTTCCAATAAAGACTTTCTAACGGATTGCAAACCAAAGCCCTACCGAAAAACTCCAAGGCTTCCGCATATTTAGAATATGACAGGAATAGTTCTCCTAAGTTATTATTTGACCCGCCATGTCTTTCGTCTACCGACAATATAGCACGGTATAATTCTTGCGCCTCTTCAAGTTTCCCTTCGCGCTGTCTTTCGACGGCAAGATTAAACGCCTGCTCAAGTTCGCTTCTTTCCACTTATAAATATAAATTAAATTTTAAGTTGCTTATTTTTCGTTAATCTGTTTTTTTAGAAAATATAAAGCGTCGGATTGCGCCTGCATATACAAAAGCGTAGAGCGGAGTTCCCTCATCCATGAATAAATTTTGTTAATTTTTACTGAAACCTCCAAATCGTCTATGCCGACTTTACCGGCGGTAATACCTCGCAACAAAATATAAAGTTCCAAAATTTTAGGCGGGATTTCTCGTTTAATAATGCCGTCTTCCAAATCTTCCATGCTAAAATTATTATGTCTTAAAGAATCGCTAAGAAACGAATCTTTATATTCCTTAAAAGACACGTCGCCGGCATCTAATTTTAAGCTTAATTGCTCCGCCATTCTTCTGAGCTGTTTTTCGGGGTTTTTCATCAGCTCGTCATAATCAACGACTATGCGGTTATATCCTTTGGTATAAATTAAAGAAGACATGGTTGCGCAGAGCCATATATAAAAACCTTTTATAATATCGAAACCGTCTCTTTTTTGCATGGACGCGGCTACGTTCAAGGGATTGCGACACGCTATAATGTAAGACACATTACTGGCGCCGGATTCTTTAAATACTTCTTGCCAAAAAGGCAATAGTTTAGAAAAGTTAGGGTCTTTAAAACCGAATATGTCCCATTTTTCTAATCTGCGTTTTATAATATCGGCGGCTATAGGATAAAATGCCGATAAAACTTCCCGGGTATTTTCGTCGAATTCCGGCAAAACTGGATTATCCCATGTATAGCCTATAGAATTTAACATCGCTATATCTATGTTGCTTATTTCTAAGTCTTCGAAATATCCCTTTTCGTTATCGTTATCTTTAAAATCTTTTCCGTAATAATCGCCCAGTTTAACGCCTAATGTCTGAAGCCCTCTTGTAATGGCGCTGGTTCCGCTCCTTTGAGGAGCTATTACGGCGACGATTCTTTTTCCGCTGCCAACGCTCATTTCAACGCCCATTTTATTTTGTTTCTTTAATCGAATTATTAATCTTAGCCTTCATATCCTCCAGAATGTCTTTCCATGTTTCAATGTTGGGTTTAAGTTCGAATTCGACTATATCTGCAAGCATTATATAATCCTGCTCCACCTGGTTAGATAAAACTGCGGAGAGTATCTTTTCCAATTCGTTGAAATAGAACTGAATGCTTTTGTCTTTATATAAAATATTGCTATAGTCTATTTTTAAAAACTCTGATATTTTTTCCATAATCTGGACAAAAGTAGTAAGGCCTTTAAGATACTCCGAAAAATTATTAAACCCCGAAACGCTGTTACCCCATCTTATTTCATCTGTCGTTTTTACTATGCCGTCCTTGAATTCTTTTAAGAACAGCAGAACGGCGTCTATAGAACCGTTTAAAAGTTCTAACTGGCTCATGGTATTTATTTTAATTTCGTCGGAGGCGGATAGCTTAAAGGCTTTAGACTTATCTGCGTCAAGCGCTAAATCGTCGTATTTGCTTCCGTTTATAAAGATATTTTTTATTACCCTCCCTTCCGGTATAAAATTCTTTATGCCACCGTATAAAATTTCGTAAATACTTCCGGCATCCTTAAATAAATCGACGGAATTTTCATCTACGTATAATTTCATATCTCATTCTCCTTCTTTTACTATTATTTTAATTAAAAACATTGATGTAATCTTTTGAAAAATATTTAAAGCGTGTTTATAGGCAGAATAGCTTTTTAGTGCGTCCATCCCCAAACCGAATAAATCGTAACTAACGGAACTGTTCTGATTTATCACGTGTATCTGATTGAACAAAGACAGGTCGTCGTAAACGGAAGAAATATACTTAAGTTCAAAATCTATCGCCTGAATATCATTATTATATTCTTTTGCTTTTTCGGAATTCAACGGCTCGTTAATCGCAAGATTTATCATTTTTTTCGCCTTAGACATTCCTTTCTCGCAAAGGGCAATAATGCCTTCTACCGACGTTAATTCTTCCTCTATATCCAATTTAAGATTATATTCTAAGGCTTCAAAGCAGTCAAGAAAAAGATTTATTTCTTCTTCGCATGTTTCCGGCAAATCTCCTTCATAAAAACATTCGAGCGTGAGCTTTAATATTTTAAGTTTCAAAACGTTAGAGTTAAGCTTTCCTTTAAAAACAGGTAAAAAATCGAAAAATTTTTTAGAATCGAATCTGGTAACGTAGGGAATTATGCCGGAGTCTTTATACTTAGATAAAATTTTCCGGTAATCCGTACTCGTTCCAGCCTTTAAAACTGCCTGCGCCGCTTCGTAAACATAAGCGGGCTTGATTAATTCCTGACAAACGGGGTTTAGGCATCTCAAGTTAAAATCGCACGGAAAACATCCTATGTCGGGCGTTATCATAAGCCTGTTTTCCGCATAAGGCCCCGTTTCCATAAAACCGACGTTTCCGGTATATATTACTATTAGATTGATGCCGGTTGCCACTCCTATGTGCATCGTCCCTGTATCGTTAGTCACTAAGAGGTTTGAACGTTTTACGATAAAAACGAGTTCGGAAACCGATGTTTTGCCGGTAAGGTTTAATAACCTGCCGCCGAATCCTTCAGATGAAACGGATTCTTCGATATAAGAACCTGCGGCAGTATCGTAATTAGCGCCCAGCAATGCAACTTTAATGCGGGGGTTATTCTTTAACAGCATTTTTGCAAGCTCTGCAAAATAGTCAATGCGCCATTTTTTTAGTTCGGTTGACGCTCCTATTGCAAACGACACTAAAATATCGTCATCTTTTATAGGTAAATCATTATAAGTTAAATTAGGTTTTTCCGTATTGAGATAAATATCGTTTATATGTATTGTTTGACCGCTTTCTTTATGAACTATACATCTTTCGTATATATCCACAAGGTTTAATACGCTTACTTTCCTGTTTTTAACTGCGGAAAAAATATATGCTATCATTCTGTCGGTTGAAATTATAGTTCCTTCGCGGGTTACGGATAAACCCAGATTTTTTAAGGAATTTAATATGTATAAAAAATAAACGCTGAACTCGTCGTGCGAAAGATTGATTGCAAGGTCCCATTTAATGGACGATATACTTTCGAATATTGCTTTTGCCGCTTTTAAAACTGAAGCCGTAAGCCTAAAATTAACGGATTTTAAGAGTTCGCTAAGTCCGTTCGTATCAATAATCTTAATTTCGTCAATATAAGGCAAAAAAGGGGCTATCTCCGCAAACTCCGAAACGATAAGCAGGGTAACGCGGCTCTCTGGATATTTAAGCTTTATTTTCCTAAAGAGCGCCGTGGACTGTATCAGGTCGCCCATGCGCGTCAGGTTTAGTACTATTATGTTTTTCAACGTTCCGTCACAATCCGCTCAATTTAACTAACTTATTCTTTAGAGCCCAAAGCATAAGGACTAAGGCTTCTGATTTCGTGAGTCTGCCTTTACCCTTTTTTATCTGTTCCGCAATATCTTCTAAAGCTAAAGAATTTTTATCCTTAAACTGCAGTATTAGTTCGTATAGTTCCTGGTCGCCTTCTGCTTCTTTAAGCAAACTAGAAAAGTTTTCTTTTCTAGAAATAAGTTTGGGTTTTATGAGCTCATACGAATCTAAAAGTATTATGCTCATCATTTCATTTACGCGCCTCTCGTAAGTATGGTTTTTTCTAACGGTTTCGCAGCCATGCTCAGCTATTGCATCTCTTTCTTCTTCGTTTGATAGATAATACTTTATTTTTCTTCTTAAATCGTCAATGCTTTCGAAAACCACTAAATCTTTGCCGTCCTCGAAAACGCCTTCCATATATTTCCGCTTATCCACAAGTTGAAACCCGCCGCATCCCAAAATTTCATAAACCCTGGGATTTAAAAAGTCGCCTGCAGGATTTATGTCCCAGTGCCACATAGACGAGTGAAGATTAATATTTATTTTAGAGTAATTGTAAATTTTTACCGCTTCTTCTTCGGTAAAACGTTTTCCTCCATCCTGAATAAAAAGGCTCAAGGGCAATCCGGTATGCCAGTCGTTTCCCCATATTTTAAAATTAAAATCTATTAATTGGGCAAACACGTTTTTTCTGTTATAATAGCCGGCTCCAGCAAAACTGACGTCGCTACCGTATTTTTTTGCGTCTTCTTCGTTTGTTTCTTTTATTTTATTATGGAAACCGGGAAGGCAGGCTAAAGGAAGATAATGGTAATTATTTGCGCCGATGTTTTTTAGTTCTTCGAAAAAGCCGTCTTTCTGTATCGTAAAAAAATAATCGACGTTTTTTGCTATACTAGTCCAGTAAGTAAGGGTTTTAAAATCTTCGACGAACCAGTATGCCGTTTTTACGCCCATACTTTTTAATTTTAAAAGCGTCCTTTCATTAGCGGGCGACTGTGCCATAAATATTATCAAGTCCGGCGTATCGTTAAATACGCTCGAAAGAAGTGCTTCTGACATAAGATTAACCAGCATCTGCTTAAGGGAGTTCGCGTGAGCTTCATTTGGCGTAAACTCGCCCAGATATTTGTATCCATCGTAAAATTTGGAGAAATCCAATATTTTAGCGTCGTAACCCAGGTTAATTAAGGCGGAATAAAGATAGTTCCCTATAGTCGAAGATCCGCCGTACATAGGCTGGACCACTAAAACTTTAAAAGAGGAAGGGCTAAAAAACTGATTGATGCCGTAAATTTTATTAATCGACTCGTAAACTTCCGGAAAGATTTTTTTGTATGACGGCAGTTCGCATAAAAAGACGGTTTTTTTATCTAATTCTAATTCGTCCGATATGTCTGAAAAGGAAAATGCATCTAAACTAGAATTAAAAACATGAATTTTAACTCTTTCCGAAATTTGTTCTATATTAAAATTATTTTTTATAAACACGTAAGATTCTTCTGAAGGCTCAATAATTTCGATTTCTATTTTTCCCAAATCCATTAATGCCTTAACATGATATCCCGCTCCAAGTCCAAAAATTAATATTTTATCCGACTTTCCGCCGTTTGCGTTAACCTGCTCCATAACCTGGGCCGCCCATTTTTGGGCTTCGGCGATGGGGTCGTAAACGGAATGTATAGTTATTCCGTTAATTTTAAAAGACGGCATTTCCGGCTTTTTTGTCTTTATTAATTCAAAATTTAATATATCTGACATAATAAATACTTTAATTCTAAGTATATAAATTAAATAAAAGCTTTTAATATGCTGACCGCATTGTCCAAAAGCAAAATTAAATCGTCGAAACCGTTTAACGCGGCGGAATAATTAATCTCGTCTAAAAAATAATCGCATGCAAGCTTTAAATAATTATAATTTTCGCCTATCGATTTTACGGAATCTTTAAATTTATCGAAATAATAAGCATCAGGATCGCCGCCTACTTGCAAACCTGCAAACGCAACCTTTCCGTTTTCAAAAAGCGTTTTTACGAAATATAGTTCGCCTGTTAAAGAATTTACATCCGTCTTGCTTATATTATAATATTTCTTGGTATATTTCAAAATTATATTTAAATTAATTTTGGTTTTGCCTTTAGATAAAACGTTAATCCAGCTAAATTTTAAAATTTCGGCGGCAAGTTCCGGCTTATTTATTTCGGTTTTCATTAACGGATAAAAATGCACTGAATCTAAGCGCTTGCATATGCTAACCGAAAAATTTCCTTTTTTAATGGCTTTTAAATAAGACTTATCCTTTTTAACTTGAAACATCGCCAGATTGAAAACGTCTTCCGGTTTTATGTCGTCCTTGCAGGCGTAATTAAACATACAGGGTTCCTGCTGCAAACAGGGATAGCAATCTGCATTAGAATGAATAACCAATGAATCTTCGGTATGGGGTCCAGTTTCGTAAAAAAAAGCATTGCCCGTAAAAATAGAAACAGACGGCACGTTAAAAATTTGAGCAATATGCAGCGTGCCGGTATCTGGAGAAATAATCAGGTCGAAATCTTTTATTAAGTAAATAAGTTCGTATAGGGAAGTTTTGCCCGTCAAATCTAAAATATTAATGTTTTTAGGGATTTTTTCTTTAATTTCGGCAGCAGCAGCAGTTTCTTCCGCTGTCCCTACCAGAATTATTTCGCAGTTCAAGTTATCCGCTAAAAGGCTTATTAGGGCGGCATAACTGCCCGAGTACCAGACTCTTTTAACGGACGTAGCACCGGTGGAAATACAAATTCTTAACGGTTTTAGGCAGTCTGAATTATTTTTAATTAAATTTAAAACAGCGTAACGCGGCTTTATTTCCGCCGGATAACCGCTACCTATTAAGGAATAAATATCTACTATATTAATTCTGTTAAATCTGCGGTTTTTTACTATGTTAAAAAGATAACCTGCCGCCGAGCTTCTTGAAATTATTTCGCTGTTTTTAGTCGATTTACACTTCGCAATAAACCCTTTTTTTTGATTTTTAAATAAACCGACAAACAAAGAATTTGTAATATCGTAATTTAAGTTAACAGCAGTTTCATATTTTTTGGAGAAATCGGATATGAAAAACTTTAAATTTTTTATAGAACCTGGTATATTATAGGTTAATTTACTACCGAACCGGTTAAACAGGCTTTCATAGGTAAAAAAATTTATATTTCCTTTAAAAATATTTTTAACATCCGACGTGCTTTCGCTAATTAAAATATCTACATTTTTTTCTCCGCCGCAAGAAAGAGTTTCTAAAAGAGGTATGCTTTGGAAAAAATCGCCTATCCTCCTTGTTTGGAATATAAATATATTTCCCATTAATCAAGCGGTTACGGCAATGCCTCCCGTGGCTGCAGGAGTAATATTTACCGTGGACGGCTGTTGAATATTTATAGGAGAACTTTCTGACGTTTTTTGCCTTTCTTTTTCTATTATAATCTTCCAGCCATCTAAAAGATTTTGCATTATCGCAATCGATTCGTCTAATTTATGCGTATCCCTTTTTAAATTTGCGGTAGTAAGATGGATAGACAAAAATGTATACAGTTTATTAAGATTTTTTGCGGTTTCTCCGCCTTTTTCCATATTTAATCTTGCATTTAATTCGTTTATAAGAGATACGGCATTAGATATATTAATAGACTTTCCGGCATAGTCATTTTTCTCAAGTCGTTCTTTTGCCTCCTTAATAAAACCAATTGCACCTTCATATGCCATTATAATAAGTGTTCCTTGATCAACCGTATTAACGTTTACGTTTTCGTAATTAGATATTCCATTCATAGTTATTATAATTCCCCCAATTAAATTTATATATTAGTGAATATATTATAGTTTTATTAAGCGCCGCTCGCTATCATCTGTTTAATACTGTTGGACATACTCGTATTTGTAGTTTGCATCTGTCCTATATAAGATTCCAAGCTCGAAAACTGTTTCGTATACATTCCCATCTGGTCCTGAACAAGAGCCTGCTGGAGCGATATCTGGTTATTCATCGAGGTCAGCTGGTCGTTAATATCCTGCTGGCTAAACTGTATAACCCCGTTTGCCGGATTAGTATAAGTTTTTAAAAAATAAGTCATTCCGCCGGACATAGATGCGCCGTCCGCGGTAGGCGAACCGTTGACTAATGAGCTTAAATACTGCTGAACTTCGCTTGGATTAGACGTAAGCATGTTATTTAATGTCGAGGTATTAAGCTCGAGTTTTCCTGAACCGGTCGAATCTTGAGTTATACCGAAAGTAGAAGCAAGACCGGCATCGCCGGAAAGTCCTGGCGCAACGCTTCCTATAAAACCACTTAAACTATTTACAAGATTGGCAAGCGAGGTGTTTCCGCCAAGCGGACCGATCGCAGCGCTTTTGTTGTTTCCTGAGCCGCTCGTAGTAACAGTATTTTGACCTGCCACGTCGCTTATTACTTTATTATAAGCCGAAATAAAACTGCTTACCGCATTATCTATAGACGTAGTGTCCAAGCCGACCGTTACGGTAGTCGAACCTGTACCGGTTAAACTCAGGGTAACTCCTGGTATCCCTATGTTTTGAACAGTATTGGACTGACTTTGTATAATTATACCGTCGAATTTCAACTGAGCATTCGTACCATTGGTTGATGTAAATGAAAGACTTGTGGAACCACCAGAAGGAACACTTGTTACAGACGGGGTAGCATTTAATCCTGTTTTATTTGCCGTTAAAACAAGCTGATACTGATTGCTTGAATTACCATTATTAACAATAGAAGCAGTAACTCCTAAAGCGCTTGATGAATTGTTTATTGCCTGTGCAAGTCCTGAAAGAGTGTCATCAGAAGAATTAATAGTTATACTATTTCCATTGACCGTAAATGTTCCAGTTCCAATATTTGCAGAAGTAGAAGCAACTCCAGCGGCAACTGCATACCCTTGAGTCGCCAAACTAGAAACAGTTACGTTATATGTTCCTGGAATTGCAGACGAAGACGCTTGCGCCGCAGTAATCGAAGTATTAGCGGAAGTTGCCGTATAGGATTTAAACAATGAAGGTTGACCTAGTGCAGCGGCAGAAGAGCTTAAAGTTTGAATATCAGAACCGATCGACTGCCAAGCTGAAAGTTGGTTATTCAGAGGCGTTTCCTGTGACTGCATCAACGTAATAGGCGCGGACAGGGCTTCGTCAAGAGCATTTAATATAGACGTATAATTAATCCCGGACTCGGGACCGGTTCCCATAACGATAAGACCCTGATTAGGGTATGAACTCGGGGTCAGACTGCTTCCCGTTGAAGATATAGACATTTTATATCACCGCCAATATATATATATTTAAAACTAAATTAGCTAATTTATAACTTGCTGTTATAAAGCGAACCTTTCTGATAATTCGCCATCATTTTTAAAACAGATTTAGGCGGAATCTGCGCCAGGACTTTTCCGGTTTTAAAATCTACTACGTTAATTACGGCGCCGCCTGCGCTTGCATCCCACTTAAAAAGCATAGCCTGAGAAAGCATAGGTGTTGGATTTATATTAGATTCAATTTGCTTACTTAATTCTTTTTCTTTATCGGAATTATTATTTGCCGATTGAATTGAATTTCCTGATATATTTTTATTTGTATTGCCGGTAACTGTATTATTGTCGCCCTTAACATTATTACTGTTAGCATTCTGTTCATCTGAAGCTATATTAATGTTAGAACCAGAAGTAGTATTATTAGTACTATATATATTAGATGTATTTATCGAATTTAAGCTTGATATTTGCTGTTCCATAATAAATCACTCTTTTTTTATTATGAGGGGACAGATTTAAAATCTGTCCCCTCATATACTAATTATATCCCGTTATTTCAACAGGGTCAAAAGTCCCTGTGGAACCATCGAAGCCTGGGAAAGCATCGCTTCGCCGGACTGAGCCAAAGTCGAAAGAAGTGTAAACTGGGACATTTGCTGTGCAAAGTTTACGTCCATAATGTTGTTGTATGCAGCCTGAGTATTTGTTCCTTCAGTCTGAAGGTTTCCAAGTATCTGGGTAACCCTGTTCTGATAAGAACCGAGCTGACCGCTTATGCCGGCAACCTGATTGATGGCAGCTTGAACAGCAGAAAGAGCAACTAACGCACTTGTATTGCCAGCAGCCGTAGTAGAACCTGTCAATTGAACGTTTGCCAAACTAGAAGCTATTCCGCTTGAATTTGTCAACCCTAGTAAATTTGCTGCTACGCCCTGAATTGAAACAGAAATTTGGTTGTTTGCAGTACCTGAATTTGGTCCAATTTGGAACGAAAATGCGCTTACAGAAGCAGTCAGTGAAGCTCCTGATGCATTCAATAAGTGTAAGCCGTTAAAACTTGTAGAGTTTGCAATCTGCGTAATTTCAGACTGCAACTGCTGAAACTCGCTGTTTAACGCATCAAGGTTTGTCGTGCTGTTCGTGCCGTTGGCGGCGTTTGTCGCAAGGGTTTGCATAGTACCCAACATTCCCTGTATTGTGGAAAGAGCGCCAGATGCGATGTTGATTAATGAGTTTCCGTTGTTGGCATTCGAAGTCGCCTGATTAATGCCTAAAGATGTCGCGTTTAAGCTCTGTGCAATTTCGTAGCCTGCCGGATTGACCCATGCTCCGGTAATCTGCAAGCCGCTTGACAGTTCGTTTAACGACTGTCCTAATTGGTTATTAGTGTTTTGAAGATTGTCCGTAGCGATAACAGCGGACTGGTTTGAGTTGATAAATAAACCGTTATACATTTTATCCTCCGTGATAAATTATTCCGGCATCCGTGCCGAAATTGTTAAATTAAATGAATGAATAGATTCAATATCCTGTCGTTTTAGATAACTTTTATTATTGAACTTATTTTCACCTCCATTTTTTTATATTTTGTATCTAAATTTTTAAGGCAACTAACCTATCCTTTTATTTATTAATCGACAGGTTTTTAAAAAACTTTAATTTATAATTTTTAATAAAAGTTTAGGAAAATTTCTATTTCTTCGGCAGCGCCGCGCGCCGATAAGCCGTCTGTATATACGGTTATATCCGCCTGACCGTAAAACTTTTCTCTTTCTTTAAGCTTATCTTGGACCGATTTTAAGGTAAAATTTCCGGCGCCGAGAACCGGTCTATGCGTTTCCGATTTTATCCTTTCGTAAATAATATGAGGGTCGGCCTTTAAATATACGACCGTACCTATATTTTTAAGAATTTTCATATTGCCGTTAAAAGCCGGCATGCCCCCTCCCGTCGAAATTACAAAAGGGGCTTCCGGTTTAAAGTCGGATTTGCTATCAAAAATAATGGTATCAGATTTAAAATCTGATACCATTATTTTTTCTATTTTCTTTAAAATTTCCGTTTCTAAATCTCTAAAATGCTTTTCGCCTTTTTTTTCAAAAATTTCCGTAATAGTAATTCCTTCTTGTTTTTCTATTAAAGCGTCTATATCTATAAAATTAAATCCGGTATCTTTAGCCAAAATCCGCCCTGTTTCCGTTTTTCCAGCACCCATAAAACCTATTAGAACAATATTTTTTTTCATTTATTCAAATATCCTTCATAGTTTCTTTTAATCTCTTTTAAGCTGTCGCCGCCGAATTTTTTTAGGAAAAAATAACATATCGAAAAAGCAAGCGCGGATTCTACGACGACAGATGCCGCCGGAACGGCGCAAACGTCGGACCTTTCGAGAAAGGCTTTTTTAGTTTCGCAGGTTTTCAAATCTACGGTGTCTAAGTAAGGTTTCATAAGGGTGGGAATAGGCTTCATGGCACAGGTTACGCTTATTATTTCGCCGTTGGACATTCCGCCTTCTATGCCGCCGGCATTGTTAGTTGTTCTTAAAAAAGGTGTCTGATTTGAAATCCGACACCTTTTTTCCAAACCCCTTTCTTCCTTATTATAATATATCGAATCGTGACATTCCGAACCTTTTAAAAAAGCCGATTTTATACCGGCGCCAATTTCGACGCTTTTAATTGCCTGTATGCTTATTAAAGACATTGCTATATGGGCGTCCAATTTCTCGTCCCACTGGGTAAAACTGCCGAGACCTATCGGTACGCCTTTGGCCTGAGCGGTTATTAAACCGCCGACGGTATCTCCCTCCGCCTTCATCTTATCTATTAAAGACTTTACCTCTTCTTCAGGTTCCGGGTAAGGCATACGAAGTTCCGAAGTTTCTATATTGCGGTTTATCGTTTCGTCAAAAAGATTTATATCATTAAAAGAAAAGGTATCAGATTTTAAATCTGATACCTTTTCTGACTTTTCTTGTTTTAAATCCTCCGGTAAAACTATTCCACCTATGCTAAGCACCGCCGAAGCAAACCCAATGCCGAAATTTTTCAAAAATATCTGACATATAGCCCCGACCGCAACTCTAGAAGCCGTTTCCCTTGCACTGGAACGTTCTAGAACATTTCTTATATCGTCTAATTCAAATTTTATAGAACCGGCAAAATCGGCATGCCCGGGTCTTGGAGTATGGATCTTGCTTTCCTCTTGGACAGGTTTAAAAGCATCCATCCTGTCGCGCCAGTTTTCGTAATCTTTGTTTTTTATAAAAAACGAAATAGGTGAACCGGTAGTAAGCCCGCCTCTCACGCCTGATAAAAATTCTATTTTATCGGTTTCTATTTTCTGCCTTGCTCCCCTTCCGTAGCCTGACTGCCTTAGCCTAAGTTTCTCGTTTATAAAATCTTCGTCTATTTTAACGCCGGAAGGAAAGTTGTCTATTATTGTAACCAAGCCTTTTCCGTGCGATTCGCCTGCCGTCAAAAATCTTAACATATATTGTTTCACCCCTCTATCATCGCATAAGCATTATGATTATGTATGCTTTCAAAATTTTCAGCCTCGACTTTGAACCATTTTATGTTTTTATTTTTTTTTAACGTCCCAGCCACGCATCTGGCTATATCCTCTACGAACATAGGATTTTCATAGGCATGTTCCGTAAGATACCTTTCGTCCTCTCTTTTTAAAAGCGAATAAATAGGCGAACTGGCGCACGATTCGACACCTTCGATTATATCTTCGAACCATATCAGTTTTGAAAATTCAAGCGAAACCGAAACTACGCCTCTCTGATTATGCGCCCCGTATTTCGATATTTCCTTGGAGCAGGGACACAGAGTGTTTATCGGCACTTTAACTCCGATTATGATTACGCTTTCGTCATTTAAAGAATTAAAGGTATCGGATTTGAAATCTGACACCTTTTCCGACGCTTTTTCTGCTTTTTTTGCCTTTCCCGACTTTGTTGTCTTTGCATAATCCGGTATCCCGCTTTTTATAGTTCCGCTATAATAGCAAATATATTCCATCAGGCTCTTTTTTCCGCTGACCGGCGCCGACTTTTCTATAAAATAAGGAAATTCTATTTCTACCGAAGCAGAACCGGCATTTAAAACTTTCTTTATTTTTCTTAATATATCCGGAAAATTTACTATGCTTATTTCGCCTCTGTGCTCGTTTAATACCTCCAAAAAGCGGCTCATATGAGTTCCTTTAAAATAATGCGGAAGGTCAACATACATATTTATGTCTGCAACGGTATGCTGGAATGTTTTTGTTTTATCGAGGACGGATATAGGATAAT
>JAJYJN010000037.1 GCA_021789455.1 bacterium | reverse complement strand
AATGGAAAGGCTTTATAATTTCAGGATAATAAACAGGTTAAAAAATTGGGTTTCGAACTACGACCCGCGGGTGGATAAATATATATATTCCGATTTCAGCTGGCTTGAAAGAATTGAAAGAAAAAATCTCGATTTTCACCCTGCCCCTTTTAGGGAGCTTGCGTCTAAACAGGATTGGGATATAGACGATTTTAAGACATTTATGAAAGAAAAAAAAGGGACGTCGCATTTTTTTAAAATGCTGATATACAGATTAGTAAAAGATTCAATAAACGAAACGTCTAACGCGGCAAAAAAAATAAAAGCTTTTTTAAAATTACGGCAAAGTTAATGAAAATTTTGGAATTTATAACCCCTTCAAACATAGGCGGCGCAGAAAATTACGTCGTTAATTTATCCCAAAAATTTGCGGAGAAGGGGCATGAAGTTTTTATTTTATCGTCGGCAGGCGAAAGCGGCAAAAATCAGGAATTATCGGTTTTAAAATTTTTACAAAACAGCGGCGTGCCTTTTAAGGTCACGACCTGCAGTTTTAAATATAATCCCCTGGCAATATTAAGCATTGCTTATTTTATAAAAAAGAACAAATTCGATATAATTCATACGCATCTGTCGAAAGCAAATTTTATCGGAGCATTGGCCGCTAAAATTGCCGGAATAAAATCCGTATCGACCGCGCACGGACTTAATAAAAAAAACCAGTATAAATACAGCGATTATGTAATTTGCGTTTCCAAAGCGGTAAGAGAAAACCTGATTTTGCAGGGTATGAACGGCGGAAAGCTCGACGTCATTTATAACGGAATAGATACCGAAAAATTCAATCCCGAAGCGGAAGGACTTCCTAAAAAAAAATACGCCTCATCCGCCGCAGGTCCCGAAACGGACGGCAGCGTCAGGCCGTTTAACGTCGGAATGCTTGCGAGGCTTTCCCGCGAAAAAGGAGTAGAACTATTTTTAGACGCCGCGAAATTTGTTCTGCTTAAAATACCGGAAGCTAACTTTTTTATTGCGGGAACGGGACTTTTGAAAGACGAGCTTATTAAAAAAGCTAAAGATTTGGGTATTTACAACTCGGTATATTTCGTAGGGTTTGTCGGCGGCAATCTTGTTTCTTTCCTTCAGGAATTGGACGCGGTTGTTTTTCCGTCTTTAAAAGAAGGACTCCCTCTTGCCCTGCTGGAATCTATGGCAATGGAAAAGGCGGTAATAACTTCCGATGCCGGGGGTATGCCGGAAGTCGTGGAGGACGGCAGGAACGGTTTTGTAGTAAAGAGCGGCGATATAAATGCTATTTATCAAAAGCTGGTTTTCGTGTATAATAACATAGATGCGGCAAGGGAAACGGCTAAGGAAGCCAGAAAAACGATTATAGAAAAATTTAATATACGGGATTGCGCCGATAAAACGCTCGATTTGTTTTCAAGATATGTCTAAAGAACTGCTTAATATAATAAAAAAATTCGACAGGGCGAGAATACTTGTAGTCGGGGATATTATGGTTGACCATTTTGTTTACGGAACGGTAAGCAGGATATCTCCCGAAGCTCCGGTTCCCGTCGTTAACGTAAAATCCGAAAAACTAATGCCGGGCGGAGCGGCAAACGTCGTAAACAATGCGGTTAAACTCGGCGCTAAAGTTTACGTAGCAGGAGTTGTAGGAGACGATTACAACGGAGATATATTAAAACGTTTAGTCGGCAAAAGCGGCGGGAAAGATAAACCCGAAGTAAAAGTCGATTCCTCATACATTCTGACTTTAAAAAACTTTCAAACCATTATTAAAACCAGGGTTATTGCGCATAACCAGCAAATCGTGAGATTTGACAGGGAAGACAACGGGAAATTTACGGCTCAGGTTTACAAACGGCTGATGGACGGAATAAAAAAAATAGCGGACGATATAGACGCCGTTATAATTTCGGATTACGGCAAGGGACTTATAGAAAGAAAATTTTTTTCTTCCCTCGTGAGCTTTTTAAGGGAAAAAAACA
Source organism: bacterium (assembly GCA_021789455.1). The sequence continues at coordinate 7,634 of JAJYJN010000037.1, read as the reverse complement.
AATTTATCGCTCTCGACCCTAAGGTCGAAAATTTTAAATTTTATAAAAACGTTTCTATTTTAACGCCCAATATTAATGAAACCTCGGGAGGTTCCGGAGTTAAAATTAACGACGAGAAGACCCTTGAAAAAGCGGGCAGGACTATTATTAAAAAGATAAAGCCGGATTATCTGCTTGTAACCCGCGGCGAAGACGGCATGTCTCTCTTTAGCGGCGGCGCAGGTAACGGAGGCAAACCTTTGCATCTGCGCGCGCGGGCAAAAGAAGTATATGACGTTACGGGAGCCGGAGATACCGTTATTTCTACCCTTGCGGTTGCAAAAAGCGTCGGCGCAAGCATTACAGACGCCTGTTATATCGCGAATGCCGCAGCAAGCATTGCCGTATCTCAGCTGGGCACATACGCCGTAGGAGCAGACGAACTTGCGGAGCTGTTAAGTTCGGATTAAACGGCCTAACCGGTTTTAAGGTGAAAAATATAATAAATTATTAAATTCCGTTAAATATTACTAAATGCAGAAACTTATTAACGTAGGATTTGGAAACGTAGTATTGCAGAGCAGGGTGGTGGCCGTCGTTTCCCCCGGCTCTTCCCCCATGAAAAGACTAAGAGACAGCGCTAAAGACGGCAATAATTTAGTAGATGCCACGGAAGGAAGAAAGACTAGGTCGGTGATAATTACCGATTCGGGGCATATTATACTTTCCGCTCTTAATACTTCAACCATTATAGCGAGATTGGAAGGCAAAGATTAGGGAATATAATCATATATGGCGGACGAAAAAAGCATAGAATTTGAAGATAAAAGACTGCATACCGACGGGAAACCTAAGGGCTTAATTTTTGCGGTTTCGGCGCCTTCGGGTACCGGCAAGACTACTTTATGCAATATGCTTTTGCAGGAGTTTAAAGACATAAAGCCGAGCGTTTCATTTACGACCAGAGCAAAAAGAAACGGAGAAGAAAACGGAATAAGTTATCATTTTATTAATGATGCGGAATTTGATAGAATGATAGAAGAAGGCGAATTTATAGAATGGGCTAACGTTTTCGGCAAAAGATACGGAACGGCATATAAATCGGTTTTTAATCCTGAACGCTTATCGGATATTCTATTGGAAATAGACGTTCAAGGGGTCGAAAAACTTCTTAAAGCATATCCGGATGCGGGAAAATCCGATAATCCTTCCGACGGCGTTAATAATAAAACCGGGTCGAACCGTCCGATTACTATATTTATTACTCCTCCTTCATATGAAGACCTCTGCGTGAGGCTGAAAAAAAGAGGCGGCATGGAAGACGCCGAATTAAATAAAAGGCTTAATACGGCTTATAATGAAATTAAAAAAAGCGCAGTTTACGATTATATTATTACAAACGACGATTTAAACGAGGCATACTTAAAACTGAAATCTATCGTAATTGCGGAAAGATGCAAAAATTTGCAAAAGAAATAAATTTCTGCCGCAGGATTAAAATTTTTTCTAATAGCGTAAAATTAAAATTATAAGGAGAAAACGTCAAATGGCAAGAGTAACTATCGAGGATTGCTTAGTTAACGTGGAAAACAGGTTCGCGCTTGTAATAATAGCCGCAAAAAGAGCAAGACAGCTTATGGAAGGCGCTCAAACTAAAATAGTCTCAAAGAATAAATCTATCGTCGTTGCTTTGAGGGAAATAGCAAAAGGTTACGTGGGAGTAAAACAGAAATAGCGTCTTTTCCGCTATTTAGCTAGCATTATTACTTCGTTACGTTTTGTACTTACTTTATTCGGATAAACTATGGCTCCTTCAAACGAAAATCTTGTTACCGTCAATCCTTCAGGCGATTTTAGTTCGCTGAATAATCTTATAGAACTATTTAGAAACAATATAAACAGTATCGACGACGTGAGTATGGAAGAAATTCACGGCGAAAAGTTCAAGCTGTTTAAAAAAGCGTATAATTTTTCTAAAAGAGTTCATCAAGGTCAAAAAAGAGTATCGGGAGAACCCTACCTTACGCACCCGATAGAAGTTGCGGCTATCGTTGCCGGATTAAGAATGGATTGCGCTTCCGTCGTTGCGGCGCTTCTTCACGATACCGTAGAAGATACCTTAACCACCATAGAAGATATAAAGCAGGAATTCGGGGATGAAGTAGCTTTTATAGTCGAAGGCTTAACCAAACTCGGAAAACTATCCTTTAAGAGTTCGGAAGAGCTTGAAGCCGAAAATATAAGAAAGATGATAGTTGCAATGGCTAAAGATATAAGGGTAATAATTATAAAATTAGCCGACAGACTGCACAATTTACGTACGCTCGACGCCCTTCCCAAAGAAAAACAAATTAAAATAGCACAGGAAACGCTTGATATTTATGCGCCTCTCGCCAACAGGCTCGGAATATTTTTTATAAAAAGCGAGCTTGAAGACCTGTCTTTTAAATATTTGAATTCAGAAAGCTATAAGGACCTGTCTTTCAGAATAAATAAAAAAAAGACCGAAAGAGAAAAATATATAGAAAAAGTTACGGGTATTCTTAAAGAAAATTTAGAGAAGCATAACCTGAAAGCGGAAATTTACGGAAGGCCCAAGCATTTTTACAGCATCTATAGAAAAATGATAGAACAGCACGTCAGCTTCGAAGATATTTACGATTTGCTGGCTCTAAGAATCATAGTCGATACGGAAACGGAATGTTACGAAGCTTTAGGCATAGTCCACTCGATTTGGAAGCCTATTTCCGGAAGAATCAAAGATTACATAGCGATGCCCAAGGCTAATTTATACCGTTCACTGCATACGACGGTAATCGGTCCCGAGGGTATGAGGGTCGAAATACAAATAAGAACCAAACAGATGCACTTCATAGATGAATTCGGTATTGCCGCCCACTGGAAATATAAAGAGAATATGGCCGCAGAAAAAGAAGACGTCGAGCAGTTTAACTGGCTGAGACAACTCGTAGAATACCAGAGGGAACTTAAAGACCCGCACGAGTTTTTAGACAGCGTAAAAATAGACCTTTTTCAGGAAGAAGTTTATGTTTTTACCCCCAAAGGAAAAGTTATCGCTCTTCCCAAGGATTCTACGCCCATAGATTTTGCGTATTATATACATACGGAGGTAGGCGACAAGGCCACCGGTGCGATAGTCAACGGCGTGATCGTTCCGCTGAGGCAGAAGCTCTCCAACGGGGATATAGTCGAGATTATCGCTAAAGAAGGACATCATCCTTCAAAAGACTGGCTGAGATATGCAAAATCATCGAAAGCTATTTCTAAAATAAGAAATTATATAAGGCAGACCGAAAGGGACGAAAGCGTAGAAGCCGGAAAAGAATTACTGGAAAGAGAGTTTAAAAAACTCGAAAATAAAACCGCCGATTTTAAAGAATTAGTCGTCCAGTCCGTACAGAAACTTTCTCTTAAGAACGAGGACGACCTTTTTGCCGGAATAGGCTACGGCAAATATTCTCCGCCGTACTTATTCTCATTAGTCATGCCCGGCTATAAAAAAACCGATAAGCTGTCTTTAATAACAAAAACTACCGGCAACGTAATCAGTAAAATTCTGCAAAAAATTAAGCCCGGCTCTGGAAAAAGCGAAGCTATCGTGTCTCCTTTCGGGGGCGACCTGCTTTATAAACTTGCGGGATGCTGCCGTCCTATACCCGGCGACGATATAGTAGGGTTTATTTCGAGGGGAAGAGGCGTTATAGTCCATAAAACGGATTGCAAAAATATAATCGGAATAGATAAAAGCAGGCTTATAAACGTGAGTTGGAAAGAGGCGTCCGGCAGGCAAAATTTATCCGCCGGAGAGTTTTTCGAAACAAAGATAAGGATTATAACCGACGATAAAAAAGGTATTTTAGGCGACATAGCCTCTTTAATTTCGGCAAAAGGGGCTAATATATCCAAGGCTCAAGTAAGAACTATTAAAGACGGGAGAGCCGTCCACTTATTCGATATCGAGGTCAGGGACAATAAACAGGCCGATTCTATTATAGACGGCATAAAATCGATCAAAGGCGTTATAAAAGTAAACAGGGTAGTTCAGTAATAAATAAAATAAAAAGAACATAAAAGAAAAGGCGCCGTATAAAACAGAGCCGGCGCCTTTATTTTTTTTTACTTTTCGCACTTTTCGCAAGTTTTAATGCCTAGCAATGAATACAGTGCGCAGAAGCCGGATATGCCGGTAATGAGAATTATCAATCCTACGACTATTAATACAATTCCTAAAACTTCGGCAGAACCAACTTCAAAAACGCCTATAGCCAGAAGAATTATACCGAGTATAACTCTTATAACCCTGTCGGTAGTTCCTTCATTTACTTTCATTACTACACCCCCTTTTAAATTTTTTTAAATATATCAATATATAAATATTAATATACAATTAGTTTATCATATAATTTCTTAAAATCAATTGTTAATTTCAGCGGAATTTCAAGACAATTTAGACGGTTGACAAAATACTGATTAAATAATATAATCATTTATTCTATACAAATTATATTTATTTTTTAAAAAAGGGGAATTTTAAAATGTCGAGAGTTTGCAGTATTTGCGGAAAGGGTATTCAATACGGCAATAAAGTATCGCATGCCAATAACAAAACAAAAAAAGTATCGCTCCCGAATTTACATACGGTAAAAGCGGCAGTTTCTTCCGGCGGCAATAAAAAGATTAAGGTTTGCGCAAAGTGCCTTAAAGCCGGCAAGGTAGTTAAAGCCGTCCGCTAAAAGACAAAAAATAGAGATAACGGACTTAAAAGTCCGTTATCCGACCGATTCAAATTATTTCCTTAAAAACGCTATATGCTCCATATGGTAAGTTCTCGGAAACATATCCGTTAAATTTATCCGTTCAATCTTATAGCCGGTTTCCGCAAAAATTTTTAAATCCCTCAAAAGAGTCATAGTATCGCATGATATATATATAACGCATTCGGCGTTCAGCGCGGCTATTTTAGGAACCAAACCTTTGACGCCGGCTCTAGGCGGGTCTAAAACTATTAAATCGCATATTTTTTTATTTTTTCCCGCTACCGCTTTATCGAGATAATCCGCGGCGTCTGATTCGACGAATTTAACGTTTTTAATATCGTTTAAAATCAGGTTTTTTTCGCCAAGTTTTATCGAGAAGCCGCTTGATTCGACCCCCGTAATATTATCCGCAAACGGAGTTAAAAAAAGAGTGACATTTCCGTATCCGCAATATAAATCTAGAGCGTTGATAAAATTGCGCCCCCTTTCCGCGGCAATGTTTTTCAGATATTCCGTAACGGCGGTTATAATGTTTTCATTCTGCTCTTTATTGACCTGAATAAAAGTAGGAAGGTCGTACGAAAATTTTTTGTCTTTTACCGTAAAATAATTGACTCGTCCGCCGCCGCCGTTTTGCGCAGCGTTAATTTCTGCGTCCGGTTCGTATTTAACGGTTTTTCCGCCTTGAAATTCAAAAAAAATGTTATCGGCCCCGGTATTTTTTGCCGCATCTTTTGCGAATTTCGCTAATTGTTTTAATGCAGGCGGATTATCTTTAAAACCGAATATTATATTTTTTATTCCGGCATCTGCCAGCGTTACATTAGTAATCCTTTCAAAAATAGTATTTTTATAAGTTTTATCCGATAATATCCCCCTTACGTTTTTTAGCATCCCGTTTATGCTCTCTTGTGCAAGATAGCAATATTCTACGTCTATTACATGATGAGTCGATTTTTTATAAAATCCTATGTAAGGCGGTTCTACTTTTAATCCGATTTTTTGCCTGTAATTAAGATAATTTTGATTTGCCGGATTGCTTGTTATGCGGACATCGTCGATATTAACCGTATTTTTCAGAGTTTTTTTAAATTCGGTTTTAAAAATTTCCGTTTTCCAATAAATTTCTTCTTCATATGGCATATTAAGATAGCCGCATCCGCCGCAAACGCCGAAATGCCTGCAAACAGGCTCGATTCGTTTAGGTGAAGGCGTAATAATTTCGACTATTCTGCCGAACGCGTAGTTTTTATGTTCGTCGAATATTTCTATTTTCAGGGTATCCCCTGGAACCGCATAGCCGACGAATATAACCTTAGAATTAATTCTTCCGACGCCCCAGCCTCCGTAAGCAATCGAATCTATGTGTATTGTTTCCAGCAGTTTCGCCCCCTTGTTTTTTTAATTATTATATTATATTATTTATAAGGTTTTAAGTGGAGAAAAATAAAATAAGGAAAGAAATATGAAAGGCATTATTCTTGCGGGCGGCAGCGGAACAAGGCTTTATCCTATAACGCTGAGCGTCTGCAAACAGCTCCTGCCCGTTTACGATAAGCCCATGATTTATTATCCCCTGTCGAGCCTTATGCTTGCCGGCATCAGGGATATTCTTATAATAACGGCGCCGTCCGATTTGGATAAATTTAAAGCTATATTCGGTAACGGTAAAGATATCGGCCTTAATATCGATTATAAAGAACAGCCTTCGCCGGGCGGACTTGCCGAGGCGTTTATAATAGGCAGGGATTTCATCGGCGCGGACGACGTTTGTTTAATTTTGGGCGACAACATCTTTTACGGACACGGTATTCCGGAAAAGTTTAATTATGCTAAAGATATTATAAAGCGTAACGGGGGAGGCGTAATTTTTACGTATTACGTAGAAGACCCCCAAAGATACGGGGTTATCGAAATAAGCGGCGGAAAAGTCATATCCATAGAGGAAAAACCACGGAATCCAAAATCGAACTATGCGGTAACGGGAGTTTATTTTTACGATAACGAAGTAGTCAATATTGCAGGCTCGTTAAAACCGTCCGAAAGGGGAGAGCTTGAAATAACCGACGTAAATAATGCATATTTAAAACGCGGAAAACTTAACGCCGTAACGCTCGGCAGAGGTTATGCATGGCTTGACACGGGAACGCCGGAAAGCCTGCTCGACGCTTCAAAATTTATCGAAATGATGGAGAAAAGGCAGGGGCTGAAAATCGGATGCATAGAGGAAATCGCTTATAAAATGAACTATATTTCGGAGGAAGGGCTGATAAAACTGTCGAAAAAGTATATTAAAAGCGGTTACGGAAATTATATTTTAAAAATAATAAATGAAAATAAATACAATAATTTAATTTAAAAGGTAAAAAAAATACATGAAAATAAAAAAAATTGCCGCGGCGGTCTTATTAACCGGCATATTAGGATTGGGAAGCGGTTTCCTGCTTTCCGGGTGTTCGGGAGTCAACGATTCGTTAGAAAATGAGCATATTATGAACGGCGGCTGTTTCATAACATGTTATAATAAAACCAATGATACGGCCGATAAATATGCTTCCCCCGGAAAATACGCCATTATAAAACATAATCCGTGTTCCAAAAATATATTAGGCTGATTTATGCAGATGAACTTGGACTTCTGGAATATAGCGGACTGGTCTGCATTTGCCTTAACTTTAGCGGGAGTCTGGCAGTTAAGCTCACATAAAAAGTCCGGTTTTGCCATAAACGCTTTTGCTTCCATAGTATGGGTCGCTATTGGCGTACATTCCGGTTTAGCGGGCCTTACGGCTTTAAATATAATTTTAATACTGATATATATCAGGGGCTATATAAAAAAGTAATTTTAGTTTTAAAGCCTTTTAAATTTCAATAAAT
>JAJYJN010000036.1 GCA_021789455.1 bacterium | reverse complement strand
GTTTATTGTGTTTGCGGGCATAGACGATAGACTGTTGTTAATACTCTTCTTCTTTCCACATGTCCTTTGTAAACCTTACGACCTTGTTCCTGCCGTTTTCTTTTGCTTCGTAAAGGGCGACGTCGGCGTATTTAACCGCCTGCCAGAATTTTTCGGTATCCGCCGGATACTCGCAGACGCCTATGCTTATGGTTTTCTTAAGGACTATTCCGCCTGTTATTTCGAGGCGCGAAGATTCTACTGCTTTCCTGATTTTTTCGGCTATTTCCAACGCTTCGCCCTGTCTTATGTCTATAAGCAGGGCAAGGAATTCTTCCCCTCCGAACCTTACGGCTATATCGGAAGTTCTTACGCTCTTTTTAATTTGCTTTGAAACGTTTTTAAGAACGACGTCGCCGTTGTCGTGACCGTATTTATCGTTTACCTCTTTGAAGTGGTCCACGTCGAGCATTAAAACTCCCAGGTTTGTACCTCGACGCTTTATCCCCGCGATTATATTTTGAGACGTATCGTCTAAATATCTCCTGTTATACATGCCGGTTAATTGGTCCACTATGGACTGCTCTTTTAAAAGCTCCATTAATTTTCTGGATTCTATAACGGGAGAGGCTTCCGCAAGATAGCTTTTGATGTATGGAATCATCCAGTGGACAAAATCCGCCACGTCGTTGTCGAAAATAAGCTGCAGGACCATCCCGACTTTGCCGCCTATATATATCGGAATGCAATAATAATTATATTTTTCGTTGCAGGTTTTACCGCTGCCGTTGCCAGCCGAACCGGCTTCGTCCTCTTCGGAAGCGTTAAATTTAAAATTTTGGCAGATACACGGGAAATTAAAAGAATCGACGTCGCCGCCTGTTCTTTTAGCCCTGCAGGAATCGGCGTCTTCCAAAGACGACCTGTCGCACCACATATCGTCTTTTCCCAGATTAATCTTGGAGCCGACGGAAAGAAGACTCATTTTATTGTTATCGCCAACTTCGTAAATCGCGTAATTTTCAAAACACATATAGTCTCTTATAATAGACTCTATGCGATTTATTATGTCGTTTTTAGTCCTGTCTTTTTCGATAACCCTTTTAAAATTATAAATCCTTACCAGTTCGTTTATAATCTTAACGGTATCCTTAAGATAGTTGTCGGTCTTTAGGACTGTGTATCCGATAAGCGACGAAACCTTAAAATTAATATCAGAGAGTATTTCCTTTAAGCTTTTAGACGTTTCGTTAAGCGTTTTTGCCACCTTGCCTGCTTCGTCGTCTGGAAGACCTTTTTCGTCTATCAGGACGCCGTCCATCTCTCCTTCTTTAAGGTTTTCCATGCCCTCTTCTATTTTTTGAAACAGCGTAATATAAGGACTGAAAAACCTGAAAAGCACCAGAACTAATATAATTAAGAACGCTAAAAATATTATTGAGGTCTGGACTATAGTCTTAAACGTAGCCGCCCTTACGGAAGACAGGTTCATTGTAAGGCTTATGGCTCCTAAAACAGTGCCTGACTTGACCTTATGACACATAAGGCAGTTCACTACGCCGTTGCTGGTAGCTTTATAAGGTATTATCACATGATATCTTACGGAATTGACCGTTTCGTCTAATTTTTCTATTTTCATGCCGGAAGCAAGGACGTATTTTTCTTCGGCGGTAACAGGCTTTTCGCTCTTAAAGCCCGGACCAAACTGTTTATCGACGGGATTGCCCCTTATAATGGAAATATTTTGAATATCGACCTGTTTAGAGGCTTTCTTCAGCCTGCTGATAAATATCTTTCGGTCCTGAATTACTCCCATAACCATTAAGGATGTTAGACCGTCCCTTACGACCTTGGCGATGGTCTTTGAACGGATTTTCGCTTCGCTTATAGATTCCTGCCTGAAACTGAAAGCAAAGATAAGGTCTATGGTAACGAACAGTATGACCAGCAGTACGACTATCCTGAAAATTATTTTTGTTTTAAGGGATTTGTTTAAATTTTTATTTTTTAGGAACATAATAAATGTTATACCATAAAATAAAAAAACTGCAAATATAATTTTAACTTTAATTTTAAGTTATAATATGATTTCAAAGATTCAAACTTAATTTCAAAACCGACTCGAAAGCCATTTGAAGTTCTTCGTCAGTATGAACGACTAACACTTTAACGCCGCCGTCTTTATCAAGGCTTATCATTTTTGCCGATTTTTCCGCGTCGAGCATTCCAAAAGGTTCATACGATTGAAAATATTTTGCCGCGGCTGTATTTTTTTCTTCGTCAATTTTTATTCCAAGATATGACAAACCGCCGCAAACTTCTTTTCTGAGCCAGTCAGAATTTTCGCCTATGCCGCCGGTAAAAACAAGGGCGTCGGTTCCGTTAAGCGCGGCGGCGTACTGACCTATAAATTTTATTATCCTGTAGGCATACATTTTTAAGGCTAACTTTGAATAGGCGTCTTTTTGTTTTAGAAGTTCCTTAAAATCGTATGTCTTTTTGGATATTCCAAGAAGACCGCTTTTTTTGTTTAAAATTTCGTTTATAGCATCGTCGGTTAAATTAAGTTTATTTTTTAAAATAAAAGGTACTTCCGGGTCAATATTGCCGCATCTCGTTCCCATCATAAGCCCTTCGAGCGGGGTATAACCCATGGAAGTATCTATTGACTTACCGTTTTTTACCGCGCATACGCTTGCACCGTTTCCAAGGTGGCATATTATGGTTTTTTTTATTTTTTTATCCAAAATTTTTAATAAACCGGTTATAAAAGCATATGAAATTCCATGAAAACCGTACTTTTTTATGTCAAATTTTTCATAGTATTCTATGGGAAGTGGGTAAAGCGCGGCATAAGGGGGTATGACCCCGTGAAACGCCGTATCGAAAATACATACCTGCCTGGCAAGCGGAAACATCGAACTCATAATTTTGAGACCGCTTAAGTTTACGGGGTTATGCAGGGGCGCAAGATAGTTAAGCTCAGAAAGTTTTTTTAAGTCGCGTCCCGTAACGGTAAGCGGTTTAATATAATATTTGCCGCCGTGAACATACCTGTGGACGACGATATCCGGCGAGCCTGTTATGTCTGTTCTGCCGCCCGCCTTATTTTTTTTCAGCAAATTTTTTAACAGGGCTTCCCTGCTAAAAATATAATTCAGGGCTTCTTCGTGATTAGCAAAATTCTTTTTTTCGTTCTCCGTTTTATTTTCGTCTTTAAGGTAAAACGAGCCGAATCCGGTTCCTATCTCTTCTATCCTGCAGGACAGCACCCTGTCGATATTGAGCGGCGATAATGCTTTTTTCCCTGCGTCCGAAAAACGGAAAAGTGAAAATTTTACCGAAGAACTGCCGCAGTTTAACGATATTATTTTTAAATCGGGCATAAGGATGTTTTTTATATTTAAAAACCAAATAATGAAGTTGAATTATACTTTAATTATATATTATAATATAGGTATGCACAAATTTAATCCGGCAGAACATAAAAGATTGGATTCTGAAGAAAGGCGCAGAATTATGCCGCCGGAGCTTCTTGTAACCGAAATAGAAAAAACCGCGGACGAATATTTCGAAAAAAACGGCACGGTAGTTTTCGCGGACCTTGGCTGCGGAAGCGGATACTTTTCCATACCTTTGGCAAAAAGAGCCGATAATTACAAAAATAAGAATTTCCTTTTATTCGCCTTAGACGTCAGCGAAGAAATGCTGGCCGTTTTTAACGGCAACATTAAGAAAGATAAAGACCGGGGCGGAAACGAAGAAAACGGTTCATGCGTAATAAAATGCGTTAAATGCGAAGAATTTTTTATACCTCTCGAAGATAATTCCGTCGATATACTCCTGCTGGCAAACGTTTTTCACGAAATCGAAAACAAAACCGACTATTTAAAGGAAATTAAAAGAGTTTTAAAAGACGGCGGAACTTTTTTCCTTTTAGACTGGAAAAAGGAAAAAGCGGCGGCTATAATGGGACCGCCTTTGGGAGAAAGAGTTTCCACAGAAGAAGCGCTGAAAATATTAAACGAATCCGGTTTTAGAAATACGGAATCGCTGCCGTTGTATTCAACGTCGTTTACGTTAGTCTCAAAAAAATAAAGCTTTTTCAGCGTCCTAAAAAATGCAGCGCTACTAATTAATATTTTCAATACGCAAAATATATTAAAGGATAAATAATATAATAACATGCCGATTGTTACTGTATTATGACGGAAATGTTACAAAGCGGTTAAATTTGCGTTGCGTTTATTTCCTTTGTTTTGGTTATACGGTTATATTTATCTTTCCGCTGACGTACTGATGTATTAGAAAGGCGACTAAGGTTTGGTACGATAACCCCGCAGACAAGCTTTTGCTTTTAAGCTTTAAAAGGTCGTTTTCGGTAAGCCTTATGTTTAAATTTTTCTTCTTAAGAGCAAAAGACCGGGCTAATTTTTTATATCTTTCTATTTCTTTTTCCATATCGGAAATATCGGTCCATTCGCCGTCTTCCGCTTCTTTTAATAATTGTATTTCTTCCTCGTCTAACTTAGCCGTCTTTTTCATCTTTTCCGCCTCCGTTACCTTTTAAATCCCCCTGGTTATTTAAATATAGTTTAGTCATTTTTCTGCTCGGAATAATAGTTTTCAGCGTTATTTTTTTTTCGTTTTCCTCAAACGGAACCATGTAAACATAACCGTTGAATTCTACTATATATATCTTTTGTTCGCGATATTTTAACTTATTGTGATGCTCTTTAATCGCCAATAGTTTACCGTTTTGTATAGCAATTACTGCATCCTCGAAGCAAATACCCCTTTCACGTTTTAGAGTCGCATTTTTTGTTTCGTCCCATTCAAAAATCATATATACATTGTATTACTATTTATATTCATTGTCAAATAAAAACCGCCTTGCCGGAAAAAAGTATTTCTGATAAAAAAACTCCCGGCGGCGTCGTCAAACGCAGTCGGGAGTGTGAAAATAAATAAATCAGATACCTTTATTTTTTACTACGATTGACATGGAACCAGATAAAATCCTTCTATGTTATTATTAACTGAAGAAACCATATAATATGCGTAACTGTCCATAGTTGCGCCATTTGAATATATGTAATCAATTGCCCCTATTTGAGTAACACCTTCATTAGTTGGAATATTTATTACTGGCGCTACATAATTAGCATTCCAAGCAGGACCATTAGTGCCATTAGTTCCTGAATTATCGCATGTAAGCGTAATAGTGGAAGCTGCACTTGTACCATAATTATTTGTTGGCGTTTTTGAGGGTGCATAGTTTAACCACCATGAGTTTCCTATTGTGCCTGTTGCTGCGGAACCGAAGTTATAAACGGTGCCGGTGCCTTGTCCATTTGTTGCAGCTATAGTGTAATTTGGCAAGTTCAAAAAAGGGTTGGCATAGGGATTTGTTCCCTGCACGGTTGACGCCGGAGCCGTACCTTTAAATGTTGGAGCTCCAACCGCTACCGTAACATAAGTGCTCAAATCGTTATTCACTAAATCCTTAGACAACTGCGTAGTTACGCCTTCCCCAAGCGACCCGACTACGCCCTGCGAAGCCGCCTTATTCGCCGAACCGGTCAGGTTTACGAATTTGGGTAGGACGACCGCCGCCAGTATGCCTATTAAGAGTATTACCATAACGAGTTCGATAAGCGTGAACGCGTCTTTTTTTGCAAGAATATTTGCGTTTTTTTTCTTTTTCTCCATTAATTCCTCCTTAAAAATTAACTATAAGACTATAAGATATAATTAATAAATAAAGTTAAAATATTTTTTATTATAATTATATTATAATCCTTTTAATTTAAGGACGCAATATTTTTTTTATATTTATAACACGGTATGATGTCTATAGTTTTTGTCGTCTTTGCCGGGATAATCGATATTGTAATGGGTGCCGCGGGACTCTTTTCTTGATATGGCGGATGTTATTATAAGGTTTGCAACTTCGGCTATATTTCTTAATTCGAGCAAGTCGGTGGTTATTTTAAAATTCCAGTAATATTCCTTTATTTCCGAAATCAGGTTGTCTATGCGCCTTTTTGCCCTTTCGAGCCTCTTGTCCGAACGGACTATTCCAACGTAATTCCACATAGTACGCCTAAGTTCGTCCCAGTTATGCGAAACTACTATCATTTCGTCTCCGCCCGTCAAACCGAAGTCTTTCCATTCGGGAAGTTCATAAGGAGGGATAATTTTCCGTTCCGCCGGATTCTTAAACAGGACTGCCGCCGATTCATACGCCTTTTTCGCAAAAACGCACCCTTCGAGCAAAGAATTGCTTGCAAGCCTGTTTGCCCCGTGAAGCCCGGTGCATGCTACTTCGCCTATGGCGTATAAGTTTTCTATCGACGTTAAGCCGTTTTCGTCCGTTAAAACGCCGCCGCAAAGATAATGCGCTGCCGGAACGACCGGTATCCATTTTTTAGACATATCTATGCCGAAACCAAGAGTGGTTTTAAATATATCCGGAAATCTTTTTTCCAAAAACTCCCTGTTTTTATGCGTCATATCTAGATATACGCATTCGTCGCCGGTTCTTTTAAGCTCGAAATCTATAGTCCTTGCGACGATATCGCGCGGTGCCAGGCTTTTTAATGGATGGACTTTGTCCATAAAAGGCGTTCCGTCTTTTAACCTTAGCGTTCCGCCCTCACCTCTCAGCGCTTCGGATATTAAAAACGACTTTGCTTCAGGGTGGTACAGTATAGTGGGATGGAACTGGTAAAATTCCATATCGGCGATTTTAGCTCCTGCCCTGCGCGCCATCGCTATTCCGTCCCCTGTAGAAATATCAGGATTAGAGGTATAAAGAAAAACTTTTCCCGCTCCGCCCGTGGCAAGAACTACGGCATCCGCGCCTACTGTAATTACGCTGCCTGTTTTTTTGTTTAAAAGATAAGCCCCTATAACCCTGTTTTTATTTTCTTTTTCAATTTTAAGTTTATGCGTCGTTAACAGGTCTATGCCTATATGGTTTTCGAATATTTTTATATTAGACTTTTTTCTTGAGGTTTCGACGAGCGCCCGTTCAATTTCCCTTCCGGTAATGTCTCCGGCGTGAAGGACTCTTCTTTCGGAATGACCGCCTTCCCTGCCGAGGTCGAATTCTTTGTTGTTTTCGGAATATTTTGCAAATTTAACACCCCAGTCCAGGAGGTCTTTCACCACGCCGGGTCCTTCTTCCACGACCATTCTGACGATTTTTTCGTCGCACAAGCCGTCCCCGGCAGTCAGGGTGTCCTGGACATGTTTTTCGTATGAATCTTTAGTCAGGTTCATAACTGCGGCAAGCCCGCCCTGAGCATAATTGGTATTCGATTCGGCTTCTTCTTTTTTTGTAAAGACGCCCACCGAAACGGATTCGTCGAACCTGTTGGCAAGGGACAGACCGGCTATCCCCGAACCTATTATTAGTACGTTAAAGTGCATTTATATCCCATTTCAAAACGGCTTTTCCGTTTACTCCGGTAATTATAAGCTTTATCCATTTTACCGAACTGTTTAAAAACAGTTTATTTTCTTTCTTATCGTAATATTTCGGAAATTTCATAATATACTGCTTAGACCAGTCCGTAACGTATGGAAAAAACTTCTTTAAAAAAACTCTTTTTTTCTGCGAAGGTTTTATGCTAAGGGGCATTACGCTTTCACCCTCGTTGTTTGTAAGATAGACCATCCATATGGAACGGTTGGAATCCAGATTATTATATGCTTTACGGGGGGTATAAACAGAAACTAAAAGAGTAATATATCCTTTCTGTTTATCTATAAGTCCTTTGGGCTTTTTCATATAGTACTTATAATATTCTTTTTCGTAAGCGCGGACGAAATTATTGTTTAAATAAGTAGCCCTGATGTACATTACCGTATTAAGCTTGTTGTAAATATCGGCTTTACGCGTCGATTTACGCAGGGCGGATTTATATCCGCCGCCTGTTTGAACCGCGGGGGGAATCCCAAGAGAGCTAAAAACAGAACATCCTGAAAGAAAAAACGAAGGAACGGATGCAATAAAAAGCAAAAAAATTAAAAAAACCTTTTTTTTCATAATTTCGCCATTTACGGAAAAAAGTTTTAAACCGGTTTTTCCGTTACTGTTATTTATAATTATCCGGCAATATCGGCCTTAGTAAAAACGGAATGCAGGTTGATACCGTTTTCTTTAAGAAATTCGGCTCCGCCTTCCTGCCTGTCAACTACGCATACCGCGTCCGTTACCCCGTAGCCTTCTTCCCTGGCGTTTTTTACGGCTTTCAAAATTGAGCCGCCCGTTGTAACGACGTCCTCTACTATTAAAATATTAGCCCCTTTGGATAAAAACTGCACGGGTTCTATTAAGTTGCCCTTGCCGTATTCTTTTTTTTCTTTTCTGATAACGACCGATTTTAAAGGGTTTTTGTCAAAATAACCTGCCGTCAAAATTGCGGAAATCAGGGGGATGCCGCCGACAGGAACGCCTGCGATAACCGAAAACTTGAGCCTTCCGGCTTTTGCGTCTTTAATTTCGTCGTATAATAGCTTCCCGAGAATGTATAAATATTCCCCGTCAAAAGAAATCCTGCGCAAATCTATATAAAAATCGCTCTTTTTACCGGAAGCAAGGGTAAATTCTTTCTTTTCGTAACACAGGGTTTTTATTGCTTTTAATATTACGGTTCTTGAGTTTTCCATGGAAGATTAATTAGTATTAATAAATTTAAAAAATTTCTTTGCTGAAAAGTTTTAACTGCGTCTGGTTTTCGTATTCTGATTCGGAGTCTATTTCCTGGGGATAAATATTTGAAAAGCAGGCTTCGCAGAAGTTTATCCCGTTTCCTACCGCTTTTCTCAAGCCGTCTATGGAAAGAAATCTGGTTGAAGTGGCGCCTAGTTTGGCGTTTATTTCTTTTTCGGTATATTTTGAAGCCATGAGGTCTTCCCTTACAGGCGTATCTATTCCGTAAAAACATGGCGCTATAACCATCGGAGAACTTAAACGCAGATGGATTTCTTTTGCTCCGGCAAGCTTAAGCATATCGACTATTTTTTTAGACGTAGTTCCCCTGACGACGGAGTCGTCCACTACGACTACTTTTTTACCCTTGATAACGTCCGGTACGGGATTAAGTTTTACCTTGACCCCGAAATGTCTTATGGACTTTTTAGGCTCTATGAAAGTTCTGCCTACATAATGGTTTCTTGTAAAACCCATTTCAAAATCGATTCCGGAACCTTTTGAAAAACCTAACGCCGCAGGCACTCCTGAATCGGGGACAGGTATGACTATGTCGGCATCCGGCGCGGATTCTTTAGCCAGCTCCCTGCCCATTCTAATCCTAAGGCTATAGATGGATTTTTCGTTAAAAATACTGTCCGGTCTGGAAAAATATATAAGTTCAAAAACGCAGTTTGAATTTTTTTCCAACCTGAAAGGAAAAAAACTTTTTGCCCCTTCGCTGTTGACGAGTATTACCTCGCCCGGCTTGACGTCCCTTATATACTCCGCGTTTATAAGGTCTAACGCGCACGTTTCCGAAGCGAAAACCAGAGAACCGTTAAGCCTTCCCATAACGAGCGGCCTGAAGCCGAAAGGGTCTCTTGCGGCAATAATCTCTTTTTCTGAAAGAAAAAGAAAAGAATATGCGCCTTTAAGCCTTTTTAAAGAATTTATGACCCTATCTATCAGCAGGCTTTCGGAAGAAGAAGCTATAAGGTGTATTACGACTTCCGTGTCGGACGTGGAAGAAAATATCGAACCGTTTTCTTCAAGTTCGTCTTTTATTATGCGGGCATTTGTAATATTTC
>JAJYJN010000035.1 GCA_021789455.1 bacterium | reverse complement strand
CCCTTTCCGAAGAAAAAAACGGATATTTTCTTCCCGAGATATCGCATCTCTCATATATAATCGAACATTCCAAGAAATCGGCCGTACGTTCTTACGCTATGTTTAAAATATATAAGGCCTATTTGAAGCTGAAAGACCTCCGGCAGGCCGGCGCCTTATTATTGCGGTTATATGTAGGCTACCCTTATTTTTCTAAAATGCATAAAATAAGTTTTAAAGAAGCCGATTTGAACCGATATGAAAAAGCCCGGCGGGGTATCGATTTATATTATGACGGTTATTATTCCGAATCGCTCGCTCTTTTAAAAAATATTAAGGATAAAAGCAAAAAAACGAGATTTATAATTTTAAAAGATTTAATGAAACTTAAAAGCCCGCTTTTTTTAAAAAAAACGGATGAATGTTTAATCGGCAGCGCAGGAAAAAAATGTTATGAATATTACGGAGTTAGGAAATTAAACCTTTTAACTCTTCAAACGCGGTACTATTATTATATTTTGCATAACCGGAAGAAAACCGCTCTTCTAATCGGACGCATAGCCGATAAATACGGATTTCTGCCTGATAATGCGATGAGAATATACAAAAAAATCGTATGGGACGGGGTATTAAAAGATTTAAAAAACGGAAAACCGGCCTCGGCGGCAAACAGGCTTAAATCTTTTTTGGCGGTAAACGACAAAGTTAATGCCGGTAACGCAAAATTTCTTTTCTGGTACGGCGTTGTTTTGGAAAAACTCGGGTATAAAAGCAGGGCGTCTTTTTATTTTAATATAATAAAAGGCTCAAGATTTCTAAGATATTCTTATTACGGCATTATGTCTGAAATTATGGTAAATAAAATAAACGGAATAAAAGGAATGTACGCAAAAAGGCTGAATATCGGCTATATAAAAAATTATTCCGGCGAAAACGGCGCGGCCGTTTATTTGGAATATTCCGGAGCATTTAAAAAAGCCCTGGCGGCTGACCCGCCTTTAGATGTAACTTTCGAAAAATTGAAGATTTTATTAAATTTGAAATTGTTTGCTCTTTCTAATATAGAAATCGAAAGATTTTATTCCTTTGCGCGTTTGCGCAATAAAAAAATTACCCCTTTTTTCGCGTATATGCTTTATAAAAACGGTTATTATGCGGCCGCCGTCAATCTGGCTTCAAATTTAATTTATAGTTACAGGTATAAGTCCCTGCTTTTAAACAAGCGGTTTCTGAAAATACTTTATCCTATGCCTTATTTGGGCTATGTCAGGAAGTATGCATACCATTACGGTATTCCGTTAAATTTGATATACGGAATAATGAGGCAGGAAAGCCGTTATAATCCGGTGTGTTATTCAAGCGCAAGCGCGATAGGGCTTATGCAGATAATACCTTCGACGGGCTATTATATCGCAAGGCGGACGGGATGTTATAATTTTAATCCTTCCATGCTTTACAGAAAAAATATAAATATAAGTTTCGGCTCTTATTATTTAAAAACACTGCTGGAGCAATTCAACGGCAGGAAATATCTGGCGATAGCCTCGTACAACGCGGGTCCGGGAGCGGTGGCATACTGGAGAAACGACCTTATGAAAAACTATGAAATGCTGTTATTTATCGAACTTATTCCGTATGGACAGACAAGGAACTACGTAAAAAAAGTTCTTGCGAATTATTATGTTTATAATTCGCTTTATTAATATTGTTTTTTAATTTTAATGCAATGCGAATATGAAAGAAGATTCAGCCGCAAAGAGCGCAAAGAAAAGAATAGGCGAGTTAACCGATGCCGTAAACTACCATAATTACCGCTATTATATGCTTGACGACCCGGTAATTTCCGATTTCGAGTTCGACAAATTAGCCAAAGAGCTGTCGGCTCTCGAAGCCGCCTATCCGCAATATGTAAGGGAAGATTCGCCTTCAAAAAGAGTCGGCGGGGCGGTAAGCGAAAAATTCGGACAGGTTAAGCACAATATTCCTATGCTTTCGCTCGACAATACGTATTCGAAAGACGACGTCGAGGAATTCGACAAAAAAATTAAGAGATTTTTGGATATCGGAGCTGCGGAAGAAATCGAGTATGAGTGCGAACTGAAGTTCGACGGACTTGCTGTAGAGCTTATATATAAAAACGGCATTTTCTTTCAGGGTTCGACGAGAGGCGACGGAACCGTAGGGGAAGACGTAACCGCAAATTTAAGGACTATAAATACTATTCCGTTAAAACTGCAGAAAGATATAAGCTATATTGAGGTGCGGGGAGAGGTTTTAATGGATAAAGAAGGCTTTAAGAAGCTTAACAAGGAAAGGCTCGAAGAGGGTTTAAGCCTTTTTGCGAACCCCAGAAACGCCGCTTCGGGGAGCATAAGACAGCTAGACCCGGAAATTACGTCTAAGCGCAATCTTGTAATGTTTGCTTACGGCGTCGGCGATTATTCTAAAGAGCATACTTTTAACACGCAATTTGAATTGATTGATTTTTTAAAATCCATCGGAATAAATGTTAATAAAAATATAAAAGTCGTCAAAGGCATATCCGGCGCGATAGATTTTTTTGATTATATAGCAAAAGAAAGAGAGTCTCTGCCGTTTGAAATCGACGGCATAGTTATAAAAGTAAACGACCTGAAACTTCAGGAAAGGCTCGGCGAAATATCGAAAAGCCCTAGATGGGCGACCGCTTACAAATTTTCCGCAAAGCAGGAAGTTACGTCTCTAACGGGAATAGAAGTTTCGGTGGGCAGAACCGGAATATTGACGCCCGTAGCAATTTTAAATCCCGTAAATATCGGCGGGGTCGTCGTTAAAAGGGCGACGCTTCATAATCAGGACGAAATAGATAAAAAAAATATAAATATAGGCGACAGGGTACTTATAGAAAGGTCGGGCGACGTTATTCCGGAAGTCGTTAAAGTAATATCCAAAGGCGGAAAGAGCGGCCCTTTCAAACTGCCTTCGGTATGTCCCTGCTGCGGCTCCCCGGTCGCAATCGACGGCGCCGCCCACAGATGCATGAACGAACTTTCCTGTCCGTGCCAGATTAAGGGGGCGATTGTTCATTTTGCGTCAAAAAGGGCTATGGATATAGAAGGGCTCGGCGAAAAAATTGTAGATAAATTAGTGGAAAACGGCCTGATAAAAAATGTCGCCGATATTTATTATTTAAAGCGCGGAGACCTTAGCGGACTGGAGGGCTTCGGGGAAAAGTCGGAAGAAAATCTTTTTAATTCTATTGAAAAATCTAAAAATATATCATATGATAGATTTATTTATGCCTTAGGAATAAGACACGTCGGAGAGCATATCGCGGATTTGCTCGTAAAATATTTCGGCGGCGTAAGCGGCATTAAAAATGCCGGAGTGGAGGAGCTTTCTTCCAAATTCGGCATAGGGGAAGAAATAGGAAAATCTATTTTTAATTTTTTCAGGCTCGATTCTAATATCGCCGTTATAGAAAGACTTTTTAAGGCGGGAGTTTCTCCGTATATCGTAAATGCTTCCGCGTCTGCGGAAAACAGCAGAATCGCCGGCAAAAGTTTTATTTTTACCGGCGGGCTTAAGGATTTCACCAGAGACGAAGCTGAGAATATCGTGAAAGAGATGGGCGGTATCGTAGAGAAAACAGTTAAAAAGAAACTGGATTACGTGGTCGCCGGAGAAGACCCCGGTTCTAAATACGGCAAAGCCGTAAAACTTAAACTAAATATAATAAACGAGGACGAATTTAAAGAACTGTTAAAAAAATAAAAATAATTTAAACATTTAAATAAAACGGGTGTATTCATGTCAAAATCGAAGTTTTCCGCAAATCTTAACAGGGGCGCTTTCCCTATTTTTTTTCTATTTATCGTTTCTTTTTTGTTCATTTCCGGCATATTTACTTTTATGCCTCAATATGAAGGGTCGGCTTACGCATTGCTAACCCCAAGGCTTACGAGAAATATTCCCGTCGGCAGTTTTCCTTTCGGCGTAGCTTTTTCTCCCAACGGCAATTACGCCCTTGTTTCTAATTCCGATAACGATACGGTTTCGGTCGTAAGCATGGCTACTAAAGGCACGGTAGCTTCCATTAAGGTCGGGTCGCATCCTACCGGAGTAGCTATAGCGCCTTCCCTGACCTTTGCCTATGTATGCAATACCGCTTCGGGAAACGTCAGCCTTTTAAATATGTCCACCCTTACCAAATCCCTTGATATAAGCACAGGCGGAAGTCCGGTGAGCGTGGTTTTTTCCCCGGATTCGAGATACGCCTTTGTGTCGAATATTCACAACAACGAGGTCGACGTAATTAATACTATGCAAAACGCCGTTATTAAAAGAATAAGGGTGGGACAGAAACCCCAGGGCATCGCCGTTTCGCCTAACGGTAAAATTATTATCGTAGCGAATGCAGGAGGGTCGTCCGTTTCTATAATTAACGCATCTACGCTTTCGGTTATAAGAAACATACATACCGGTAAGAATCCTACTTCCGTCGCATTTTCTCCCGATTCGTCTCCTGTTCGATATATTTACGTATCTTCAGGCAAAGAAAACAAAATATACGTTTACGACGAGAAAAATTTTGCCCTCGTTAAAAAATTTAAAACTTTGTCCGACCCGTCTTCGTTAGGTTTAACTCCGGACGGGATGATGCTTTTCGTGGTAAACTACCAGAATATGGCGCTGTCGATTTATAACGCCGTGCATTTTAACCGCATAAAGACTATAAACTTGCCGGCAGGCCCAATAAACGTTGCCGTTTCTCCCGACGGAAGCGTCGCTCTCGTAACGGTAACTTCGGCATCCAGCGCAGCTTTCATAAGGATTAAAAGGACGACCGCTTCGTACGCTTCAATCGCTCCGGCTTCTCCGGTAACGGTCGGAACGCCGGCAACGGCAGTCACTTCTCCGTTACAGGCTTCCGCCGCCGTGCCGACGGCTCCTTACGGATATTCTCCGGCGTATGTTCCGCCTTCAAACTATGTCGCACAGCCTTTCGGCAAGGTAGCCACCGTTTATACGGGCAAGGGTCCTACGGCGGCCGCCGTTACTCCGGATGGAAGATATCTTTATGTAATTAATACGCAGGGCGCAACTTTAAGCGTCATCGACATAGCCAAGGCCGAAGTGGTTAAAACCGTCAAAGTCGGAAGTTATCCATCAGCCGTAAGTATTTCGCCGGACGGGCATTACTGCTTTATCGTTAATTCCGGCACGGATACCGTAACTATAATTTCTACGGGCAATTACTATTGATAAAAAGAAATTTTTTTATATTTTTTAAAGCACTGCCGTTTATTTTATTTATACTTTTTACCCAAAAAAGGTTTGTGATTTTCGGAGCCAGGCGGACTTTGAGCGAAAAATACCACTCTAAGTCCGCAAAATGGCTCACCCGCATAATAGCCGCGCTCGGTCCTACTTTTATAAAGCTGGCGCAGGTTATTTCCACGAGGGCGGATTTTCTCCCTACGGCTTATTTAGACGCTCTTTCCACTTTGCAGGATGAAGTGCCCCCCGTTCCGTTTTACAGAATTAAACCTATCATAGAAAAAGATTCCGGTAAAAGCATAAAAGATATTTTCGAAGAATTTAACGAAGAACCGCTGGCCGCCGCCTCCGTCGCTCAGGTTTACAGAGCCGTCTATAAGGAGAAAGACGTCATCGTCAAAGTAATCAGGCCGGATATCGAAAAAAACGTCGCCATCGACATAAAGACGTTAAAAAGCGTTTTAAATCTATTAAAAATCTTCTTTCCCCAGAATAAATCCATCCAGTCCATATCCGTAGTCCTGAGAGAATTCAGCGTTACTATTTACGAAGAAATGGACTTAATCCACGAAACTAAAAATATAAAAGAATTTAGAAAAATCGCTAAAGAACTCGATTTTATTATAATCCCCAAAACATATTCCGAACTGACTTCAAAAAATATTATGGTTATGGATTTCCATAAAGGAGTTAAAATTACGCATTTTAAACAAATCAGGGAAATGGGGCTGGAACCTAAAAAAATTATCGATAAGCTGATAGAATTCTACATTTATCAGTCTTTAGTAACCGGAATAGTTCATGCCGACCCTCATCCCGGAAATATTTTAGTTAACGGGGAAGGCAGAATTATTATGCTTGATTTCGGGCTTGTAATTCATATATCCGAAGATACCAAACAGAACCTGATTAAAGCCGTCCTTGCCGGCATAAAAGAGGATATCCCGGGAATAATAGACGCTTACTACGCCCTCGGCATAATAAATAAAGAAGTTTCCAGGCAGCTTTTGGAAAGCATGGCAGGAAAATTGTATAAGGTTTTAAGCCAGAAAGATATTTCAAGCAAAAAAATACAGGTGATAATCACCGAAATTATGAAAAGTTTTTACGCCTTTCCTTTCGAGCTTCCCCAGAACCTCGTATATATATTTAAAACGGCGGCTCTACTGGAAGGCATAGGCACCGCATATAATCCGTCTTATAATCTCGTTAAAGACATTATTCCTGTCGCAAAAAGATATATAAAAGAAACGGAATTAGGGAAGAGTTTTTCCCCCGTAAATTTTATTAAAAACGGTTTTGAACAGCTGAAGGAATTTATTAACGATACGAGAAGGTTAATGCACGTAGCATATTCGGAGGATTTCAGGGTGAAAATCCATCCTACTAATATATCCGGATTGGAGAACTTTTTAATACACGTAATAAAAAGGCTTATAGCTTCGGTAATAGGCGGATTCATAGGAATAATATCGGCGCTGATATTTATAGAATATAAAAACTTCTATATGCTCGTCGCCGGCCTTGCGGTATCGGCATTTACGGTATTCCTCTCCGTCGCGTTCCCGATAAAAACGACTTACGGCTATTCGACGCTTCTCGATGTTTTCAGGCACAGAAATAATGGCTCGGATTAAATAATTAGTGGAGTGCGGCTGGATAATTTTATATAATACTAATTCATATGAAATATAATAAAAAAATAAGAAATATCGGAGCGGTTCTGCTTGCCGGAGGACTTGGAACGAGAATGAAATCCGAAGAGCCGAAGGCGCTTTCCGGCTTGTTGGAAAACCCTCTTATATTTTATACTATTAAATCCTTAACGGATGCCGGAAAAGAATTTAGCGTCCGCCGGGATATAAGCGCATACGGGGTTTTTTTAGATAAAATCGGTACTGTCATAGGGCATAAAGGAGAGCTTGTCAGAAATTACGTCTTGAAGGAAAAAAGATTCAAAAGAAAAGGACTGGCTTTAGACTTTTCCGTTCAGAAAAAATACCTCGGCACGGGAGACGCCGCAAAAAAAGCGCTAGATATGTTTCCGGAGGGCGCCGAAGAAGAGGATATCATAATATTGCCGTGCGATATGCCCTTGATAAAACCGGAAACTTTTATAGAAACCGTAAAGTTTCATTTAGACAACGAAAACGATTTAACGGTTTTGTCCGTAGAAGTAGAAAACCCTTATTCTTACGGCAGAATTTTAACCGATAAAAAAGGGTATGCGGAGAAAATTATCGAAGAAAAAGAGTTATGCGATTTTCCGCCGGATACCGCTTCGATAAAAGAAATTAATTCGGGAGTCTATATAATAAAATTAAATCTTTTAAGAAAATTTATCGGCCGCATTAAGCCGAACAATAGAAAAAAAGAGTACTATTTTACCGATATAGTCGATATTTTTTATAAGGCGGGACTAAAAACCGCATGCTATAAATCCCGCAATGCGGAGGAGTTTATCGGGGTAAACTCGAAAGCGGATTTAATGAACGCCCAAAAAATATTGCAAAAAAGATTAATCGCGGATTTCATCGAAAAAGGCGTTAATTTCATAACCGACGACAACGTTTATATAGGCTATAACGTTGAAATAGGCGAAAATTCGGTTATATATCCGGGCGTTTTTTTATCGGGGAAAACTTCGATAATGAAAGGGGCGGTTATCGAAAACGGCTGCGTCGTTAAAGATTCGGCTATTATGGATAATACCAGGATAAAGCCTTACAGCGTTATCGAAAACTCTGTTATAATGAACGACGTTCAGATAGGGCCTTTTGCGAGGTTAAGGCCGGAAACCTTTGTGTCCGAAGGCGGCAGGATAGGAAATTTCGTAGAGGTTAAAAAAACTTTTATCGGCAAAAATACTAAGGCGTCCCATTTAAGCTATATAGGAGACGCCCGCATCGGCGACGGCGTCAATATAGGAGCCGGAGTTATAACGTGCAACTATGACGGAAAAAAGAAATATGAAACTGTAATAGAAGACGGATGTTTTATCGGTTCGGATTCCCAACTAGTCGCTCCCGTTAAAATCGGCAAGAATTCGTACGTGGGCTCCGGGACTACCGTAACCAAAGACGTTCCGGAAGGCGCGCTCGCAATATCGAGAACTCCGCAGAAAAACATAGAAGGGTGGGCGTTAAAAAAAATGAAAGCCGGAAAAAAGAAAAAGTAAGCCGGGGAAAAGGGGTCAGATTTTAAATCTGACCCCTTTTCCAAAACAAAAATAGAGGAGATAATCGATAATGTGCGGAATCATGGGATATTCGAGGGGATTTTCCGAAAATTTAAACGGGGAAAGCTCGGTAGATATAGTTTTAAACGGGCTTAAAAGCCTTGAATACAGAGGATACGATTCTTCCGGCATAGCTTACTACGACCGGAGCGGAAAGAAGATAAAATGCATCAAAAAGTCGGGGAAACTCGTAAATCTTTCGACCGAATTCAGCTGTATCAAGCCCGTAAAATCGGATATCGCCATAGGGCATATCAGGTGGGCTACCCACGGAAAACCGACCGACGATAACGCCCACCCCCATATGGACTGCTCGGGAAATATTGCTATAGTCCATAACGGAATAATAGAAAATTATGCCGTTTTAAAAAGCAGGCTGATAAAAAAAGGACATAAATTTATTACTCCTACCGATTCGGAAGTCATAGCCCATTTAATCGAGGACAATATAAACGAAGGCAAAACCTTTTATGAAGCCGTGAGGCTTTCCGCCCTGGAGCTTTCCGGCGCTTTTGCCGTTTTGATATTAAATGCGGCCGAAAAAAGCATTGCGGCGGTGAAATACGGGCCTCCGTTAGTTATGCTTCATAAAGGCGGCGAAGTTTATTTTGCGAGCGACGTTTCTCCCCTTATAGAATATTCCGACGAGGTTATATATTTAAAAAATTCCGAAATAGCTTATTTTCATGACGGAATACTGGAACTGACTAATTTCAAAGGCAAGAAAACCGCCAAAACAGTTACTAAAATAGACTGGGATGCGTCAAAAGCGGTAAAGACCGGTTTTTCCCATTTTATGCAGAAAGAGATATTCGAACAGCCTTCGTGTCTTCTGGACGCATTTTCGTCGAGAGTGATATCCGTGAATGGGAGAAACGCGGGAGAAGGCGGGAGCCGGCTTAAAAATAAAATAAGGGATTCGTTTTCCGGTTTCAAGATTATGCTCGAAGATGTAAAGCTGACTAAAAAAGACTTGGCAGACGCGTCCAGGATAGTCATAACCGCCTGCGGTTCTTCTTATTATGCCGGCCTTGCTATTAAGTATATGGCCGAAGCGATTTGCGGCATTCCGGTTATAGTCGAATACGGTTCGGAATTCAGGTACGAAAACTTTCCTATTTCCAAGAACGATATATTCATAGGCATTTCGCAGTCTGGAGAAACCGCCGATACGAACAGCGCGCTCGAGCTTGCTAAAGCCGCACGCGCCGGCATAATTTCTATCACTAACGTTCCGGGTTCGCAGATAACCGCTATGTCCGATAAAGGCGTAATATACACGCATGCTGGTCCCGAAATAGGAGTAGCCTCTACCAAGGCGTTTACCACCCAGCTTTTATGCGGGCTGCTTCTGGCTCTGCGTATCAGGGAAATTAAAGGGTATATCCCTTCCCGCGAAAACATCGACGGCCTTAAAATTTTTAACGATATGGTCGAGCTTCCGAAAAAAGTCGAGCAGATTCTTTTTATGGATGGGGCTATTAAAGAAACGGCAAAAAAATATTATAAAAACTCCAATTTTTTATATCTTGGAAGAGGCATATTGTATCCTATAGCGCTTGAAGGGGCTCTAAAATTAAAAGAAATTTCGTATATCCACGCCGAAGGTTATCCCGCCGGAGAAATGAAACACGGTCCTATCGCTCTCGTGGACGAGAACATGCCGGTTTTGTTCCTCTTGTCCAACAATATGCTCGCCCCTAAAACAATATCCAACATCGAAGAAATAAAAGCAAGAGGCGGTAAAATTATTGCGGTTGCCGATTACGAGCCTGAAATAGACGGAGTGTCCGATTTAATAAAAATACCGGAAACGTCCGAAGTCC
>JAJYJN010000034.1 GCA_021789455.1 bacterium | reverse complement strand
TGCCGAAGCCGCGCAGAGGCGGCATTTTAAAAATGGTAAGGCTCGTCGGCAAAGGTATATTTTTAAGGAATTCGCCGAACTTTTGCATATCTACCGAAGTAGCTGTAATTTCAGCGACCTTGCGAAGCGCCGAAGTTAAATCGTTTCTGAGCAGGCGGGCGAACCTTTCGTTTATAATTTCAAGGGTCGGCATCCTGCCCCTGACTATCCTGTCCTGAGAAGTCAGGTCGTAAGCTCTTATTCCGCCGGCATCTTCCTGCTTTTCCGTTTCGATAGAGCCGGAAGATATGCCCCTTAGTAAAGCGTTGACTTCGTCCTGAGATAGTATTTCCGCCATTTTTTATTGGACCAAATAATTATTAAAATAAACTCCCGTTACCGTGCCGTCCCCAAGAATTTGATTAAGACTTCTGGCTATCTGGTGCCTCAATGAAAGTATTCCCTGCGGCGTGTTTATTTCCCTAGATGTCTTGGAGCTCATAATCATAATTATTCTGTTTCTAATCTGAGGCGTTAGCTGTTTAAAAGTGCCGAGATTAGAACCCTTTTTTAACTCAATCGACATAGAAACCTTAATATAAGACGTTTTGTCTTTATCCGCAAGATTTGTTAAAAAAGGCTTAAGGTTAATCATCGGTCCTGGTTGTATTTTTGCAACGCTAACCGGAGCCGGATGAGAACCGGTTTTTGTTTTGCCGGCAAACAAAAAGTGATATGCGGCGAAGCCTCCTCCCCCAAGAATAAGAAGTGCCGGAATTAATATAAAAATCAGTTTCTTTTTCCCGCCTTTTTTTTTAGAAGATTCTATCTGGGAAATAGTGGACATTTCATCTTCGTCAATATTGCCCATTTCCTTGCTAGATTTTCCACCGCTTTCATTATCCGCCACTTGAAAACCCTCCGTAAATGCAAAATTATTTTAAGTAAATACTTAGCAATATTTATGCCAATTTTAATATTAAATAAATATGCAATAAATTCAATATAATAAGGTATAAATTAAATTGCTATTTATATATATGAAATATAATATTGTCATTATTTTGACATTATTTTACTTTTAATAAAGGGGCTATTTTCCGGCGATACTGTTAGTAAAAAAAGCGGCATCCTTGACTGTCATCCTGGAAATTATTGCCGATGAAACTCTGGGCGTCATATGGGACAGGATATATATGGCAATGCTTTTATTAATGGACGGAAGGATTTTTGCGGCGTTTCCCGGGCTCATGGAAGAATAAAGAGATACGAGATTTTTAACCTTGTCTTTTTGGGAGGCTTTTATATGGTGAATTTTGGCTTCTATTTTTTTTAGTTTTTCGACTTCATGCTTTATCTGATTTTTAAGAACTTTAATTTCTTCTTTTTCGGCGGCTGCAGAAGACGAAGAATATGCCGATGCGGAGGGAATATACGAAACGCCGCAGAAAAATAAGAAAATTACGATATAAAAAAAGACTTTAAAGGATTTTTTAGACATAATTGATTTTATTATATCACAAATATAATAAAATCAATAAAATAGTTTTAGCTTCTATTGAAGCGGTTTGAGGCAAAATCGGATACTACGGCTTCATCGCGTTTCAGCCGGTTCATTTTGTCAACGGCAAGATATTTTTCGCGTAGTTTGTCTATTTTCTCGAATTCTATTTTTGCCCTGACTACCGCGGCTTTCTTCTCTTCAAGTTCTAATTCCGTTGATTCCCTCATCTTAAGGAGTTCCGCTAATTTGGATTTCAGGGAATTAAACTTTAAATCCAATATATTATAGCCGTATATATCGGAAACGTTAAGTATATCTGCCGGATAAGAATTTTTATAAGAATCTATCGAGTTTTGCACATCAAAAATTTTCAGGTTAAGCGAAGCTACTTTTTTGCGTGCTTCGGAAAGCTCTAAATATTTTTCGTCAAGTATGGTTTTGCGGTGGTTAAGTATATTTTGAAACCTGAATGCCATAAATAATTTTGTTTTATTTAGTTAAACGAAATAATCCACTAAAGAGTTTGGATTTTTATATATAGAATTACCGGCTGCAGCCTGTACGATGCCGGAACCGGATGTTCCGTTAGAAAAACCGTTTGCGTAACCAGCGCCTAAAAACGGATTTTTAAGATTTTCGCTTCCATCGTTTCCGTTCCGGTTATTATATCCCGAACCTGTGCTTATATTCAAATTTATAGACGAAAAACCCTGATTTTTAAGGGCATTCTGCAGCGCGTCTGACGAAGTTTGTAAAATATTTTTTGCGGCTTCGTTCTGAGCAAGCATATTTATCGTTATAGAGCCGTTTTGGGAGACGGACTGGTTTAAAGAATTTAACACGGCGTTAGAAGTGCCGAGGGCTATATTTATTTTAACGGTGCCAAGCGATGCCGGATTTAATGTAATAGTAGCCGACTGGACATTTTTTCTCAGCATAAACATAACCGAATTTATTGCGGTGGAACCGGCGGTTTCTCCGGTGGAACCGTCATCAAGCCCGGAAACTCCCCCGCCGGTTAAACCAAAGCCGTTTGAGCCTCCTCCGGAAGTAGAACCGTTAAGACCGGAACCTGACGCAACGGATAAGCCCAGGTCTGTTAAGGCGGCAGTTTTAATGCCGGCGGATATACCCGAACCGGAACCTGCGCCTGCATTACTGCCCGTAATATTTAGCGAATTTTTTCCGTCCGATGCCGAAAAAGCCAGACTTGCCGCTTCCCCGCTTAGAACATTTAAATTGAGGGCTTTAACGGCGGCGTCTTTGATAAGGGCTCTAGCGTTTGCCGTATTTATTACGGTATTAGCGGCGTTTGCGTTTGACGCCGGATTTGTTTTATTTTCAGTTATTGATACTTTATTGTTTAAAATGTTTTGATTACCTGTATTATTGGGCTTTGCCGCATCGCCGGTTTTGGAGGATACGTTTTGTCCTGCGGTTACGCCGCCTGAATTTTGTCCTCCGGCGTTACCTTCAATATTCTTTCCGGCTTTTTCCGCAACGGCGGATAAAAAAGCTTTACCTGAGGAACTGCCGGCAGTATTTCCATTACCGGAATTATTTGAACTTTGGGATTGGGATTGATATAAACCGTCGGCAGAGTCGGTGCTATTAGAAAATAAAGCGCCTGCAGCGGATAACCGGCTTTTATCGCCGGATTTTACATTCGCTCCGCCTTTGCCTGTTCCATCGACGCTGGAGGCGGAGGTTTTATCGCTTTTATTTGCGGAAACCGGCTGAATTAGAATATTTGCGTTTGTATTTCCTATAAAATAAACTGCTACGGCGTCGGCTCCATTACTCGCATTTTTTGCGCCGCCGTTATTTGTGCCCTGGGACTGTTTAACGGAACCGCCGCCAGAGTCGCCGTTTTTTGACGCTATTTGAGTATTGCCGTTAGTTGTGCCTCCGGCAGGCAAGCTTGACTTTGACGTAGCGGCGGCGTTATTTCCTGTTTCGTTATTACCCGCAACGCTATTGCCACCGTTTACGCTATTTTCTATATTAATCGTATTTGTCGAAGGCTGTCCGGCGGAAGAAATACTATTAGCCTGATTGCCGCCGTAACTGTTTCCGGTATTAACGCCGCTATTTGCCGGCTGATTGACGGTTACAGGCGCGGCATTACCGCTGCCCGAACCGCTGTCGCTGTAATTATTAGCGTAGGTATTTGGCTGATTAATAGCCGTGTTTGAATTGCTTGCCGAATTTGACAGATTATTAATAGAACTATTAAGAATTTCGCCGAACCCGCCCTGACCGTAAGCAGCAGAGCCGGAACCAGTCCCTGACCCGCCGGCAGTAGCTGACAGAGAAAGCGGCTGGCTCGAAGCGCTCCCCGAAACGGCGTTCATAACGTCGTTAACCAAAGAAAGCCCTGCGTCCACGGATAAATTTAAAGCGAGATTACCGAACATAGTTTTCTATTTGTCTTAAATAAAGGTATCAGATTTCAAATCTGATACCTTTATTTTGATTATATTTTATAAATTACTGTACCGAACTTTCTAATGCCGTAAGAACAGCGTTTTCCGTAGTTAAAACCTTTGAATTTGCCACGTATGCGTTCTGCGCCACTATCATATTGGTAAATTCCGAAGAAATATCGACGTTGGACTGTTCCAGCGCCGAATCCGTAATATAGCCGAAATTTCCGGAGTTTGCCACGCCGACGGCAGGCTGACCGGAGGCAAAAGTCTGAGCGTAAAGGCTGTTTCCTTCCGAAGTAAGACCCGTAGGAGCTATAAAGTTTGCAAGGGCAACCTGCGCTATGTATTGAGTCTGACCGTTTGAATACTGTCCCGATATTTTTCCACTCTGGTCAACCGTAAAGCTCGTGAGAGTTCCTGTAGCATAACCGTTCTGAGTAAATGCCGTAGTAGCCGAAGGGGCTGAGTACTGGGAAAGGTTAGAAAGACTCAATGCAATATTTAAAGGAGATTTTGCCCCGTCAGGTAGGTTTGTCGGAGCTGGAGTAACATATGGCGGCACATCCTTTAAAGTTAAGGACGAAGTACTGGTAATAGCACCGCTTGAATTAAAAGTTATGTCTGCAGTTTTTGGCGTAGGCGTCGCGGACGTCATAGTTGACCGTGTGTCGGCAGTCCCGTTAATAGAATAATAAGCATTCCAGCTGCCGGCAGTCGAAGACGAAGGAGCAAACGTAACAGTCATCGGAAGGGCATTCCCCAGCGAATCATAAACATTAATCGTCGTAGAATAATAATCCGAAGCAGGACCTGAAATAACAGCTCCTTTAGGGCTAAATGCAGTTCCTGGAGTAAGAGGCATAGCATCGGTTAGACTCACTGTCCCGGCAGAAGTTGAAGTAGAAGGAGTAATAATATTTGCAACGGTATTTAAATATTGATAAGGATCCGATGTGCTAGAAGACGAAGTACCAGTGGTATTTATTTGCAGTTCCATTCCAGATGAGATTCCAGTTGTGCTTGTAATGTTAAGTTCATTTTGAGAAACAGCAGTATTAGCTTGAACCGAAGATGTCAATGTTGAAGTTAATGTAATTTTGTCAGCAGTACTGCTTAATGATGATGATGCTATTGTTTTTATTGTATATAAGTTGTCTGTTCCATTTCCGTTTCCGATAAGTATCGAATCTCCAGCTTTTAATGTACCGCTACCATCGACATAGATAGTATCCGAACCTTCGGCTACATTTGCCGTAAGATAGCCTCCGGCAAATGTAGCCGAAGTTGAAACTGTGGTTGCTACCTGCGGCGAAACGTTGGAATCGAGATTTGCCGTAAGGTCGGCCGTAGTGGTCGCCACAGGAGCAATGGCACCTGTATTTAAAGTAATTGGAGTAGGAGTTCCGGCGGTAGCTATTCCCTGAGAATTCAATGCATAACCCTGCACTACATTCTGTCCGGTCGAATCTACTATTTCTCCGCTAGCGTTTTCGCTGAAAGTGCCGTTCCTGGTATAATACGTTGAACCGTTAGGAGCCTGCACTATAAAAAATCCGTTGCCGTCAACCGCCATATTTAAGGGATTGGAAGTATTTTCCATAGCTCCCTGCGTAAACTGCTGCTGTATAGAATATACGTCCGTTCCCAAACCCTCCTGCGAACTCGACGTTCCGCTTAAAGTTTGGCTGACTAAGTTCTCGAATATCGGATTTGAACTTTTAAATCCTATCGTATTTGAATTTGCTATATTGTTTCCTATAACTCCCAGATATGTCTGGTTGGAATCCAGACCCGACACTGCTGTAAAAAGCGCATTTACTCCCATTTTTCATTCCTCCTGCATATTAATTAATCGACATAAATTATTATTTTTTTAAATCACCCCACGTTAGTAACGCTTGACAGGGGCACCGTAGTACCGTTGCTGAGTTCCACCTGAACGCCGCCGCTGCTCGAAGTAGAAAGCCCCGTAACAGTTGCGTTAGTGAGAGTGGTACCGGTAACCGTAGAGCCGTTGGAACCGGTTCCAGAAACCGAGAAGGTATAGTTTCCGGTAGGAGCCGTCTGACCGCTGTTTTCCGTTCCGTCCCAGGTAAACGACTGCGAACCTGAATTCTGCGTCCCCAGGTTAGTATTGTAAACCAGATTTCCGGACGTGTCGTAAACATCAAGGGCTACTGAACTTGCGTTTTGGGGAAGAGAATACTGAAGGCTTGCCGTGCTTCCGCTTGAATAGCTAATGCCGTTTCCGTTTGCCTGCACCGTTTTGCCTATCATATTTACCGCGCTTCCCAGAGTGGACTGGTTAAGGTCGGACACTAAAGTGCTCAGATTAGAATTCACGGTATTTAACTGGTTCAAAGAATCGAACTGCGCAAGCTGGGCGAGCGAAGCCGAACTGGACTGCGGATTCAAAGGGTCTTGATTTTCCAGCTGGGTGACCATAAGTTGCATAAAAGTACTGGCGCTTACGAGACCGCTGTTAGAATTGGCGGAATTTGCGGTACTAGCCGCGGCGTTAGCCGTAGAAGAAGCAACAGAAGCCGCGTTTGTATTAGTCGTAGAGGCAAACAACGAATTAACTGACATTTTTATTCCCTCCTGTATCTTTATATTTAAATTATATACTAAAAAATAATTATAATAAGCCAAAAACAAAATGGGAAAAATTTTCCTATTTTTAAGGCTTTTATGCCTTTGTTTTATATATGAGCAAATATCGTGCCACTAAAATTTAGGCTATTATGAAGTTGAATCGTAAGTTTGCAGAACAAAAATTAAGGTTTCAATCCTAATTCCTTAAGCTTGTTCCTTAGCGTTCTCGAGGTAATTCCTAGTTTTTCTGCGGCTTTAGTCCGGTTTCCGCCGGTTTCTTTTAATGCGGCTATGATAAGTTTTTCTTCCATTTCTTTTATGCTCATAGTATCTAAAATAAAAGAGGAATTGCTCTCGCCTTTACTGTTTTCTCCGCCGAAGGAGCCGCCTGGGACCGGAGGAGCCGCCGAAGCAGACGGGACTGGTAAATCTGGCGAACCGTCATAACCGGATAAAGAGGGCTCGAAATTTCCGAAATGCCGTACGTCCAAATAATTATCTTTCTGCGCCAGTATAACAGCTCTTTCTATTATATTTTCAAGCTCCCTTATGTTGCCGGGAAAATTGAGCGAAAGCAAATAATCCTGTCCCTGCGCCGTAATACCGGAAATTTCCCTGAAATATTTTTTAGCATACGCCGCCGTAAAGTATTTTGCAAGAGGAATTATGTCTTCTTTTCTCTCTTTTAGGGGCGGAAGATGCAGGCGTATTACGTTAAGCCTGTAAAAAAGATCTTCCCTGAAATTTCCTTCCTCTACCGCTTTTTCTATGTCTTTATTAGTAGCGGCGATAACTCTTGCGTTTACCGGTAAGGGCTCGTCCCCGCCGACCCTGTCTATAGCCTTTTCCTGAAGAACGCGCAATATCTTAGACTGAAGATTTTTATCCATTTCGGCAATTTCGTCTAACAAAATAGTCCCGCCGTCCGCCTGTTCGAATTTTCCTTTCTTTAACGAAACGGCTCCGGTAAACGCTCCCTTCTCGTGCCCGAAAAGTTCGCTCTCTAAAAGCGTAGATACTATTGCGGAACAGTTGACGCCGATAAATTTTCCTTTTCTTTTGCTAAGCCTGTGTATTCTTTTTGCGGCGACTTCCTTTCCGGTTCCCGACTCTCCCGTTATAAGTATTGTGGCATCGGCTTCCGCTACCGCACTGATATATTCGTCTATTTTTTTCATTGCCGTCGATTCATATATAAAACCGGATTTATCGTTTATATCCGTATCGCTTAAGGCAGTCGCCGCCGCGCCTTCCTTCGAGGCATTTTCTTTAAGTGCCGCATATGCGGAAATTTTTTCCGCATTTTTTAGCATCTTTTCAAAATCTGAAATATCAAAAGGTTTTAAAAGGTAGTCCGACGCGCCAGATTTCATTGCCGAAACTGCGCTTTCCACAGTTCCGTAAGCCGTAATGATAACAAAAGGAATCAGCTTAAACGCCGCCCGTTTTTTTATTTCGCTTAAAAAAGAAATCCCGTCCATTCCCGGAAGGTTTAAATCTGATAATATAAGAAAATAACCGCCGCTTTTTCGGACTGCATAAGCAGTTTCGTCTAATCCGTCCAAAAATTTTAAGGCTTCTTCCGCCGACGCAAAAATATCCCCTTCCCTGCCGGTCTTTTTAAGGCTTAAACTCAGTGCGGAACGCATATGCAGGTCGTCGTCAACTATTAAAATCCTGTCTGCCGCATTATCCTGTTTCATAATGCCGGCAGCCGTTTTTTTACCGTCACTTTTATCTAAACCGCCTATTTTGTTTTGAGTCATATTAACTATATATTATATTACAAATAATTCAAAATGATAAAAAAATTAATTTTAACGTAAAATTATGATAAAATTTCCCCTATGAATGAGGAGAAAAAAACCGGAAGGAAAAAATCGGGAAATGACGGATTATCAAAAGCCGATAAGCGAGAACAGACACATACGCAGACGCTAAACGATAGTAAAACCTATTCGTCGGTTCCAACCGGGGAAGAACTTAAAAAGGCTTTTGAATCATTCGAAGCCGCTTCGCAAAAACTTTCCGAGCATTATAAAAACTTAGAGGAAGAAATAAAAGATTTAAAGGAAAATCTAAATACGGTTCTGGAAAGCCTTCCTTTGGGAATTTTAATTACGGACGAAAATAACCTGATTAAATTTATAAATAAGTCTTTAACGGGCCTTGCCGGAGGCTACAATCTGGTGAATTACTTAAACCGTCCTATCGATGAGTTTTTAAAATTTTTCTTCAACGGTTCGGCTTTAGGCGATTTCATAAAATCAGTTTTTTATCCGGTCGAAAAATTAATGAAATCAGGCATACAAAACGAAAAATTTATTCCGGTTTTTTTATACATAAAAAATATACACGTAAATAACAAAAAAAACTCGGGGCGAATTTTTATTATTCAAAACATAGAAGAAATAAAAAAGTTTAAGCGTCTGGCTGAACTCGGGGAAATGTCCGCGAAAATTGCCCACGAGATACGCAATCCCCTGGGCTCCATAGGGCTTTTCGCGTCCGTATTGCAAAAAGAGACTAAAAACGAAGAGCATGCGGAAATTATTTCCAATATAATGTTTGCCGTCAAAAATATGAATACTACGATAAATAACGTTTTAGAATTTTCAAAAACGGTGAACCCTGCTCTTTCAAAGTGCGATTTATCTGATATAATAAGTAAATCTATTATGTATTCTTCGTACGCAATAAAAGAAAAAAACGTGAAAGTGATTGAGGAATCGGATAAAAACATAATTTTAGATATTGACGAAAATCTTATAGGCCAGACTTTCGTCAATATTTTAATAAACGCCGCGCATGCCGTTCAAAATATTGACGGTATTATACGAATAAAATCACGCGCGGTTTCTGGAAATGCCGAGGAAGGCAACGGCTATATCCGGATAGATTTCGAAGATAACGGTCCGGGGTTTTCTGACGAAATTGTAAAAAATATTTTTAACCCGTTCTTTTCGACTAAAAAAAGCGGGGGGACGGGTCTTGGACTTTCTATCGCCCTAAACAATGTCTTAGTTCACGGCGGATACATAAGCGCTGAAAATTCAAAAGAATTTGGCGGGGCAAAAATAAGTGTTTTCCTGCCCTTCTCTCCTTGATTTGGCACAATTATTGCATATAATTTAATTAATAAATTTAATTATAATTAAGGAGCATAAAAAATGTTTAGCGGCATTTATGGAATTCTTGGAGAAAGCTTAAACGTCCTTAGCGACAGGCAGGACATTATCGCTTCCAACGTCGCAAACGCCAACACGCCGGGTTATAAGGCTAAAGAACTTAATTTCGAACAGGTTATGAAAAACCTTGTTCCGTCCGCTGATTCAATGCCGATGAAAGCGACCTCCGAAAATGACCTCGGCGGCTCAAATTCAAACGGCGGCTATGCGCCTGTTTCAGACGGCGGACAGGCATATATAAAATCATTTGTCCATAACCAAAAAGACGAGTCGGTTCCCGCGTTAGACGGAAACACGGTGGATATCAGCTCGCAAATGAGCGATATGGCTTCTAACGCAATTAGGTTCCAAGCTGTAGCAGGTTTGCTGTCAAAGAAATTTGCCACATTAACCTATGCTTTAACAAACGCCACGCCGTAAATAAATTCGCAATTTAGGGGAAAATTTTCAAATATGCCCTGTTTAAATTAGAAATGAGGTTAAAATGAGTTTTAACGATTCTTTAAAAATTGCATCTCAGGGGCTTAACGCCGAAAGAATAAGGATGAACGTCATATCGTCCAATCTGGCTAATATTAATACGGACGATGCGGGCAACGGTCTTCCTTACGTAAAAAAAGAACCGGTTTTTAAAACGGTCAAGTTTAAAA
>JAJYJN010000033.1 GCA_021789455.1 bacterium | reverse complement strand
GGAAGAGTTAAAAAAAATATATACCGACGTTTACGAAAAATCGAAAATTGAATTCAAGAATTCCAATACTAAACTTTCGACGTCTCGTCCGCTATGGAATCTAATAGACGAAAATGCCGGCGGATATTGCCCTATAGGTTTATCGTCCTTATGTATATTGCATAACGGCACGCTGCTTCCATGCAGAAGGCTTTATCTTCCGCTTGGAAATATTTTAACGGACGGACTATTTAAGGTATGGTATAATTCCGATATCTTATGGAATTTGAGAAAAAGGAACGGTGGAAACGAATGCAATAATTGCGCTAATTCCGATAGATGCGGCGGATGCAAAGCCATAAGCTATTATTATAATCACGATTTCAATTCAAAAGACCCTCAGTGCTGGATATAAAAATAATTCTAAAAAGGAATGACTGAATGTTAAAACTTGCAGATAAGGTGTCGATAAAACAAGACGAAACATACTATATTTTTTTTGATAACGAATCCGGCGATATTTATAAACTTAACGAAATATCCTATAAAATTTTATCTTTATGCGACGGACGTACAACGAACGAAGACATATTGTCAACGATAACGCAGGAATTTAACGTAACCGAGCAGGAAGCGAAAAAAGACTTTAAAGCCCTGATTCAAAAGCTTTTAAACAAAAAATATATTTATAACAACGAATAACAAAAGGAGGTGACTTTTATGAAAAAGGTGTATGATGCGCCGATGTTTGCAGAAATTCCTGCAGAAGAATTCTATTCATTAATTAACAAAGATTACGGATTAAAGGATTCTTGCTATTCCTGAAAGGAGTGCAAATAAGCGCAGTTTGCGTTTAAATAAAAATTCCCTGACCGTTCTTCCGTTTATTTCAAAAAACGGTCGGGGAATTATTTTGAAATCTATATTTTATATCTTTTAACCTATTTTAACTCTCCTTTTTTTATTTTTTAAAATTTTTTTACGTTTCATGATAAATTCATGATAAATTTAATTTGACATTTTTATATGACCGATATATAATACAGACTGGTTGGTATGTTGATATTACCTGCTTAAAACAAAACTTATTATCGTTAAAGGAGGATTTATTATGTCGAAAGCAAAAGCTTTAGTAATGATCTTATCGGGCGGCAACGATTCCGCAAAAGTGAAAGTAGGGCTTAATTTTGCATGGAGAACAAAAAACAGCGGAGCATTTGAAGACGTGAAACTCGTATTTTTCGGTCCGGGAGAAGAATTTATCGCAAAAACAGACGACAAAGAAATACTTGAAGCGTATGAACAGGTTCTCGCCAATAATATCGTGCCTCATGCATGCGTTGCAATAGCCGAAGGATACGGCATCGCTCCTATTTTGACAAGCAAGAAAATGGAACTAGTTCACGCAGGACAGGCAATAGCCGGATTTATGGCCGACGGATACCAGCCGATAACTTTTTAGTTTATTTTAATGTCTAATCCGCATATAATTATAAAATTATAACAAACTTAGTATAAAGTTATTTTTAAGTTTATAATTGGAAATCTTAACTAAAATTAAAGCGGATTAGACATTTTTAGGAAATTAAAATTGCTTAAAAGAGAAGAAATAATAGATGCCGCATACAACCTTCTTTTAGAAAAAGGGTATGAAGGCACGGGCATTCAAGATATACTCGATAAAATTAATGCAACCAAGGGATGCATTTATTATCACTTTAAATCAAAACGGGATATTGCCGCCGCGGTAATAGAAGAAGTCATTAAACCCGCTTACGCTGACAATTGGAGCGGTATATGCAATACGGAAAACCCGATTTCCGCCATAATTAAAGTTATCGACGATATTTATAATAAAAATGGAAAAAAATTAGCTAAAAACGGCTGCCCCGTCGGCAATCTAATGCTTGAACTGTCCGCAAAAGACGAGATTTTGGCTAAATATATTAACGAAGTTATAGATTTATGGCGGGGTTATATAGAAAAAGCTTTAGAAAACGCCGTATCAAAAAAAATAATAGATAAAAAAACCGACGTTAAAAGTCTGGCAAGTTTCATAATAGCATCGTTTGAAGGCTGCATTATGCTTTCTAAATCTTCGCAGAGCGAAGAATTACTTAAAGACTGCTTTCTTAATCTTAAAAGTTATTTGCTGAATTTATAATTTATTTAATAAGCTTTATTCAATTTCGTATTTGCCCGGCTTATAACCCGCATCGTCTATTGCCGCTTTTATAGAATCAACCGATACGTCGTCGTTTGTCTCGATATAAGATTTATTTTCCTTCAATGAAGTCTTTACGTCCATTACGCCTTTTACGTTTTTTACGAATTTATTAACTCTTGCTACGCAGTGTTCGCACGTCATACCGCCGACTTCTATTTTTATTTTTTTCATTTTAATCACCGTTTTAAATTATAATGTTTATATTTATAAAGTCTTTAAATAACGATTATTTGCCAACCTTCGTTTATAAGTTTTCCTACGTCCGGATGTCCCTCAAACTCCGATAAAAACTGAATATTTTTTAAGGACAAGCTTTCTTTGACTTCCTTCCTCGCTGAACAAAAGCCGCATGCTTTATATATAATACCCATTTCGGTTATTTCTTTAAAAAGCTTATTCAAAAAATCGAATTTAGAGGTTTCGTTTGAAATAATATCGAGCCACTTTGTGCCGTTGCCGTCAAAAATAAGGGTTATTTCATTTCCAGATAATTTTATCTCTTTGGAATAAATCATAGCATGTCTTATTTTTGCGACGGACTCCTCTTGCGCCGGTCCTTCTAAAACTATAATAGCTATTTTAGCCATTTTAAAATCCAATGATGTTAAATAAATAATTATATTAAATTAATCTACACGCAATTATGACAAATCAATCAATTCCGAGGCCTCTTCCTTAGTAGGTATGCCGACGAATGCAAGTTTTCCGTCAATTACCGTGGAAGGAACGCTTCTTATATATAACTCTATAGAAAGCCTCCTGCCTTCGGGTTCCGAAACATCTAACGACCTATAGTTAAAATCCTTCCTCTCCTCTGCTAATCTTTTCCATGCGTTATCCGCAGGTACGCATTCTTCGCACCATTTTGAAACAAGAAGTATAACGTCGTGTTTTTTATTTTCCATAACAAAATATTAATAATATTGAAGTATTATTGGCTCGAACATCTCATGCACTGAATCTGATCTTTTATTATTTTTTCCTTGTATTTTTCCACTGCTTCTTTTCCCGTCAGTAAAGTCTTTAATTCATTTATATCTGAAGCTTTTACTTTGCTTACCCATGCATCTGTATAAGGAGATAAATTTAATAAAAGAGGGTCTTTAAGAAGCGCTTCGTTTACCTCGATTATTTCACCCGATACCGGAGATGGAATAGGCCCTACCCATTTTCCGCTTTCTATCGTAGCGGTATTACCTCTTTTTTGAACTATACTGCCGACTTTTTTGAAAGTAACATGCAGTATCTTGCCCGCCTGCGTTTGCGCAACGTCCGTCATTCCAAGCATAACGATATTATCGCCTAAAGGTTTTGCCCACGTATCTTTTTCTATGTCGTAATATAAATCTTCGGGAAGTTCGCAGCCCTGTACTTCAGCCATGTTTTAATTCCTCAAATTAAATTTAAAAATAAATTATTTATAATTATATCACAATTTAAAGAATCGGTAAAAATTTATAAATTTTTTTGGGAATTTGTATTGATAGAATATAATCTTTGATGTATCATTAATTATATAAACTATTTACTTTATAGTCGTACGTTGCAAATAAACTATCGAAATGTAAAAATTATTTTGCCGCAGTTAATACTCAAAAAACATATAATGCGAGGATATTATAATGGAAACTTCTTCAATTGATCCTATTGCCGCCTTAAAGAGCGATCATGAAATCGTTAGAAGCGTATTGAATAATCTTGAAGAATATTTAAAAAAAATCGGAAAAGTGTCTTCCGAAGGTCTGAGAAACAACTTAATAAACCAGCTTAACGAAATAACCGCTTTTATAGACAAAGACTTAGAAGTTCATTTTAAAAAAGAAGAGGATGGATTATTCCCCGTTCTCGGTAAATATATCGGGACGGAAACGGGTCCTATACACGTGATGCTGTTAGAACATAAACAGAGCAGAGAAATTTCTTCCGAATTTAAATCCAAAATTAAGGATTATCAAAGCACAAAAGAGTTTGATTCGATTTTAAACGACGGGTTTGCTTTTTTTAAACTTTTATCCGAACATATAGATAAAGAAGAACAGATATTGTTTAATATGGCGGATATGCAATTATCTAAAGAAGAAAAACATGAAATAATGCAAAAATTTCTTAATATTTCTTCGATTTCACGTGAAACACAAACAAGATAGTTGTATTTGCATATTATGTATAATATACATGCGTTTAAATTATTTTAATTATGGACTATACTTCTCCATGTGATATATTTACCGATAGAGTTTACGATTATTTATTAACTTACGGCATTGTATCTTTAGGCAATAATAATATTGAAAATTTAAAAGAAAAAATCGATAAAATTTATTTATACTACGAAGAGCTTTTAGAATGGAATAAAAAAATAAATTTAACAACCGTAACAGATATCGACGGTTTTATTAAAAAGCATGTTATAGACAGTTCATATTTATTAAAAATTTTAAATTCCGGCGGCAGGCGGATATCAAATACCGGCGGTTATATTTTAGATATAGGTTCTGGCGCCGGTTTTCCGGGAATGATTATCGAAATATTAACGCCGGATTTAAAAATTATTTCCGTAGAATCCGTACTAAAAAAGTGCAATTTTCAAAAAGCGGCTGCAAGAAAATTGGGTCTTAACAATTTTAAATGTTTAAATATTAATATTTTTA
The DNA here is from genome assembly GCA_021789455.1 of bacterium. Next base: position 5,718 of record JAJYJN010000033.1, on the reverse strand, counting down.
ATTATAAAGATTATAACAACGTATCGGCAATAGTAACGCGTGCGGCTTTTAACGCGGAAGAAATTAGCAGCTTAATAGAAAATATAGATTTAAAAAACGGCACGGATATATATTTATTTCTGTCAAAAACAGAAGAAGCTAAAAATATAGAATCTTTTAAATACAAATCGAAAAAAGCTATTTTAGACCAAATCCTTTATTATAAAACGGATTATTGCGGCGATAAAAAAGATAATTTCAGGCTGATAGCAAAATTTAAAATAATAAATAAATAATAAAAATAAATGACTATAGGACAGTTAGCCAAAAAGACGGGGTTAAATGTACAGACCGTAAGATACTACGAACGGATTGGATTAATAGAAAAACCGGATACTAACGAAGCCGGTTATAGGATATATCCGGAAAAGGCGGCGGAAGTTTTACGTTTTATAAAACATGCGAAAGAAATAGGATTTACGTTAAAACAGATATCGGAAATTTTTTCGATAGACAACGACAAAAATAATACCTGCACCAGAGTTAAAATGCTGGCCCAGGAAAAAGTCGCGGAAATAGATAAAAGAATTTATTCATTAAACCTTATACGAAAAGAGCTTTTAAGCCTTATTTCTCAGTGCGAAGTAAAAAAAACGGGCAAAGGCGATTGCCCGATGCTAAACGTTTTAAAATTTCAAAGATAAAATAAATTTAAATAAATATATATTTAACGTAAATTTAAAAATTATTATAATTAATTTTGGAGGACAACAAATGTATTTAAATATTTTATTATATATTTACTCTTTATGTTTATCGATTTTTTTCGGTTCAAGTATATTTATAGGCTATATAGCCGCGCCGTATATCTTTAAAACGCTAAAATCGAGACACGAAGCCGGCAATATGGTAGGCACCCTTCTAGGCAAATTTTCAATACTCGGATATATTACTCAGGGTGTAATGATATTCGCCGGCTATATATTATACGCAAAAAATGATGCCGTATTAAGCATCTTCGTTCTTCCTTTAATAATACTTATTATACTGCTGTTTTCCGAAAACTTCATTTCTAAAAAATTAAATATTTTGAAACAACAAATGGGCTCAATAGACGAAACGCCGCAAGACGACCCGAAAAGAAAAGGATTTAACAGTCTGCATAAGTGGTCTATAAAACTGTTTTTACTTAACGAACTGCTTTGCCTGCCATTATTTTACTTAATATTAATTAAATAATTTCATAGTTTGGCTAACAAATTCAAGCAATAATTATTTTGCGCTATAAATTGAATACTCGCAGAAGAATATAAATATGTATTATTCTTTAAATCCGATTTTTATATATTTCACGCTTTTTATAACCGCTCTTTTAGTAGGAATCGTCGGAAATGCTATAGGCATCGGGGGCGGGATATTATTAGTTCCGTTTTTTATATTCTATATGCATTTATCGCCGTTAGAATCAAGCGGTTTGTCTCTTCTTACAATAATGATAAGCACTGCCGGAGGTTCATACATTTTTTACAAAGACGCAGCTTTAGACAAGCATCTTTTTATAATGGTTTTAATTCCTGCGTTAATAGGCATTATAGCAGGTTCAATTTTAAGCAATTACATTCCAACAAACCAATTTAAATGGATTTTTTCGATAATAGTAATAGGCATAGGAATATTTTCTCTGATTGCGACAAAAAAACAGGCGGCAATTAAAACTAATTATTCCGATAAACAAGCTGAAGATACGTTAAATAATAGTAAAATAAAAAGTAAAGGTTATTTTAGCGGGCATATTAGAAAAAAACATAAAGAAACGAATGGAACAACATATGATTATGAAATAAAAAGCCCTCTTGCAATAAATGTTTTTTCCTTAATCGCCGGATTAGTTTCTGGATTTATAGGAATCGGCATAGGGGGAATAACGGGAACTTTTTTGACTGCCGTTGAGCAGATACCGCCAAGAATTGCATTTTCAACTATAATATCGATTATGGCGATAATTTCTTTAATCGGAGGACTAATTCATTTTTACTACATTAAAAACCCTTTTAACCTTGCGGTTTATATTATACCATTAGGAATAGGTGCATTAATCGGCTCTAAAGCCGGAGCTTATATTTCAAAAAATTCCGCAGCTAAAACATTGAGAATTTATCAAGGTACGTTTATAATTATACTCGGCATTTTAATGTTTGCGGTTTCGGTTATTTAATGAAATTGTTTAAATTATTATAATAAATAAATCTTGCATAATATACGTATTATCAATTATTAATATATATATATTATTTAATATTAAGGGGATAATGTAATGTCAAGGATTTTATTTTTGCGCCTGTTAATAGGAATATTCGGTATTTTGTTTATAGTTCTCACATTTTGGTTAGGCGCATATTTCCATTTAAACGTTTCCACAAAAATAGTAATCGTATTGGCTTTTGCATTAGCCGCTATCCTTGCGGAAATTGTAATAGCCATCGATAATCTTGAAAAAAGATTAAAAGCGGCTTTTCCGTCGCTGGAGCTTCCCCTCAGGGAACAAATCGCAATTAATGAAACTATATTGTTGTATAATAAACTCAAAAAGAAAAAATCGGATATTCCGACTAAAATAGCTATAGAAGATTTTGAAAAAATTCATATCCTCTTAAAACAGGCTGAAAAAGGCGGAGATTTTATTTTTCACGATATTTACGCCGCTAAATTAATTGTATTGAAAGAATTAAAACCAGGGCAGTCGTTTAAGGTTGCAAGCAATCTTATAGAACCGTTTTATTGGGGATACGGCAAGGATGTTACCGAACATACGCAACAAAATTACAGGCAGGCAAAAAGAGGCGTTCATATCGAACGAATATTTATTTTAAAGAATGAGGACGATTTTACCAAAATGAAAGAAATTATGGAGGAACAAGCAAAAAACAATATTAATGTATTTTACGTTTTTCAAAACGAATTAGATAAAATGCTGCCGTATGCCAGTTTTGCAATATCCGAAGAATTATCTATAGGGATAATTTCACATAGGGAAGATTTATTGGGAAAAATCACTATCACGTCTAATAGCCAAATAATCACTGAACTTGCCTGGCAATTTGATATTATTAAAAAACAATCAAAGAAGTTAAATTTTGCAAAATAACCGCATTTTGGATTGAAGTTAAATCTTATTTTAGCTTATAGCTTTTTTTATAGCGGTTTTAAAAGTGCTTTCGTCGCAGGCGTAAATTTCAAAAAGTTTTTTGCGTAAAAACGGCTCCCAGTATTTATTAACGTGGTTTTGAATTTCTTCCGCCGCAATTTCGGGGGGATACGGAGCAAAAATCCTGCAGATGTCTAAAAACATCGATTTAATTTCTTCGTCCCCTTTAAATAAAGGATTATAATTCCTTGAAGCAAAAGGCGTGTCGGCTTTGCTTATAGAAACCGCAGTTACTTTATATTCTGGAGTTTCTGTTGACCAGTCGGCATATTCGCTGGTTAAAACGTTGGTTTTTAGTTCCGGAAAGTGAAAAGTGGTGGCAACTACTCCTTTCATAACTCTTTTGCTGATTTTTGCGTGAAGCGTAACCGAACCTTTTTTGCTTTTTACGGCAACTAAACTGCCGTCTTCTATTAATAACTTTTCGGCATCTTCTTGGGAAATTTCCAATATGTCCTGCCCATACCATAAGCTGTTAAAACTTCTGCGGGTATTATTTGAACAGTTATACTGGTAAAGATTTCTTACGGTCGTTAAAATAAAAGGATATTCTTCCGATATAGCATCTTTGGAACCGATATGTTTCGTAATAGAAAACCTGCCTTCCCCTCTTACGAACTTCTCTGTGTGTAAAATAGGCGTACCTTGCGGATTTTCGGAATTGACTGGCCACTGGACAGAGCCTTTATTATCCAGCAATTCATAGCTGAGTCCCGAAAACTGCGGCGTAGTAATTGCAATTTCATCCATTATTTCCGCAGGATTATAATAGTACATGTTATAACCCAGTGATTTTGAAAGTCCTGCTATTACCTGCCAGTCCTGCAAACCGGCTAAGGGTTCTATTACTTTTCTTACCCTCTGCATCCTCCTTTCCCAGTTTGTAAAAGTGCCGTCTTTTTCTAAAAAGGATGAGCCGGGGAGTATGGCATGAGCGTATTCGGCAGTGACGGTTTTAAACAGATCGTGAACGACTACAGTATCCATATTTCTTAAAGATTCTATTATTCTGTTTGAGTCGGGGTCGGTTTGAACGATGTCTTCTCCCATAATATATATGCCTTTAAATCTGCCGTCCAATCCGCCCCTTAGCATATCGGGAAGCCTCATGCCGGGTACATCGTCCAATTTTACGTTCCATATTCGTTCAAATAAAGTCCTCGACTTTTCGTCGGAAATATGTCTGTAACCTGGCAGGGTCGAAGGCTCCGCTCCCATGTCCGCCGCTCCCTGAACGTTGTTCTGCCCTCTTAAAGGAGAGACGCCCGTGCCTTGTCTGCCGATATTTCCCGTCGCCATAGCTAAATTCGCTATTGCAAGAACTCCGGTAGAACCCTGCAGATGTTCGGTTACGCCGAGACCGTAAAAAATAGATGCGGCTGACGCTTCCGCATAAAGCCGGGCAGCTCCCTCGATATATTCAACAGGAACGCCGCTAATTTTCGACGCGGTTTCCGGAGAGTTCGATTCGTCAAGTATAAAATCAGCCCACAACTTAAAGGATTCTTCGTCGCACCTTGAATCTATAAAATCTTTTTTAATTAAACTTTCTTTTAAAATAAAATGCGCCATAGAATTAAGAAGCATTACGTTGGTTCCGGGAAGCGGTCTTAAATGATAACGCGCAGCTATGTGGGGCGATTTTGCAACCTCCGTTTTCCTTGGGTCTATTACTATAAGTTTTGCTCCGGAACGTCCTGCCTGCCTGATAAAAGAACCCACTACCGGATGGGCTTCCGTGGGATTGGAACCAATTACCATTATAACGTCCGAATGTAAAACCGAACTTAAATCCTGCGTTCCGGCGCCGGTTCCAAAAGCTACGCCAAGGCCGTAACCCGTAGGCTGATGGCATACCCTTGCGCATGTGTCTATGTTGTTGTTATGAAAAACCGCCCTTACAAGTTTTTGCATTAAGTAGTTTTCTTCGTTTGTACATCTCGACGAACTGATTGCGCCTACAGCATTAGTTCCGTATTTAAGTTGTACATTTTTAAATCTTTCGGCGATAAAGCTAAAGGCTTCTTCCCACGAAACCTCCCTGAAAGGCAAATCTATATTTTCCCTTATAAGCGGGCGCTTAAGCCTATCCGCGCTTTTGACGTAGCCGAAAGAAAACCTGCCTTTAATGCAGGAGCGTCCGAAGTTTGAAAGGCTATCGTCGGCAGGAACGGCCCTAATAATGTTATCTCCTTTCGTTTCTATGTTAAACGAACATCCGACGCCGCAGTAACCGCATGTAGTTCCGGTACTTTTAAAAGGCTTGCCGTAATCCGCTATTCCTTTTTCGATAAGCGCGCCCGTAGGACATGCTTTTACGCAGGCGCCGCAAGAAACGCATTCGGAGTCGAAAAAGCTGTTTTCTTTGCCCCAGCCTGCTTTTATTACGGACTTAAAACCTCTTCCGGAAACGGTAAGGGCAAAATTACCTTGAATTTCTGCGCAAGCCCTGACGCACCTTGCGCAGACTACGCATCTTTTAGGGTCAAATAAAAAATATGGATTTGAATCGTCGACGGGCAGATTTAAATGGC
>JAJYJN010000032.1 GCA_021789455.1 bacterium | reverse complement strand
AAAAAAGTTTTTTAGGCGAGTTAGAAAATTATATTAAATTTTTAAAACGCCGGTCGGGATTTTTTAAATTTATTTTTTTCGACGCAAGAGACGACATAGTCATAAGGAGATATTCCGAAACCCGAAGGAAGCATCCTTTATCGGGAAGCGACATATCCTCCGCGGTTAAAAAAGAGCGCAGGCTTCTTAAAAAAGCAAAAGCGGCCGCGGATGCGGTTATAGACACTTCCGATATTAAAATCCACGAACTGGAGCATGTCTTATCTTCGCATTTAGAAGGGCTTATATTTCCCGTCTCGTTTTCCGTTAAAATAGTTTCATTCGGTTTTAAATACGGCCTGCCGCTCGAGGCGGACACCGTTTTCGACGCAAGGTTTCTTCCGAACCCATTTTTTATAGAGCCGTTAAAAAATTTGACGGGCATCGATACCGAAATAGCCGATTATATGCTTTCTTTTAAGGAATCCAAAGAATTTATAAAGCGCATAGCCGATTTTTTAACTTTTACCCTGCCTCTTTACAGGAGGGAAAATAAGTCTTATTTTACCGCGGGAGTCGGCTGTACCGGAGGCGTCCACAGGTCTGTTTTCGTAGTGGAAGAATTAAAAAAAAAGCTGGGAAGCATTAACGACGAATACGGAATATCGTATCTTCACAGAGACATTCAAAGACAACAAATAAATTGACCTTGAGGCATATTTATTATATTATATATTATATTATAAATTTAAAATAAGGTGGATTATCATGAACAATAAAAAATCTAGTTTTATTTTTACGTCAGAATCCGTAACCGAAGGGCATCCGGATAAGATTTGCGATAAAATATCCGATTCTATCCTCGATGCTTTTATGGCGCAGGATAAATATTCCAAAGTCGCCCTTGAAACAATGGTAACGACCGGGCTTGTAGCTATTGCCGGCGAGGTTTCATCCAGCGGTTCCGTAAATTATCAGGATATAATAAGAAACGTTATAAAAGAGATAGGATACGACGATTCGTCCATCGGTTTCGATTATAAAAGCTGCGGGATAATTGCGGCGGTAGGAAAGCAGTCTTCCGATATAAGAATGGGCGTCGAAAGAGAAAAGGACGAAGACCAGGGCGCGGGCGACCAGGGGCTTATGTTCGGATACGCCACGTCGGAAACGGAAGACTTTATGCCGGCTCCGATTTATTACGCCCATAAATTAACCAAAAGGCTTGCCGAGGTGAGAAAAACCGGAGTTCTGGATTTTATTAGGCCTGACGGTAAATCCCAAGTTTCCGTAAGATACGTAAACGGCGAACCGGATAAGATTACATCCATAGTGCTTTCCACCCAGCATACGGAGTCGGTATCGCAGGAAAAACTTAAAGATGCCGTAATTTCCGAAGTTATAGGCAAGACTATACCTGCGGAACTTATGGACAAAGATACTAAATTTTTTATAAATCCGACGGGACGTTTTGTTATAGGCGGTCCTAACGGCGACACGGGACTTACCGGAAGAAAAATCATAGTCGATACATACGGCGGAATGGGAAGGCACGGCGGGGGAGCATTTTCAGGGAAAGACCCTTCCAAAGTCGATAGAAGCGGTTCCTATATGGCAAGATTTATCGCTAAAAACGTAGTCGGCAGCGGCGTAGCTAAAAAATGCGAAGTTCAGGTAGCGTACGCCATAGGCGTAGCCGAACCGGTTTCCGTTATGGCAAATACTTTCGGCACCGGAATTTATCCGGACGAAGCTATTTCGCAGGCTATTTCCAAGGTTTTCAGCCTGAAGCCTTATAATATCGTTAAAACTCTCGACCTTTTAAGGCCTATTTATTCTAAGACATCAAACTACGGCCATTTTGGCAGGTTCGACGACGATTTCGTATGGGAAAAACTTAATAAAATCGAAGAAATCAAGAAAGAAGTCCAGAACTTAAGCAAGACCAAAGAATTCGTATAAACTTTCAAATATATTAACTTATATAATAATAAATATTGGAGATTAAATGGCGGACATAAAAGACGTTAAACTTGCAAAGCAGGGCAAAGAAAGAATTTTATGGGCGGAACAGGATATGCCCGTTTTAGGATTAATAAAAGGGCAGTTTGCCGATAAAAAACCTTTTAAGGGTTTAAATATGGGACTTTGCCTTCATGTTACGGCTGAAACCGCAAACCTTGCAAGAACGCTGAAAGAAGGCGGGGCAAACGTATATTTGTGCGCCTCCAATCCGCTTTCGACACAGGACGACGTAGCAGCTTCTCTTACAAAAGATTTCGGAATCGACGTTTACGCTATAAAAGGAGAAGATTCCGACACCTATTATAAACATATAGAAAGCATACTCAGCCATGAGCCTAACGTTACCCTCGACGACGGCGCAGACCTCATATCGGTAATACACAAGAAGCATAAAAAATTAATTAAAAACATTAAGGCGTCTATGGAGGAAACGACTACCGGCGTAATAAGGCTTCGCTCTATGCAGGCGGCGGGAGAACTTAAGATACCGGTTATAGCGGTCAACGATGCCGACGCCAAACATCTTTTCGACAACAGGTACGGCACGGGGCAATCTACCATAGACGGAATAATAAGAGCTACGGATATGCTCCTTGCAGGCAAAAATTTCGTAGTTATGGGTTACGGCTGGTGCGGCAAGGGACTTGCATCGAGAGCAAGAGGCATAGGTTCAAACGTCATAGTTACGGAAATAGACCCGGTCAAGGCTTTAGAAGCCGTAATGGACGGATTCAGGGTTATGAAAGGAACTGATGCGGCAAAAATAGGCGATATTTTTTGCACCGTTACCGGCGATATTAACGTTATCGACGTAGAACATTTTGAGAACATGAAAGACGGAGCGATAGTTTCCAACTCCGGACACTTCGACGTGGAAATAAACATAAAAAAGCTTAAGAAGATGGCAAAAAAAGTCAGAACCGTCAAAGATTTCGTCGAAGAATATACTTTGGAGGACGGCAAAAGAATATATCTCCTTGCCGAAGGCAGGCTCATAAACCTTGCAAGCGCGCACGGGCATCCCGCCAGCGTTATGGATATGAGTTTTTCCGTTCAGGCTCTTTCCGCGGAGTTTGCCGTTTTAGGGAAGACTATGTCGCCCGGGGTTTACAACGTTCCTAAAGAAATAGACGAGCGTATCGCTTCCTTGAAACTTAAGTCGATGGATATAGAGATAGATACGCTTACGAAAGAACAGATAAAATATTTAAAATCGTGGCAGGAAGGAACGTAAAAAGTAAAAAACAGGGATTGTCTGGCTTTGCTCGCAACGACGCTTTATATATGGGGGGCAATCAACGATTTAAATCGTAGAGGTATTTAATGCCTTTTAGCGTCCAGAATCCGTCAAAAGTTTTTGCATATTTTGTTTTTACGGCATCCGCTATTAATTCTAAGTTGCCGCCGGTTATGACGATATCAGTGTTTTCCGTATTTCTGTTGTAATACTCGCATATATTATTTATAAAACCTTCCAATAAAAATATATATCCGAAATATATGCCGGATAATATAGAAGACTCCGTATTTGTGCCTATAATATGAGCTTTTTCTATATTTGTTTTATTGATATCCACTATAGGGAGCTTTTCCGTCGATTGATAAAGGGAGCCTGCAAGAGCGGGCAAACCCGGAAATATAACTCCTCCCAGAAAATAACCTTTGCCGTCGATAATGTCTATAGTTAAGGCTGTTCCCGAATCTATGATTATCTGAAACTTTTGTTTGGAAAAAAATGCGTAACTAACATTGGCGATTCTATCGGAACCTAATTTTTCGGCGCTTTCTAAGCAAATATGAATATTTAATTTTATTTTAGACGAAATATAAAAAGGTTCGATTTTAATTTTACCGAAGAAGTCTTTATATATAGGGTCGATGGACGGAACGACCGAGGAAATAGAGACGCCGTTTATATCTTTTAGAGGATAATTTTTTGCAAAAAACTTTTTTAAATCGTTTGGCGACGAAATTTTTGCGGTATCTATCCTGAAAGTTTTAATTATGTCGTATCCTTCCTCTTCGAACAACCCGAAAGAAGAAGACGAGTTGCCTATATCGCACGATAATATCATAAAATAAAGTAATTAATAGCAATAAATAAAATTTAAAAGTATATTTCGCCGGAGATAATTTTTTCCAGTTCGTTTTCGCCTGTTTTTAAAAGAAGCGCGCCTTTGGAATCTATGCCGACGACCTGTCCTTCAACCTTTCTATTCTCGACGTTTATCGAGATAACTTTACCCATCATTCCGAAGTATTTTTGATAATAGCCGAGAACGGAAGACAATCCCGTAGATAAAAACATTTCATAGTATTTATCGAATTTGTTTAAAATCGAAGCTATCAGCCTGTTTCTGTCTATGAGGGCGCTTGAACCGTTTGTTTTTTCCGATTCTATTAATAGCGAGGTGGCGATATTTTTTATGTGAGCGTCCATATATTTTTCGGGCATATTTACGTTCATTCCTATTCCTACCACCATATATTCTATAGACATATTCTGCGTACTCATTTCCGTCAATATTCCGGAAACTTTTTTAGAACCTATGAGAATGTCGTTGGGCCATTTAATCTGGGGCTGGAGGGAAGCGACTTCTACTATTGCGTCCGCTACCGATACCGCGGCTAAAATCGTCATTCCCTGGGCTGTTTCCGGAGTAAATTTAGGCCTTAATATTATAGACATATAGATATTGCATCCGCAGGGAGATGTCCAGAATTTTCCGTTCCTGCCCCTTCCTTTTTCCTGATAATCCGCAATAACCACGCTTCCGTTTTTTACGCCTTTAGCGGCGAGGTCCCTGGCGAGAGTGTTTGTAGAATCGACTTTTTCTTCATAGTACAAGTTTTTTCCGGCGAAAGACCCCTTAAGCATTTTTTTAATTTCGAATATATCTATATAATTTATTTGTTCCATTTTACGGCCTCTTAAGTTATTATTATATACTATATGCTATTTTTTTTCTGATTTTACTTGACGAAATTTAAAGAGAAATCGGCGGGAATTACGGAATTGGTAAGCGACCCCATAGAAATATAATCTATGCCGGTTTCTTGCGCAATTATTCTTAAATTATCTACAGTTATATTGCCGGAGGCTTCCGTGACGGCTTTTCCGTCTATGATTTTAACGGCTTCTTTCATTGTTTTTATATCCATATTGTCCAGCATTATCACGTCCGCTTTTGCTTCCAATGCAGATTCGACTTCTTCGAGAGTTGCGGTTTCTATTTCTATTTTGAAATTTAAACCGGAATAGTGTTTTCTTACTGCATCCATAGCGTTTTTTATTCCGCCTGCAAGTTTAATATGATTGTCCTTTATGAGTATTCCGGATGAAAGGTCGAATCTGTGGTTTTCTCCTCCGCCCGTTTTGACGGCATATTTCTGAAGCAGCCTTAGTCCGGGAATAGTCTTCCTCGTATCCAAAATTTTTGTTTTAAGCCCTTCGAGTTTTTTGGACGCGATATTAGATATAGTTGCGATGCCCGACAGATGCTGCAGAAAATTAAGGGCCGTTCTTTCTCCGTACAGTATGGCGCTAGCTTTAGCTTCAAGTGTTATAATCTCCTGCGATTTAACCGCCCTGTCCCCTTCGCCGCACAAAAAATCTATTTTATAATTATTTTTTGTAATTATATCGAATACCTCGGAAAATATCCGCAGTCCGCAAACGACGGTTTCTTTTTTTGCGGTAACCTCGCACCGCATAACAGGGTCTTCGTCTGAAGTTACGGCATCCGTGGTTATATCGCCGCCTTTAATATCTTCATTCAGCGCCGCATATATAAGAGGTTTTACCTGCAGTTCGAAAATACGCATATCTTACCGTTATTGTTGTTTAATCTTTTCTATTTCTTCCTTGACGAGCTTTTCTATAATTTCGGGAAGAGATGTTTTTACGGCTTCGATTATTTGAGGTTTAATATCGTCTATGGTCTTTTCTACGGCATTTTTTAGATAATCTTCCAATTTAACGAGATTTTGTTCGTCTAAAATTTTCAAATTTAACTCTCCTTTAGATTCATTAGTATTTATGTTCATATCTAATTTATATGTTCCGGGTTCGCCGGCCTTTTCGTTATCTCCGCCTAAAGCTATATTAAAGCCGGAGAAAGGCTCGTCTAAATCTGAGGCGCTAGAAGCGTCGGAGACGTTTTTATCATGCTCCGTTTTAAGGGTTATGGAGTCTAACGATACCGAGGATTCGAAGGTTTCCGCCGGCGCGTTTAATTCAAATATTCCCGCAGGTTTATCGTATTTGGATATATTATCCGGCTCCGAAACTTCCCCTGCAATATTAAACTGAGACGTTTCGGGTCGTCCGAAGATTTCCGCCGGAGCGTCGGCAAAAATCTGTCCGGGTTCCTGTTGCCGTTCCGGTTCCGCCTTTTCCTCATATGGCACAAAAGACGGTGCCTGTTCTTCATCCTTTGCTTCATTCTGAGCGGTAATTAATTCTATATCCGGAATATTAGCCGTCGGCGTGTCTTCTATGATATAGCCGCCCGGAGCATCCGGTTCTTCTTTTTTATTGAGATTTTGAAATTCTTTAAATATTGCGTCGTCTTTAAATAAATTTTCGAATGCCTGGCTTAACTCCGAAGATTCGAGGCCTTTATTTTCGTGTTCTTTATTATCGTCGCGGGTATCCGCTGTATTCTCGGGGGCGGCGTTTGCGGCGGCGTTTTCCTCCGTTTTTTTAATTTCGAAGGCTCCGATATCGTATATCTTTTCCGCGGCATTTTCTGCTTTTACGCTATTGCCGGAGGCATCGGAAGCCGTATCGCTTCCGTTAAGGGTTCTTTTTATTTTAGAAATAAAAGTTTCTTTATCGAAAGGCCTGTATATGAAACCGTCGGCTTTAAGTTTTATCAGTGTTTCTCTTTCATTGTCCGATAAATCGGAAGGAACCAATAAAATCAAAGGTATATTTGAAAATTCCTTGCTTGTTTTTATTTCCGTTATGCTTTTTTTTAGTTCGGTGTCGATAGTATTGTAGCCTAATACGATTATATCGGGAATAAAGTTTTTAGCCGCTTTATAAACGGCGGACGGTTCGCCGACGAGGGTAAGCTCGAATTCGGGATTATCGACAAATACGGCAGATACGGCTCTTTGCAACGATTCGCTTTCGTCTATAAAAATTATATTATACGACATAATTTACCGCCTCCCAATGCTTTAAAACATTTATTATTTTTGATATACTATATTAATTATAGCAATATTTATACTATACTATAATTTTCGTCCGATTTTATCTTAATTTTAATATTTTTAAATAATATAGTCAATAATTTTAAAGCGATTATGTCGACCATAGACAGATATATATTTAAGCAGATGATTTTTCCTTTCATCTTCGGGCTTTTAGTATTTACGTTCAGCGTTACCATAAACCGTATTCTTTTGCTTACGCAGATGGTCCTGAATAAGGGCATAAGCATTTCGGCCGTATTAAAGCTGGCAAGTTTGACCATACCGGATTTTATGATTATAACGCTTCCGGTGTCTTTTTTGCTTGCCCTCTTGACGGTGTTCGGGAAAATGACGCAGGATAACGAAATTATGGCGCTGAGGGCATCCGGAATAAGCATAGTCAAGCTTACTAAGCCGGTTTTATTGTTTGCGCTGATACCGCTTTCGTTTTCTATTCTTTTTTCCTTTTATATGGCGCCGAGATTTAATTTCTTTTTCAGGGTTCTTGCCGTAAAAGAGGTTAAAAAGGCGGCTCTTTCGGCGCTGAAAAAAAATTCCCTGACGAACAGGTTCGGAAACCTTAAAATCTTCGTGAAAAACGTTAATACGGATAAATCTACAATGAAAGGCATTTTTATATTAAACAAAGTGCGCAATACGCCTGAAACTTTAATCGCTAAAAGCGGCAGCATAAAATACGACCAAAAGCTCAACACGCTGTCTTTTTATCTAAAAAAGGGGACTATCCAGAATCAGAATCCCGATTCGAAAAACTTCTGGCTCCTTCATTTTGATACCTATAAAATAAATATTAAATTAAAAGGGCTTTCTTTTCCTGGGAAAAACAGCTCTATGCATTTTTTAACTTTTTCGGCGCTTGCAAGAAAATATATAACGGAAAAAAGTCCCGAACTAAAAAACATTTATCTTGCGTATCTTTATAAAAAAATAGCCATTCCGGCCGCCGCGGTTTTGTTTATATTTATAGGCATGCCGCTCGGCATGCTTCTTGAAAAAAGAAGTTTATTTCTTGCTATTTCATATACTATAATATTCGTCGTAGTATATTATATAATTTTCACGTCGGGATTTTATCTGTCCCTTAGAAATCAGTTAAATCCGTTTATAGGCGTATGGGGCGCGGATTTATTTCTTGCGGTTTCCGGTTCGTTTCTGTACTTTAAAGCCTTATTGAAATAATTATATTATGAAAATAAAAATATTGCAGAAATATCTCATAAGCGAATTTTTAAAATATTTCGCCATATCGCTTGCCGGCCTTATATTTTTTTATATAGTGGTCGATTTTATTTCCAATATAGGCGCTTTTACGAAACATTCTCCCGAATTTCAATATATAATCCTTTATTTTTTTTACAAACTGCCGGAGATAACTTACAGGGTGCTTCCGCTCTCCGTTCTTCTGTCAACCCTGCTTTCTATATCCTTTTTCAATAAAAATAACGAAATAACCGCCGTAAAATCTTCCGGTTTAAGCATGGCGAAATTCTTCGCGCCTTTAATAATTTTAGGCGCCGGGATATCCGTTTTCGCGTTCCTGCTTTCAAATTTCGTCGCGGTAAGGTCTAACGTTTTAAGAAGGGTAGTTATGCAGAGGGATATTAATAGAAATAAAAATTATAACGAAGGTTCGGTTTATAAATACACGACCAGAAACATATTTATTCATTATAAACGCTGCATCGTTACGGCGGAGATGATGGATCCGGCGTCTAAGACGGTTAAGGGGGTCAACGTTTACGTGTTTAACGATAAATTTATGCTGAAAAAAAGATATACCGCCGAAACCGGCTATTTCGGAAAAGGCGGACTAAAATTAACGGGAGGACAGGAAGACGATTTCGCTCTAAAAAGCGGGCGGGGATTTACCCAGAAATATTTCAAGGCCGTTAACGTTCCGATATATTTAGACTTAAATTTTTTCAGGTCTTATACTTTAAAACCTGAGTTTTTATCGATAATAAACCTTTCGGACATGATAGCGGTGGCAAAAAAATCGGAATCCGGTTTAAGCTATATTCTTACCAGTTATTATTCTAAATTATCCTTTCCGGTTATCAATTTAATTCTTATACTTATAGGAATTTCTATCGGGCTCCTGCTGGGCAAAAAAGGGAATTCTCCCGTTTCTATAGGCATCAGTTTAGCGTTCGCTTTTACGTGGTGGGTAATAAATTCCATAGCTTTGTCTCTCGGAGAGTCGGCCCAGCTGAATCCGGTTCTGTCGGCGTTTATGTCCGATATTATATTCTTATCGTTTGCTTTATATCTTATAACGGATATAGACTGATTGATTACAGGCAAGCGGTTTATAATTCAAAGCTTAATCCGTCCCAGGACGGTATTAAGTCGTCCCGCCCGCACCGGCAGATGCCGGTTATTTCCTCGTAATCTATGTTATGCCCCATATGGGTGAAATATGTTTTTGCAGGATTTATTTTTCCGGAAATTATGACTGCTTCTTCCAAACTCAGGTGGGTCGGATGGGGCTTGTATCTTAAAGCGTCTATCATCAGGGCTTTTAAGCCCTTCAATAAATCGAACGACTGTTCGGGTATGGATGAAACATCCGTTATATAGGCGAAATCGTTTATTCTGTATCCGTATATTAAATTCCTTCCGTGAAAAACGGGTATTGGAGTAATTTTTAATCCGGGTTTTATTTCCAGCGGTTCTTTTATTACGTTAGGGACGAGATAAGGCTTGCTGGATTCCGATTTTTCTTTAAATATATAATCGAATTTGTCTTTAATAAAATTTACTGCAGTTTCGGAACCGTATATCGGAATAAATTTATCTTCGCCGGTTTTCAAATAATTAAACATTCTTAAATCGTCTATTCCGAAAATATGGTCTGCATGCGTGTGGGTATATAAGACGGCGTCTATGTTTTTAACGTTAAATTTTAACGCCTGCGTCCTTAAGTCCGGAGAGGTGTCTATCAGGATATCGAAATTATTTGCCGATACTAAGACGGAAGGCCTCAGCCTTTTATTCTTCCCGTTTGCTGAAGTGCAGACGCTGCAAGTGCATCCTATTAACGGAACGCCCGTAGAAGTGCCGCATCCGAGGACTAATATTTTCATATATTTTTATGATACAATAAAACGTATATTAAATAAAGCATGTATAAAATCGAAATAATATTATACCTCGATGAACAAGAGAGACCACGAAAAAATAAAAATTAAAAGGGAAATTATCTTTGCAACCGTAATATTCTTCCTTGTAATTTTTTCAACATTCGAAGAATTAAGGATGATTTCTTTTGCGAATGTTTCGGTAACGTCTAAGATTATCGTTTACGCCTATATAAACGTTACGATAGTTTTATTTCTGCTTATGTCGTTTCTGGTGCTCAGGAACGTCGTAAAATTAATAATAGAAAGAAAAAGGGGCGTAATAGGGGCAAGACTTAGAACTAAGCTTGTGGGATTGTTCGTAATAGTAAGCGTAGTTCCGTCGGTTTTTATGTTTATAGTCATAATAGCTACGGGTTTTGCTTCTAATATAATAAATAAATGGTATTCGCTCAGATTCGAAAAGGCTATGTATTATACCTCGAGCATAATCCGCCGCAAAAGCGGATTGATTAAGAGCGCGGGCGACGCCGACGTTAACAGGAAAATAGAATGGCTCGAACATTTTTATAAGCAGTATTCGCAGTTCAGATTCATAAAAAACCCCATGGAGACGACCTATCTTATATTTTTTTCGATATTTACCCTTATTATTTTGTTTATATCTTC
>JAJYJN010000001.1 GCA_021789455.1 bacterium | reverse complement strand
TCATGCTTGCCGCTTTTTCTTTATATTTTTCTATGTTGGATTTTAATTTGGAAGTAACGTCGTTAAACTGTGCATCGACATCGTCAAAATTCATATCTGATATTACGTCTAAATATATATAGTTCTGTCCTAACATTAAATATACGAAAAGAAGAACCATTAAGAGCATATATATAATACCTACGCCGAATCCTACAAAGCCCCCGAACATTGAAAGAGAGGACATGATACCGCCGCCTCCGTTTAACATTCCCAGCATAGAACCGCCGTAACCGCCTGATAATAAATAAGTCGGTCTTGTAACGGCTAATATCGAAGCCGTAAGAGCAAAAGAACATACGGTCAATAATATAAATATTAAAGCTAAGACAACAAAAACCTGCATTAAAAATATGAAGTAACCAAAAAGGAGAGTTGAATGTTTTTTATAAATCTTATAAGCTTTTACTATAATTTCTTTTAAATTATTTCCGTCAAAAACTAAAGGGTTGATCATAAAATTGATTAAAAGTATTGCAAAAAACATAATGGCAAAGATTATAGTAAATCCCGGTATTCCAATAAAATCTAAAAGTTTGCCTAACCCGGGTATTTTTGCTATGAAAAAATAAATAAGAGAAATTATAACGACTACCAAAGGAACTATGGCTAATATTATTTCTGAAATTAAAATACGGTAAAACGAAAATATGCCGAATATTATTGCGTCCATTACGGGAATAGACGCCTTATTTCTGGCATGCTCCATTAATACTTTTCCGGTAGCGGTATAACCTATAAGGTAGATAATAAGGTATAATATTACCCCTATAATAGAAACAAATTTTCCAATAGCGGAATGCCCTCTATACGCCATATCGGTTGCTATAGCAATAGATCCTATTAATATAGCAAATGAAATTATAAAAGTTGCCAGCAAAAGAATTATTGCTTTAATACGTTGAAATGCTTCAAAAGATTTGACTAAAATTCCAAATTTAAAAAAGGACTCCCCGCGTGCGACATCCATAATTCCTCCTAAAGAATTTCAAAGATTTGATTAAATTATAAGCGATATGTTTATTTTATATTATAATTTAAATTTATAATAACTATATTTTTTCTAAAAAAAATTGTCAAGAATTTTTTGCTAATTTTTTACTAAATAAATGATTACTAAATAATTATTTTTAGCGCAGATATTTTTTTTTGTAAATTGCGGCGGCTCATGCCGATAGTTTGTGCAGTTTTAGTTACGTTGCTCCCGTTTTCTTTTAGTTTGCGAATCAGGTATGCTCTTTCAAAATTTTCTTTTGCCTGCTGAAATAAATCGGCAGACATAATACTTTCGATATTATTTGAATTTTCACGGCACAATATATTTTCGCCGGATGAATAATTCAAGTGAGATTGCTTTGCATCTTCGACTGCATAAAAGCCGTCGGATTTTATAGGCGCAGTCAAAGATATGCTCGAAATGACGCTTTCCGTTTCCGAAATAACTCTACCGTTATTTTCCGCGACAGCCGGATACTTAATTTTTAATTCCGCGGCGACGTCTTCGGCGGTTACTTTATTATATAGATTTAAAATAGAAAACCTTTCTATGATATTTTTAAGTTCCCTGACGTTTCCCGGCCAGCTATAACCTTGCAGTAACTCCAAAGCGGAACGGTCTATCTCTAATCTGCCGGTATTGCCGCTAAAAATTTTAACAAAATAATTTACTAAAAGAGGTATGTCGCTTTTTCTTTCCCTTAACGGCGGTATATAAAGCGGAATAACGTTAAGCCTGAAAAAAAGATCGCTTCTGAATCTGCCCGATTTAATTTCCTCTTCGAGATCTTTATTAGTAGCGGCGATAACCCTGACGTCTGACTCAATTTCGTTATCTCCGCCTATCCTTTGAAATTTGCCTTCCTGTAAAACCCTCAATATTTTTGACTGCATTCTCAGGCTCATATCGCCTATTTCGTCTAAAAAAAGTGTCCCTCCGTCGGCTAATTCGAATTTTCCTTTTTTTCTAGCCGCCGCTCCCGTAAAAGCTCCTTTTTCGTAACCGAAAATTTCGCTTTCTATAAGCTCTTCCGGTATAGCGGCACAGTTAATTGCTATAAAAGGCTCGCTGCTCCTCAGGCTGTTAATATGAACCGACCTCGCTGCAATCTCTTTTCCGGTGCCGTTTTCTCCGGCAATAAGAACGGGAGCCGAAGACGGGGCCGCCTTATATATCTTTTCCCTTAGATTTTTAATAGATTCTGCCTCGCCGATAAGTTCGAAACTGTTAGGCAGACTTTCTGCCAAAATAGCTTTCTTTTCGTTAAGGCTGTTATATTTTAATGCGTTTTCTACCGTAATAACGAGTCTGTCTAAAGAAAGCGGTTTCTCTATAAAATCGTAAGCTCCTATTTTTATAGTTTTAATTGCCGTATCTATATCGGAATGACCCGAAATCATAATTACCGGAATGTTTTTGTTTATCCTGACCATTTCACGTAAAATATCCGAGCCGTCGGAATCGGAAAGCCAGACGTCCAATAAGACTACGTTAGGCGATTTGTCGGCAAAGGCGTTTAATCCGGCTTTTCCGCCTGCCTCTGTTATTACCGAGTAGCCTTCGTCTTTAAGAATTCCGGAAAGAGAACTTCTTATGCTTTCTTCATCGTCCACTATCAATACAATCTTCATGTTTACCTCTTTTATAAATAAATATTTTATTACTTTTATTTATATACATATAATTATACTTATATTTATAAATAAAATGAGCAATATTTATTCCACTCGATATTTTATATATAAAAAATATTTATTTTAACGATTTGTTATAACTGCATATATATTATAAAATCTGCGCCGCCTCTTTCGTTATTTTCGACACGTATCTGCGCATTGTTTTCCATTAAAATATTTTTTGTAATAGCTAATCCTAGACCGGTTCCGCCCTGTTTTGTAGAAAAATAAGGTTCATAAATATTCTGGACTATTTCGTCGTTTATTCCAGTTCCGTTGTCTGAAAACGATATCTTTAAGGCAAGATTTTTATTTCCGCTTTCTTTACCCCCCCGTTCTATCAGTTCCGTAAAAATTCTAATTTCGGGTTTATAGTCTTCGCCTATTTTCTCCAAATATTTCAAATTAACGCTATATACCGCATTTTCTATTATATTCATAAAAGCTCTTTTCATCTGTCTGCCGTCTATGGAAACCTTCGGCAAAGCATCGCATAAATGCTCTATAAAACAAATATTTCTGTGAGCATTTTTGTATAAGTTGACCACTTCTCCTATTAAAGCGTTTATATCGGCAGGTTCCAAATTTGCTTTTGGAAGCCTTGCATAAAGCGAAAATTCATCTACCAAACTTTTTAAGTCGTCAACTTCCTTTATAATCGTGTTTACCAATTCGCCGAAAGTGCTATCTTCAAGCGATATTTTTTCTCCGTATTTTCTTTTTAATCTTTCTGCAGAAAGACGAATAGGCGTAAGGGGATTTTTTATTTCATGCGACATTCTTTTTGCTACTTCTTCCCATGCCGCAACTCTCTGCGCTTTCATCATATCCGTAGTATCGTTTAATACCACTATAAAACCTATATAATTTCCCGCTTCGTCTTTCATCGTAGTAATATTGACTATATATACCTTCAAAGCTCCGTCTATATTCAATTTTATTTCTTTTGTAAGATTTTCTTTGCCAGTTTTTGCAAGTCCTTTTATAACGCTTCTGATATCCGAAAAAATGTCTTTTGCAAAAACATCTTTATAATTCTTGCCTATAGCATCTTTATAATTTATACCGAACATATCTTCTGCGGCATTGTTTATGCTTCTAACCTTGCCGGTGGAATCTATGCCTATGACGCCTGCATGTATGTTTTTAAGTATTACTTCCATAAACCTTCTTCTTCTTTCGATTTCTTCATTGACGTTTTTTAAATCTATATTTGCTTTTTCTATCTCCTCCTTATTCTTTTTTAGATCTAAAGCCATCAAATTAAACGAATTTATAAGCATTCCTATTTCGTCGTCGCTTTCTTTCGAAACTTTGATATCTAGGTCTCCCGAAGCCACCTTTTTTGTGCCCTCCACAAGATCTATAATAGGCTTAGTCATTTTTTTCGACAAATAAAAGCCAACCCATGATGAAATAAAAAGGACGATAAGCGTAAATATAGAAAAGAAAATAAGGTAAGTGGTTTCCATAGGGTTTTTTATAAACCTTATCTGCGAATACTCCCTGTAAAAATGCTCGAGCCATTCAATTTTACGGTTTACCGCCGCGTCTTTTGCGCTTTTTATCAAGGCACTTTTATGCCTGATTATAGCCGAAGTATAATCCATGGCTTTTTCTAACCTGAAAGTGTACCACTTGTTTATAATATTTGCGGCAAAACCCGTAGCAATCATTACGATAAACATAAACAAGGAAGGAACCACGCTTACTATAACAAACAGTCCCACGAGTTTAGTTCTTAATTTTGCGCCTATTACTCCTCTTTTTCTTTCTATTATTAATTTTATAACGTTTCTCAATACAAGAAACGACATAAGTAAAAAAAGGACTACCGTAATATTTATATAAGCATAAACTATAATCTTAGACGTTACGGAAATGTTCGAAAAAGATATCATGCGCAGTTCTTCAAAAGTAGAAAAAACGACGAGCGCGAAAATTATAGCCGCAAAAATAATTTCCCTTTTTATCTTAACTTTTTCGGAATTTTTTTTATCCATTTTTTTATTGCCTTATTTGCTTTAACTCCTTTTTTATTGTATCATAAAAATATATGAAAATTTTAGTACTCGGTTGCGGCACCTCGACCGGCGTTCCGTTAATAGGATGCCGCTGTAAAGTTTGCGCTTCGGAAAATCCAAAAAACAAACGTTTGAGACCTTCTATACTTATATCCGAAAATAATTTCGATATATTAATAGATACGGCGCCTGACTTAAGAACGCAAGCTTTGAAATTTAATATCGCAAACATCGATGCGGTGTTATATACTCACACGCATGCCGACCATATTTTCGGCATAGACGACCTCAGAATGTTTAATTACTTAAAAAAACAGGACAACAAATTTATACCGGTTTACGCCTCGGAAACGGCGGTAAATTTTATTAAAGATAAATTCGACTATATATTTAAAGAAAAAACCGAATCAAGCAAGCCTTATCTAATCCCTAATATTATAAAAGAATCCTTTGAAATCAAATCCGGATTATTTATAACTCCCGTCCCCGTATATCACGGCAAAAATTTAATAAACGGCTACAGAATAAACGACTTCGCCTATATTACCGACGTATCGTCTATAACGGAATCTTCTTTGGGTTTGCTTAAGGGGTTAAACGTGTTAATGATAGACGCCCTCAGGTTCGACTCTCACAAAACGCACTTCAGCATAGCCGAAGCTATTAACGTTGCCGAAAAAATAAACCCGTCCAGAACTTATTTCACGCATATGGGGCATAACATAGATTACGACGAAATAAAAGAAATATGCTCCTGCAAATCCGAAAAACTAATACCGTCTTACGACGGATTAAGCATTGAACTGTAATATAATTTTATATTTCGGCATTGCCAACATTAATTAATCGATACCCGCTATAAGATATATCGCAAACGACATAAATATTATGTCTGCCATGAAAGCCGCAAGAAAAGGACTTAATTGGGCGGATTCGCCCAGAGACAGAGATATCGAATTTATAACCCACCATGTAAAAGCAAATACGATGCTTATCCCTATAGAAACGGGGGAATTGCCTTTTTTACCGAGCATAAGCCCTATCGATATTCCTATAAGTATTAGAATTAAATTTATCAGCGGAAACGACAGTTTGGAATAGTAACTCGTAAGTACGTAGCTTAAACCCGATTCGGATTTTTTTGCTACTGCGACCATCTTTGAAAGATTTATTATAGAGAGAAACTCCGGCCTAAGAGTATTTGACCTGAAAAAATTTAAATTAAGATAAACTGGAATTATAAGAGCTTTAAAATATTTTTGCTCAAATCCGCCGCTTTTGTTTTTCATATTAAAACCGTCGACCTGTCCGGCTCTTAATACAAGGCCTTTGTTGCCGAAACGCCCTGACCTTGCAATATATCTTTTTAAAAGAATGAATTTATCGTTAAAAACGTAAACGTTAACGCCTTTTATAGTTTTATCGGACGGATTCATAATCTCCGCCGTAACTATGCTTCTTTTGTAATGGATTAAAATATTTTTGGTCGTATATTTATAAACCGATTTTTCGTTGAAAGATTTGTTTTTATTGATATCTCTCTGCATAACTACTCTTCTTAAAACATTTGTGCGCACGGCTATGAAGTTTGAAAGCAAAAATGATGCAGCCGATATAAAGAGACCGAGTGCAATCAGCGGAGCAAAAAATTTCAGCATGCTGAGTCCGGACGATTTCACGGCGGTAATCTCATTGTTCTTATTGAAAGCGGAAATAGATAAAAGGGTGGATAAAAGAATCGAGAGCGGCAATACTCTGTATATTATTTCGGGAAGTTTATAAAGATAATAAATGATTATATACTGAAATTCTGGAGAGTGTTTCGTAAATGCCCCAATGTTAGAAATAAAATCTATAGTTACGTAAAAAAATACCAGGCTTATTATAGTTACGGCAAAATATTTTAAAAATTCGTTTAAAAGGTATTTTTGGAGTATTTTCATAATTATTTTAATGAAGCTTTAATATAAAGCACGAAACCTGAGGCGGCAAGAAATAAATCGGCGCCGCAAACTCCTATAAAAGGATTAATTTTATCGTTCAAAGACATATAAAAACCGGAAGTAAATAAAACATAGTAAATAACTACAAATATTATAGTATATGAGATAGCCAGGAATAAACTTCTTTTTTCAAGAAGGGTGCCGAGCGGCATACCTATGAATATAAAAAACAGCGTCGCAACCGGTATTGCTATTTTTTTATAAAGATATGCAAGATAAATATTTTTCATCTCCGGACTTTTCTGAACGATATATTTTCGTAAAAGTTTAGAAAAAGTCAAAAAATGAATAGAGCTATTTTTGCCGGGTATAGAAAGTCCGCTAAGCTTAACGTTAATTTTATAAGTTTTAAAATGCATAATCCAGAAATTCTTAGAATCAGGCTCCTGATTCTGTATAGTGCCGTTTTTCAAATAAAAAGACAGAGTATTACGTTTCCTGTCGTACTTAATATTGCCGCTTTTTGCAATTAAAGTTTCAGGATTATTCCGAACTTTATTTAATATAAAAATTCCTTTAAGCGTAGATTTTTGCGTATTTACGCTTTTAACGAAAATGTTAAGCCCTCCAAACCTGTTAGTGAATGAATTTTTTTTCAATGCGGAAAGGGCGGCTTTTTTAACTTCTTTAACCGCAAGGACCCTAAAAAAAAAATTGAACCTCGGTGCTATATAAAACGAAAAAAGTATAGAAAAAACAAGCGGTATGAGGGAAAATAAAATTGCAGGTTTAGTAAGCCTGAAAATACTTACTCCGGAAGCCCTTAACGCAGTAATTTCGTTATCCTGCGTCATCTTGCCGAAAACAGCAAGTAATGCAAGCAAAAAAGATACGGGCAAGGTTATTATCATAAAATCAGGTATTGTCAAGCTTGCAAGTTTTAAAACGGCAGATATGCTGATGCCTTTATTTAAAACCATCTGCGTCAACAAAAGAATGCGGTTTATCGTAACGCTGAAAGTGAAAATAACCAGACCGAAAATAAACGGAAAAATCATCTGCTTAAAAATATATCTATCTATAGTTGACATATTGTCTTATATATCTTATTATTTTAAAAATTGCTTTAAAATTATTGACTATATTATTTAAAAATATTAAAATTAATCTAAGCCGTATTTGATATAGTAATTTTATATTGTACCAAAAATTATAAATATTTTAAAGATGACGGAGGTTGTTATGTCGTATAATTTAATTTTTATAGACGAAAGCGAATCGATGCAAAGAGCTATAACTGCGATACTACAGGACAATACCGAATTCAACCTCAATCTTGTTAAAGAACCTTCGTCTATTTACAAAGTTGCAAAAAATTTTAAGCCTGATATTATAGTACTGAGCTATAATTCTATCGACACCGATCTAAAGAAAAGCATAACGGAACTTAAAACAAGCAAAGAGTTTGCAGAAACTCCCCTTCTTCTATTAGTTCCTTCTGATTTGTCCGATAAGGAGAGAGACGTTCTTATTAAATTAAAAACGGACGGCTTTATATACAGGCCGTTCGACAAAGATACGTTTATTTTAAAAGTAAAAAAAACCCTGTCTATTCCCGACGAAGATAAATCCGGAAAAATTTCGGGAGATATCGCTTCCGAAAACAAAAAAAACGACTTAAACAAAATTAAGTACGCGGCTAAAAATAATGTTATTAAAAGCGATAAAGTATTCGACATTTCAGATTTTGAAACTAAAAAAAATAACGAAAATTTAGATTTTCAAAACATATCAAATGCTTTATCGCCTAAGAAAGATAATAATAATGAGGGCGGCTATGAAAATGCGGCGTCGGATACCGAAAATTCAGATATCGAATCGGCAGAACTCAGCCAGGCGTTTGAAAATTTATTTAAAGACGATGCTATATTCAAAGAATTTGAAGAATTAAACAAGAAAGACGTCCGGCTTTCGGCTGCAGAAGATTCGAATATTATATCCAAAACCGAAACGACAGCAGGCGCAACTCGGATGCAGGAAATTGAAACAAGCTCAGCCTATGATATAACGCAAACCGGAGAAGAAAAAAATGAAGCGCCTATATCGATTACCGGAACCCAAAATAAATTGGAAACGGAACCGGCTTCCGATATTAAAAAAACTGAAGAACCGACCGATATTGCGGAAATAAAAATTTCGGAACCGTTTTCATACGAAAAGATTCAGGAAACTTCATTAGAGCCGCAAACTCAACAGATTAATACCGACAAGGAAAACGATATACGGAAGACGGAAGAAATTGAAAAATCTGCCGATACTTTATGGAGTATAGAATCTTCAGATTCTTTCGAGCCTAATCCGCTTAACGAACTAATGTCTTCTATAAACGTAAATCAAACATCGCGGAACGTTAATAATGCAGATGATATAAATAACGGTATTTTTGATCTTAGCGCTCCGGAAAGCGGACTTGAAATTAACGCCGATTCTTTAAAAGGAACAGAAGAAGCGTCCGAACAAATAAATGTTGCGGAACAAAATAGTTTAACGGGTTATGGGTCAAATAAAAATCAAACTTCCATAGACGTTAATATTAATAATAATGCAGATGATATAAATAACGGTATTTTTGATCTTAGCGCTCCGGAAAGCGGACTTGAAATTAACGCCGATTCTTTAAAAGGAACAGAAGAAGCGTCCGAACCACACTTGGCGGCTCTCGAGAAACAACAGCCGAATAATCAGGATTTCAATGAACCTTTTGCCGGATTCAATATCGCGTTAAGCGAAGAAAAAACTTCAACCGAAAAAAAAGGAGAATTAAAATTGAAAATTTTAAACGAACAGAATCTTGCCGATATGGATTCTTATCTTAAAAATGCTATAGAAACAGTCATTAGCGAAATTAAACCCGATATTATTGAAACAGTGAAAAAAATGCTTCCAGATATTATTGAAAAGATAGTCAAAGACGAAATAGAAAAAATTAAACAGTCTTAAAAATAAATGCAGATATTAGACTTCCAAATAAAACCTCTTATATACAACGCCTTAAACGAAGATATAAAGTGGGGGGATATAACGACAGATGCCGTCTTGTCGGAAAAAAATAATCCGGTTATGAACTGCGAAGTTATCGCAAAAAGAGCGTGCACCGTTTGCGGGCTTAATATATTTTCAAAAGTATTTGAAATTGTTACAAAAAACGATTATGCCATAGATTTTTATTGCAGCGAAGGAGAAAAAATCGATGCAATGCAGAAAGTTTTGCATCTTAAAGCGAAGGCAGGCGATATTCTCTACGGCGAAAGGACAGCCCTTAATTTTCTTCAGCACATGTCAGGGATTGCAACTGCGTCTAGCATTGCTTCCGGAGAATTGCGCGGTTTAAAAACTAAAATTTTAGATACCCGAAAAACCATACCGGGTTTAAGATTGCTGCAAAAATATGCCGTTAAAATCGGCGGAGGAGAAAATCACAGATTCGATTTGTCTTCCGGAATACTTATTAAGGACAACCATATTAAACTTGCCGGCGGCGTGAAGGAAGCAATAGGCGCGGTAAAAAAAAAATATTCAGGTTTTAATTTTAAAATCGAGATAGAAACTTCTTGCCTTGCGGAAGTAAGGGAAGCGGTTACAGCCGGAGCAGAAATAATAATGCTTGATAATATGAAAATAGATACGATGAAAAAAGCGGTTAAAATTATAAATAATGCCGCTCTCACCGAAGCCTCCGGCAATATGACCGTAGAAAAATTGCGCGATATAGCGGTAAAAACGGGCGTAGATTATATTTCTATGGGATCCCTTACTAATTCCGTTATGCCGGCTGATTTTTCGCTAAATTTCGTCCTGTAAATTTATCTTAATTTTTTAATAGAAATATTATAAAATATATATTATATATTATAGGGACAGAATTCAATTCTGTCCCTATAACAAATTTGCACAGAAGGACAGAATTCAATTCTGTCCCTATAACAAATTTGCACAGAAGGACAGAATTCAATTCTGTCCCTATAACAAATTTGCATAAAATAGAAATTTTATTTTAAACAAGGGGTTTTTAATGGAAGAAATAAATTATATCGATATTTTTGAAATCAAAAAAAAATTAAAAAGTTCTTTTATAGGCAAAAATTTATATTATGAACAAAAGGTTGATTCTACTAATACTTTAGCAAGAGATCTTGCTTCTAAAGGCGTAAAAAACGGAAGCGTGGTAATAGCGGATTATCAAGAAAAAGGCAGAGGCAGAAACGGAAAATTTTGGACGTCTCCCTGTGCCTGTAATATATACATGTCTATAATATTAAAACCTAAGATAACTCCGGAAAATGCCCAGGGCATGACGATATTGGCAGCGGTATCGGCCGCCGACGCGATTACTGAAACCGCTTCTTTAAACCCTCAGATTAAATGGCCTAATGATTTACTTATAAATTCAAAAAAAGTATGCGGTATTTTAACAGAAATGGCTACTCAAAATATGACTATAGAATATATAATAGTAGGAATTGGAATGAACGTTAATATTGCGGAAAACGATATCGACGACAATATTAAAGATATCGCTACGTCTCTTTTGATAGAATCAAAAAAAATTAACGGAACAAACGTCCTCATCGATAGAAATACTCTTATAGCTTCTATACTTAACAAGTTCGATAAATATTATGAAATGTTTTTATCGACCGGACTCTCTTCTATTTTAACAAGCTATCAAAAATATTTCGGCATGATGGGGAAAACGGTAGAAATAAACGTTAAAGATAAAAAAATATCCGGACAGGTCGTTGGAATTGATTCTAAGGGAGCTCTTCTGCTAAAAACCGGAGAAAACGAATTAGAAAAAGTAGTATCGGGCGAAATATATATATAATTTTTATTTTATGATATTATCTTGCGATATAGGCAACTCATCGTCATCATTCGGCATATTTGAAGATGCGAAATATAATCCTGCAGAAACCTTCAGAATAGACACGAAAAAAATTTCTACGGAGCAGGATTTAAAAAAGTTTTTGTCGAAAAATACCTCCGTAAAAAATTTGTCTGGAATATGCATTTCATCGGTAGTGCCTTCTGCAAACCCTATTTACGAGAATTTTTTTAACAAAATAAAGTTAAAGCCTTTTTTTATCTTGCCCGAAATAAAGTTAAATATAACTCTTTGCATTGAAAACTTTGCTAAACTGGGTTCGGACAGGATAGCAAACTCTTGCTGGTCTCATTTTTATAATCAAAATTCACCGGAGAAAAAATTCCAGATAATAATAGATATCGGGACTGCCGTAACCATAGATTCGTTAAATAAAAGCGGGGATTTCTTAGGCGGCATCATATATCCAGGCATAAATTCTCTTGCAAATTGCCTATATGAATCTACGGAAAAACTGCCCTTAATTAAAATAAATAAACCTAAAAATTTAATCGGCACAAATACCGAATCTGCAATCCAATCCGGTATTTATAACGGAATCTTATATTTAATAAAAGGGTTCGTAAGCGATATATGTGATTTTTACGGCGTTTGCGGCAATAAAAATATCCGGCTTATCTTTACCGGCGGACAATCTTCGTTGATTTTTAACGACTTAAATATCGATGCCGAAAATATAATCGATGAATTTTGTACGCTTAAAGGAATAAAATATCTATACGATATAAATAAATAACTTATGTTCCTTCCTGCCATGATTTAAGATATTTTATCTGCTCTTTCGTCAGTTTATCAATCTCTATATCCATAGACTTAAGTTTTAAAGAGGCTATTCTTTCGTCGATTTCCTTAGGAACATCGTAAACGCCAGGAAGCATTGTTTTTCCAAGAACCGCAAATTCCGCGGAGAGAGCCTGCACTGAAAAACTCATATCCATAACGCTTGCCGGATGTCCATGTGCGCTTGCAAGATTAATGAGCCTTCCTTCAGCAAGTAAATATATTCTTTTGCCGTTTTTCAGCGTATATTCTTCGACAAAATCTTTTGCCGTTTTTACCGATTTGGCTATTTTCTTTAATCCCTTAATATTTATTTCTACGTCGAAATGACCTGAGTTGCATACTATAGCGCCGTCTTTCATGTTTTGAAAATGCTCGACGTCTATAACGTTTATATCGCCGGTAACGGTGCAAAATATATCGCCCACTTTTGCCGCTTCGGTTCCTTTCATTACTCTAAAACCGTCCATTACGGCTTCAAGCGCTTTAACCGGATCTACTTCCGTTACTATTACGTTAGAACCTATTCCTCTGGCTCTAAGCGCAAGCCCCTTGCCGCACCAGCCATAACCCAAAACTACAAAGTTTTTACCCGCAAGCAGTTTATCCGTCGCCCTGATTATTCCGTCTATGGTCGACTGTCCGGTGCCGTATCTGTTGTCGAAAAGATGTTTTGCATCCGCATCGTTTACGGCAATAACCGGTATTTTAAGCTCTCCTGCTTCCTGCATAGAACGCAGTCTGATTACGCCTGTAGTAGTTTCTTCCATAGAGGCTTTTATGTTTTTTATAAGTTTTTTATGCTTTTTATGTATTACAGATATTAAGTCTGCTCCGTCGTCTAACGTTACGTTAGGTTCTTTGCTAAGAACGCTTTCTATATGACTGTAATAAGTGTCGGAATCTTCCCCTTTTATAGCATAAACGTCTATTCCGAAATCTTTTGTAAGAGAAGCGGCTACATCGTCCTGCGTCGAAAGAGGGTTTGATGCGCAAAGATATATTTCGGCGCCGCCTTCTTTCAAAGTTCTGGCAAGATTTGCGGTTTCCGCCGTTACATGCAGACAGAGCCCCATTTTTAAACCCTTAAAAGGTTTATTGTCAACAAACTGTTCTTTTATTAAACCTAGAACGGGCATATCCTGTTCTGCCCATAAAATTCTCTCTTTACCTTCTTTTGCAAGTTTAATATCTTTTATATCCGACATCCAGCCTCCATTATTATATTAAATTTTATACATGCTCTTTGACTTTGCTTAAATTAGCCGATACTTCTTTGATTTCCTCAATTTTAAGAAGTTTTTCCCAGACGAAATCTTCGTCGAATCTGCCAAAATGACCATAATTAGATGTTTTAGAGTAAATAGGCCTTAAAAGATCTAATGTTTTAACTATATTATATGGTTTTAAGCTGAAAACTTCCAATACGGCATCGGAAATCGCTTCATCGGGATAGATTCCCGTTCCGAAAGTATTTGCCATAACCGAAACCGGCTCGGCGATTCCTATAGCATAAGCTATTTGAACTTCGCATTTTTTTGCTATACCGCTTCCGACTATATTTTTGGCTATATATCTTGCCATGTACGAACCGCTTCTGTCGACTTTAGAAGGGTCTTTTCCTGAAAAAGCGCCTCCGCCGTGTCTACCCATCCCTCCGTACGTATCGACTATTATCTTTCTTCCGGTTAAACCTGTATCTCCGTTTGGCCCGCCTATTACGAAACGACCTGTAGGATTAATAAAAAACTTCGTATCTTTATCCATAAGGTCGGCAGGTATCGTTTTATCTATAACCTCTGCGATAACGGCATCTTTAAGTTTTTCTTGAGATACGGATTCTGTATGCTGAGTAGAAAGAACTATCGAGGTGATTTTTTCAGGCTCTCCGTTAACGTATCTGACGGAAACCTGCGATTTGCCGTCCGGCCTTATGAAATCGAGAACTCCGGATTTTCTAACTTCGGCAAGTCTTTTGGTTAATTTATGTGCATAATAAATAGGCGCAGGCATAAAATCTTCCGTCTCGGAAGTTGCGTATCCGAACATCAAACCCTGATCGCCGGCACCCTGATCTTCGTCTTTTTCACGCACCACGCCCATTCTGATGTCCGAAGACTGCTTTCCTACTGCGGCTATTATTCCACAGCTTTTATAATCGAAACCTATGGATGAATCGTCGTACCCTATTTCTTTTATAACTTTTCTTATTATATCCTGATAATTTACCGTTCCGTTTGACGTAACTTCGCCGGCAATAGCCACAAGACCGGTGGTTACCATTGTTTCTAAAGCAACTTTAGAATGTTTGTCCTGCCCTATAAAGGCATCTAAAATAGAGTCTGATATTTTATCGCAAATTTTATCGGGATGACCTTCCGTTACGGATTCCGAAGTAAAAATAAAACTTGATTTTTTATTTTTCATAATAAACCACCTTTAATTTAATGTTTAAAAAATATACTAAAAAAATTCACCTATATATTATATAACTATATGATAATATCATATAATAAATATATCATAAAATCAATAAATTTTGCGGTTTTTTTTCGATTTATTTCCTTTGAACGTCTCTATGATAAAAAGTAATTCCGTAATCTTCATTAATGCCTGCAAGCCTTTTTTTTAATTCTTCGACTATAAACACCGACCTGTGAACGCCGCCGGTACATCCAATAGCTGCGGTAAAATAAGATTTATTTTCTTTTTTATAAAGAGGAAGCGTAAAAGTTAAAAAATCCGATATGCGGGTTATAAATTCATCGCTCTCTTTAAACGACAGCATATATTCGGCTATTTCCGAATCGAAACCGGTAAGATTTTTAAGTTGCGGCATAAAATAAGGGTTAGGAAGAAACCGCGCGTCAAAAAGCGTATCGGCGGAAAGCGGAATGCCGTATTTAAAACCGAAGGAGATTATTTTAACCGAAAATTGAGCTGAAGATAAAAGACCGTCCAGATGGGCAGATAAGATGCCCTCTAAATCGTGTATTTTAATATCGGATGTGTCTATTACCGCATCTGCATTGCCCTTTGCATTATTAAGAAGTTTGCGTTCTTTTTTGACCGCCGTAGTTATATCGCCTTCCGAGAGAGGATGTTTTCTTCTTGTTTCGGAATATCTCCTTATTACTACGTCGTCTCTTGCGTCTAAAAAAATAAATTTAAAAAAACATGCCCGCTTTTTTAAAAATTTGATATAGTCTTCAAACTCTTTTAAAAAACTTTTTTCCCTGATATCTATAACAAAAAGTATGTTTTTAAGGCGGGCGGCCAACCCTAATTCAAAAAATTTCGGCAGCAAAATCATCGGCATATTATCTACGCAAAAAAAACCTCTATCTTCAAGAATTTTTAACGCCGAAGACTTTCCCGAACCGGAAATACCGCTTATTATCAGTATATTTGGTTTTTCGGTATTTTCGGATTTTGATTGATAAATAGACACGTCAATTATATTTAATTTATACGTTTAAATTTAATTTCCGTTACCGTTGCATATGTAAATCGCTTTATTGATTAAAATTCAGGGGTTATCATAGAAATTTCGCCGTCATCGCCGCGATAAATGAAAGATACTTTGGATGATTCTTTATCTTTGAAAATTATAAAATCTTTGTTTCTTTTTTCTAATTTATGCAAGGCTTCTTTAACGCTTAACGGCTGTCTTTCATAATCGTCTTTTATTGCAATATCTAAAGACGAATCGTCGTCTGTTTCGGAAAATAAGTCCGCTCCTTCTTCTACGTGCTCTTTTCTTCTCATCTTCTCCTTATGCTTTTTAATCTGCGACTCGACTTTTTCCAGCAAAAGGTCTATGGCGCTGTATATGTCTGCCGATTTTTCTTCCGCATTTACGGTAAGGTTTTTTGCCGTTAATTTAATCTGCGCAACGCCGGATTCTTTATGGTCGACACGTTCGATACTAAGAGTAATATGCACATCCATAATATTGTTTAAATACTTTTCTAATTTTTGGAATTTTGATTCGGCATACTGCCTTATAGCATCGCTGGAATCGATATGCTTAAACGTAACTGCAATGTTCATCTTTTTGGTCTCCTTTTTGTTAATGTGTATTGTTTATAATAAAATATTTTTATGCCTTATACTTGAAGGCGGTATATTCATAATATCCCTATATTTTGCAATCGTCCTTCTTGCTATATTAATACCCTGTTTCTTTAAAATATCAACGATTTCCGCATCTTTATAAACTTTGCCGATAAAATGTTCTGAATCTATAATAGATTTGATTCTCGCCATAACGTTACCGGATGAAGATTCGCCGTATGAAGCTCCGGTAAAAAAATTTTTAAGCTCGAATACTCCCATGTGGGTGCTTAAATATTTATTCGCGGTAGCTCTGGAAACGGTAGATTCATGAATATTAAGCTCTTCGGATATATCTTTTAGAATCAAAGGTTTCAGGTTGCCGCCGCATTTATCGAAATAATCGTACTGTTTATCGACTATTTTCTGTGCAATATTTAAAATAGTTTCTTTTCTCGTATTAATGCTTTTCATTAACCACATAGCCGATTTAAATCTTTCTTCGGCATAATTTTTAATATCGGGCGATACCGCTATTTCACCGCTGATAACCTTTTTATAATAAGAATTGATTTTTATCTCCGGAATAGAATCGTCCTGCATATATACCACGTAACGATCATTCTCTTTTTTTAGGAAAAGATCCGGAACAATGTAACGAGGCGCTTCTTTGCTGAAATTAGCCGCCGGGTTCGGATTTAATTTTTTTAAATTTTCTATAGAAAGCAAAACTTTTTCTAAACTTGTTTTTGTTTCTTTGCATATTTTTTGATAATTTTTAGCGGCTACTTCTTTTAAGTACTTATTTATTAATTCTTTTAGCAGAGCATCGCCCTTGAAATAAAAATCCGCTTGAATAGCCAGACTTGATATTACGTTATCGGCGGCTAATCCTACAGGTTCTAATATATTAATTTTATAAAGCGTATTCGGTACAAAAGTAGCGTTTATATCGTGTGAAATATTTTTTTTTACAAAATATTCAAGGTCTTTTATTGAAACCGCAAGAAATCCTTTAGAGTCTAAATTGCCGGCAATGTATTCGGCAAGCATAATTTCATCGTCCGAAAAATTACCGGTTCTGACTTGCTCCATTACATGTTCGTAAAGCGTTTCACCTCTATAAAAACTGCTCTCTAATTTATATTCTAAATAATTATTGTCTCCTGCGCCTAAAATACCGTCGTTTTTAGATAAATCTACAAGCTGTTCGTTATAGTTCACCAAGTACTGAGCAATTTCATTAAAACCTTGTTCCGATTCGGAATCGGCTTCAACCGGAATATTAGACGGAAGCGCATCTTCAGGTTTATAATTTTCGGCTTCGTCTTCACTTTTCACGCCGGCAGATTCGGCATCAAGAATAGGGTTTTCCAATATTTCTTGTTTAACCATATCTGAAAGTTCGATATTGTTAAGAGCAAGCATCTTGATCGCAAGCTGCAGCTGCGGGGTCATCACCAACTGTTGGGACAGTTTAAGATTTTGCCTCAGTTCCATACCGCTCATAAAAAAACTCCTGAAAAAACAAATTAATAATCGCCGTTAAATCGATGCAGAACTATATATTTCAATTAAGTTATATAGTTCCTTAAATCACCGTTATAGACAATTTTATAGTCTCTAATAGTGATTTAAGGATTATATATTAATTATATAACATTTAAATCTAAATACCCAGATTAAACTTTTCTCCAAGGAAAAATCTTTTAACAATCGAGCTGGAAATAATGTGGGAAGGGGAACCTTTTTCTATTATTTTTCCGTCATTTATTATATATGCGCTGTTGCATATCCTTAAAGCTTCCCTTACGTTATGGTCGGTTATTAAAATACCTATTGAATCTTTCTTTAAACCGATAAGAATATCCTGCATATCCTCTACGGCGATAGGATCTATGCCTGAAAAAGGTTCGTCTAAAAGTATAAACTTTGGAGAAAGTATAAGCGATCTGGCTACTTCTACCCTTCTTCTTTCTCCTCCGGATAAGCTCATTACAAAAGATTTTCTTACTTTCTCGAGTCCGAATTTTTCTATCAATTCGTTAAGCCTCTGATTTTTTTCTTTTTCGGATATTTTTAAAAGTTCAAAAATAGCCGTAAGATTCTGTTCCGCCGTAAGTTTCCTGAATACCGAAGTCTCTTGAGGCAAATAACCTATGCCTAATCTTGCGCGTTTATACATAGGCAGTTTAGTAATGTCGACGTCGTCCAAAAATATGGAACCGCCGTCCGGCCTAAGCATGCCTGATATCATATTAAAAGTAGTCGTCTTACCGGCTCCGTTGGGGCCTAAAAGACCGGTTATCTCTCCAGGCCTAATTTCAAGACAAACTTCATTTACTACCGTCCTTTTTTTAAATTTTTTAATTAAATTTACGGCTTTTATCATCTTTGTTTCTTTGTTTTTACGTTATTTTTTTTTACGCTGATTGACTTTTTTGAATAAACTACGGCATTAACGCGTTTTGGTCCACCGATAACGGTAGAAATACCTGTTTTAAAATTAATTATTATTTTCTTTCCGGCTATTCTGTTTTTCCCCTCGTATGCCACTGGATTTTCCGTTATTACCGCAATTTTCCTTTTATCGTAATAAACTGCCCTCCCTCCGGTAATATTGTCTTTGCCTTTTATAATATGCACGTTTCCCGTAGCGATAAGTATTTTAATTTTATTTTTTTTAGTATATATAATTTTAAGTACAGACGACAGTATCTTCAGTTTGCCCTTAAGAGCCACCACGTGCCCCTTAAATACTGCAATATGCGTTTTATTGTTTACCGTTAAAGAATCGGACTTTATATCGGTTTTATTATGCGTTTTATTCGCATTGTTTAAATTATTGCGAGTTGAAGCGCCGAGCGATAAATTATTTTGAAACAGTAAAAATATCGGCAAAAAAATAAAAACGATAAAAAAATAAAATTTGATTTTCATTTAGACGACCTTCTCATATTAGCGTTATTAGATAAAAAATGAACGTCTTTCCGTAAAACAAATAATTTCTTTTTTACGTAATAGATAAATCCTTCTCCTGAAATAAAATAATTCTTGCTTTTAATTTTCATGCCGCCCGGAGCCGCTATTTCGTCTTTTTTAGCAAAATAATCTATTATATCAGTTTTAATCAGCATGCCGTTTGAACCATTTATCGAAACGCCGCCTGAAATTATTACGTTTTTAGAAACGGTATTAAGTTTTCCGGTTTTCCCTATTATTATATAAGCCGGTTTTCTATTTTTGCCGTAAATATAAATCTTTACGGCGTTTAATTTTATTATATTTTTCTTTTTAGACTTATAGTTTAAACTTTTAGCGAAAATTTCATAAGCAAGAATTCCTTTTTTATAAAATTTATAATCTATTTTTTTAAGGCTTATGTAACCTTTTGATATCTTGAAATTGAAAAGTCCCGTATTGCCGCGAAGATAATGCAGTATAAGAAAAACTGCCAGAATAGCTATAAAGCATAAAGACAGTATAAGCGCAATTATTCTTATAGTTTTCCGGTCTAAGGACATATAATTTAATTACAACGAATTCAAAAATTTTAAAAGCAATCCTTTCTCTTTTAAAATTATATCGCAAACCTCCCGCACCGCACCGCACCCGCCGTTTTTAGAGGTTACAAAGTCGGCGCAATCCTTTATGTATTCCGGCGCATTAGGAACCGTGGCAGAAATTGCGGCTAATTTTAAAAGTTCTATATCGACAATATCGTCCCCCATGTAGAATAAATTTTTAACGTCTATTTTAAACTCTTCTAATAACGGTTTCAGCGCTTTATATTTATCCTTGCATCCCTCTATATAAAAATCTACTCCGAGTTCCTTGGCTCTTAAAGAAGCTGCATGACTTGTTCTTGCGGAAATCATACCGACTTTTAATCCGGATTTTTTGGCTAATTTCATGCCTGCCCCGTCATGGGCAAAAAAAGTTTTTGTTTCAACCCCGTTTTCGGATAAATATATTTTTCCGTCCGTCAAAACTCCGTCAACGTCGAAAACTAAAATTTCTATATCGGAAAAATTTAATTTTTTAGTCATATTATTCCTGCTTTTATTATATCGTGAATATGAATAACTCCGATAGGATTTTTATAGCCTTCCGATTCTACTACGAAAAGCGAAGTAATTTTCGATTCCTCCATTTTTTGCAGAGCGTTAACGGCAAGAGCATTCTTCAGTATAGTTTTAGGATTTTTAGTCATTATGTTTTTTACCGGTTCGTTTATTATATCAATCGGAGAAAGCATTGCCCTCCTCAAATCTCCGTCGACTATTATGCCGCATAGAATATTATTCTCGTCTATAACTCCGGTAAGCCCTAATCTTTTAGAATTCATTTCTAAAATAGCGTCCTTTAATAAAACCGTATCCCGGACCAAAGGTATTTCTTCGCCATTATGCATTAACTCGGCCACTTTTATAAATTTTTTGCCTATAGAACCTCCCGGATGAAGTTTTGCAAAATCTTCTTCTAAAAAATTCCGCTCCTTTAAAAGCGCAACCGCAAGAGCGTCGCCGATTGCAAGCTGAGCCGTCGTGCTCGCGGTAGGAGCTATATTATAAGGACACGCTTCTTGGGCTACGGATACGTCGAAAAAATAATCCGATAATTCAAATAAACGCGAATGTTTATTGCCTGAAAATCCAATAATTTTAGCGCCTATAAGCTTTATTGCCGGCAGTATCGAAGCTATTTCTTTGGTATTTCCGCTGTTAGACAGAACTATTACCGCATCGTTTTTAGAAATAACTCCGAGATCTCCATGTGAAGCTTCCGCCGGATGCATAAAAAAAGATGGAGTACCGGTACTTGCAAGGGTAGAAGATATTTTTCTGGCTATAATACCCGATTTCCCCATTCCGGTTAAAATAACTTTGCCTTTAATCCCTATAAGGCAATGCACCATTTTTTCAAAATTATCGTCAAGCCTGTTTATAAGGGCAGACACCGAATCGGCTTCTATTCTTAACACATTTTCTGCCGTTTTTAATATATTATGCTGCGTCATTTTTTTATATTTTACTATATTTAGATATTTCCAGAATATTTTTTAAATTATCCTTAAATGAGCTCAAATAAACGGAATTTGCGGAATCGCTTAAAGCTCTCGGCGGATCGGTGTGGACTTCAAAAAACAAACCGTCGACTCCTGCCGCTGCTGCCGCCCTTGCAAGCGGCATAACGTATTCCCTGTTTCCAGAAGAAACTGAGCCCCCTCCCCCAGGCAGTTGGACGCTGTGCGTAGCATCGAAAACTACGAGTGCTCCGGTTTCTTTCATTACGGGAATAGACCTGAAATCTACGACAAGATTATTATAGCCGAAACTTACCCCTCTTTCGGTCAAAATCACCTTATAATTTTCTACCGACGCAATTTTTTCTACTATAAATTTCGTATCCCATGGCGCCATAAACTGACCTTTCTTAACGTTAATTACTTTTCCTGTTTTTGCCGCTTCTAAAATAATATCGGTTTGACGGCACAAAAAAGCAGGTATCTGTATAACGTCGAGAACGCCGCCCGCAATTTCGGCCTCTTTTGCGCTATGAACGTCGCTTAATATAGGAACGTCATATTTCGCTTTAATATCGCTTAATATTTTTAAACCTTTATCTATGCCGGGACCCCTGAAAGAATTAACCGACGTTCTGTTTGCTTTATCGTAAGAAGCCTTAAAAATAAGATTAAAATTTAGTTCTCTGGAATATTCCTTCAACGTCGAAACTATATCGTCCATGGCGGCGGCATCCTCTATTACGCAGGGGCCGGCAATTACAAAAGGATAGTCGTTATTAAATTTAAATTTTAATTCCGATGTTAAATCTTCTTTTGTAAAAACATTTATTTTTTTCATATCGTTTAATTTTAATTTATGCGAAAATGCTGGAAAAATTTAAATAATATTTTAAACAGGCGTGTTTTTGCTTT
Organism: bacterium; assembly: GCA_021789455.1. The sequence goes on along the minus strand of JAJYJN010000001.1, from coordinate 27,264 downwards.
TCCTTTTATTTTTATTTAATTTATCGACTGCTTTCGTCATATTATGTTTAGCTTTAATCTTAACTTTAACCTTAGGCTGAATCGATAATAAATTATTCGAATATTTAACCGCTGCCGCAATAAATTCCCTGAACAGCGGATGGGGATACAGCGGCGAAGATTTGAATTCCGGATGAAACTGGCACCCTATATACCACGGATGGTCTTTAATCTCGCAAATTTCTATAAGTTTATCATCCGGCGACGTCCCTGAAAAAACAAAACCGGAAGTTTTAAATTTTTCTCTGTATTTATTGTTAAATTCAAACCTGTGCCTGTGTCTTTCGCTTATAATAATGTTTCCGTCATGATTCAACTTTACGCAGTTTTTATTGTTAGCCGGATATTTTTTATTGTTTTTATAATAAATTTGATAGGCAAGCGTATTTTTAGATATTACGCATGGATATGCGCCTAATCTCATAGTTCCGCCCATATTGCCGATATCCTTCTGGTCGTCCATTATGCTGATTACCGGATCCGGCGTAATTTCGTCGAACTCGTAGGAATTTGCGTCTTTCAAACCCAACACGTTTTTTGCATATTCTACCGTCATAAGCTGCATTCCGAGGCATATTCCGAAATAAGGAATATTGTTGGTTCTTGCATAATTAATTGCCCTCAACATTCCGCTAATGCCGCGGGAACCAAAACCGCCCGGAACCAGTATGCCCGAACATCCTTCTAATTCTTTAAGGTTATCCTTCCAGTCGTCTCCTTCTAAATCTTCGGAATTGATATATTTTATATTTACGCTAACGTTATTGGCAAGACCGCCGTGAATAAGACTTTCGTTTAAGCTTTTATAAGATTCTTTAAGATTTACGTATTTCCCTACTACGGCTATAGTAACTAAATTTTTAAGCGTTTTTAAAGTATTGGATATATTAGTCCATGCGTTTAAATCCGGAGATTTAGCCCATATATTCAAGTATTCTATTATTTTTGAATCGAGTTTTTCTTCGTGAAGGGAAAGCGGAACGTCGTAAATGCTCTCTTCGTCTTTAGCGGTAATAACCGCATCTGCTTCGACGTTGCAGAAAAGAGCTATTTTTTCCCTTATATCCTGCGGCAAAACTCTGTCCGCCCTGCATATTATAATCGAAGGTTCTATGCCTATAGCCCTCAATTCTTTAACGGAATGCTGGGTCGGCTTTGTTTTAAGCTCGTCTGCCGTTTTTATAAACGGAACTAGCGTTAGATGAATATAAAGAACGTCGTCTTTGCCTTTGTCTAATTTAAACTGTCTTATAGCCTCAAGAAAAGGAAGGCTTTCTATGTCGCCTACCGTTCCGCCTATTTCTATAATCGCAACGTCTTTGCCTTCGGAAGCTTCGATTATTCTTTTTTTTATTTCGTCTGTTATATGCGGAATTACTTGAACGGTTTTGCCGAGATAAGCTCCTTTTCTTTCGTTGCTGATAACGGCATCGTAAACCTGTCCGCTTGTTAAGTTGTTCTTTTTTGTAAGAGAAAGCGACGTAAATCTTTCGTAATGGCCGAGATCAAGGTCGGTTTCGGCTCCGTCGTCGGTAACAAAAACCTCTCCGTGCTGAAAAGGATTCATAGTTCCCGGATCTACGTTTATATATGGGTCAAGCTTCTGCATTGTTATATTAAGCCCCCTTGCTTCAAGAAGAGCTCCTATGGATGAAGCCGCAATGCCTTTCCCAAGACTTGAAACGACACCGCCCGTTATAAATATATACTTTGTCTTATTCATATTTGTTCAACCCCAAAACGTCTCTCATATCGTAAAATCCTTTGTTTTTATCGCTAAGCCATACAGCCGCTTTAATTGCGCCGCGCGCAAAATTATTTCTGGATACTGCCTTATGCGTAATTTCTATTATTTCTTCGTTTCCGGCAAATATTACCTTGTGTTCTCCTATTATATCTCCGGCTCTTACCGAAAATATGCCTATTTCGTCTTTTTTTCTTTCTCCTACGTCTCCACACCTGCCGTAAACTGCTTTTTCCGCAAGATCAATATGCCTCTGTTTAGCTATCGATTCCGCAAGCATTTTAGCAGTTCCGCTTGGAGCGTCTTTTTTCTTTTTATGGTGCATTTCTATTATTTCACAATCGTAATTTATTCCAAGATATTTTGACGCATCATAAACGATATTCATTAAAACGTTAATTCCTAAGCTCATATTGCCGGACAAAACAATAGGAATACGTTTTCCGTAATCTTCTACCGTTTTTAAATCGTTTTCCGAAAATCCGGTAGAACCGATAACGATAGGAACATTATAAAGCGCCGCCTCTTCCGCATGTATCAATGATGCGCTTTTAGACGTGAAATCTATAACGACTTTTTTCTTAATTGCGGCGGTTAAATGAAGAGCTTCTTTTAAAGTTAAAAATTTTCCTGCCGAAACTTTATTGATTTCTAATTCGGTTAAATCTTTAAGAGGCGAAACTGTTGTTTCATCTTCGGCATAATTTGAATCTATGCCGCCTATAAATAATAAATCCGGATAATCGGAAAGAACGGAGATTATAGCATTCCCCATTCTCCCTTTGCTCCCGCAAACTAATATACCCTTTTTTTCCATTATTGCAGTATCCCGTATTCTTTTAAGGCTGTTTTTATTTTATCTATACTGCCGCCGGATGCTTCCGATAAAGGCAGCCTTATTTCATTTTCAATAAATCCCATTATGTTTAAAGCTTTTTTTACCGGTATAGGATTAGTTTCTATAAACATTGCATGAATAAGCGGAAGTAGTTTAAAATTAAGCCTCCTTGCAGACTTAAGGTCTCCTTTTAACGCATAATCCGTCATAAGAGACATATCTTTAGGCACAATGTTTGAAACCGTCGAGATAACGCCGCCGCCGCCTACGGCAATTATCGGAAGGGTAAGCGCATCATCGCCGGATAAAACGCAAAATTTCTCAGGCGCTTTTCTCAAAATAGCCGTTGCCTGCTCCAAAGAACCGCTTGCTTCTTTAATTCCTGTTATATTGTCAATTTCTGCAAGCCTCAATACCGTTTCGGGAAGAATATTGACCGCCGTTCTGGTAGGAACGTTATAAAGAATTACAGGTTTGGAACAACTGGCGGCTACCGTTTTAAAGTGAAGGAAAAGCCCCTCCTGCGTAGGTTTATTATAATAAGGAGTAATTTGCAAATGTCCGTCTATTTTAAACTTTTCTGCAGCTTTTGCAAGATGAACGGCTTCTACCGTATTATTAGAACCGGTTCCGGCTATAACTTTAATTTTGCCTTCAGCCGCTTCGGCAGCAATCCTAATAACGTCTATATGCTCTTCAAACGAAAGCGTAGCCGATTCGCCGGTGCTTCCGCACGCAACAATTCCCGCCGCTCCGTTTTCTATCTGAAATTCTATCAGTTTTCTAAGCGCTTTTTCGTCTATTTTGCCGCCTTTAAAAGGCGTTACTATTGCCGTGAAAACTCCTTTAAACATATTTAAAACTCCTTTTTTATTTATTTGTTAAAAAATATCGCTTCGCTGAGGCTCGCAATGACTAATGGCTATGTACAAAGCAATATCTGATTATTTTATGTTTTCCGGTATAATTTCTTTATCTATTAAATCCTCATAGGTTTCGCGATTTCTAATTACATAAAAATTATCTTTATCGACGAGTACTTCTGTAGCCCTTGGCCTTGAGTTATAGTTGGAAGACATCGAAAAACCATAAGCGCCTGCGCTGAATACCGCAATTAAATCTCCATCCGAAACCGAATTTAAAACTCTGTCTTTTCCGAAAAAATCGGCGGATTCGCAAATAGGACCTACTATATCTGCTTTAATTTTAGGCCCTTCTTTTTTTATAACCGGCACTATTTCATGATACGCCTCATATAGAGCCGGCCTGATTAAATCGTTCATTCCCCCGTCGGTTATTATAAAGTTTTTACTTCCGGTATCTTTGACGTATGTAACTTTAGCGACAAATATTCCGCCGTTTCCGACTATTAATCTGCCCGGTTCGAAAATAACCTTTCCGTCGTAACTTTTTAATATATTTTTAATAGAATTCATATAAGTGGAAGGATGAGGCGGCATTTCATTTTCGTAAGTTATACCGAGTCCGCCTCCAAGATCCAGATATTTAATATCGAAACCTTTAGCGGTAATTCTGTCGAGAAGTTCCTTTATTATTTCTACGGCATCATTAAACGGGGATATTTCTGTCAACTGCGAACCTATATGGCAGTCAAGCCCTACTACGTCTATATTTTTCAATTCCTTTGCCGTTTCGTACGCCGAAACAGCATGTTTTATGCTTATGCCGAATTTATTTTTCTTAAGGCCGGTAGATATATAAGGATGCGTTTTAGGATCGACGTTCGGGTTTATCCTGAAAGATATTCTTGCTTTCGTATTTAACCTGCCGGCTACTTTATCGATAAGAAAAACTTCGGGCAGTGATTCCACGTTAAACATAAGGATATTAGATTTGATCGCATATTCTATTTCGGCTTCAGTCTTTCCTACCCCGGAATATACAACTTTTCCCGTATCTACTCCAGCTTTAATTGCCCTGAAAAGTTCTCCTCCGGAAACTATATCCGCGCCCCAGCCCATTTTAAATAAAAAATTAAGTATAGCGATGTTTGAATTAGCTTTAACGCTGTAGCATACTAATGAATTTAAAACTCTGGAACTTTCGTCGAAAACGTTAAAATGCCTTCTTAAAGTAGCCAGCGAATATAGATAAAACGGCGTTCCGACGTTGCCGGCAATTTCCTTAACGGGCACGTTTTCGCAATAAAGTTGGTTTTCTTTAAAAATAAAATCGTTCATAAGTTATAATTTCCTGTCTATTATATAATCTGCAATATCTATTAAACTGTTTTTATACTTTGAGTCCGGAAATATATCAAGATTCTTTTTTGCTTTTTTTATCGCATCTTTTGCCTTCGATATAGTATAGTCGATAGAACCGTAACTTTTAACCAACGACAAAACCGTTCTAAGATCCTTGGATGCCAGCCTTTTTTTATAAATTATATTAGTGATAACTTCTTTTTCGTCTTGACTTGCCCTTTCTATAGCATGTATCAGCGGAAGCGTGAGTTTCCCTTCTTTTAAATCGTTTCCTATAAATTTACCGAACTCTTTATCCGAAATATAGTCTAACGCATCGTCCATAAGCTGAAAAGCAATTCCTATATTCAAGCCGTAATCGTAAAGTTTTTTTGCACATTTTTCTTCTTTGCCGGCAATTATGGCGCCGACTTCGGAAGCACATGCAAAAAGAACGGCGGTTTTTTTAATAATTATATCTAAATAATCTTTTTCGCCGGTTTTTATATCCGCAGTTTTAACTAATTCTTTTACTTCTCCCTCCGCCATAAGGGTAGTAGCGTCGGAATAAGACTTTATAACTTTTATATTATTAATATCCGACAAGACTTTAAAAGATTTGGCAAATAAATAATCTCCTACAAGAACGGCGGCTTCGTTTCCAAAAATTGTATTCGCGGATGCCTTACCCCTTCTTAATGGAGCATTATCTACGACGTCGTCGTGAAGCAAGGTAGCCGTATGAATAAATTCTATTACGGCCGCAAGCGAAATATGGTCGTTCCCGTCGTAACCGCATAATTTTGAAGCTACGATAAGAAGTATAGGACGTATTCTTTTCCCTCCGCTTGAAATGACATATTCGGCAACCTTATGTATTAAAGGCGTTTCCGTTATAAGATGTTTTTCGAACTGCTCTTCTACTTTTTCTAATTCGTTTTCTATATAATCGAAAGAAATATTTTGCAAAATAGATTCTCTTTTTTATTTTTTAATTAATTATTTTATTAACTGCCTGACGTTTATTTTATTTCAGTTAGACTAAATATTCAATAATTTTTTTTAATTTTGTTAAAGGATGAAGATTTACGGCGGAAATGCCCTTAACGTCTTTTACGTCTTTAACGTTGGATTGAGGAAGCAAAACATCGGAAAAACCCATATTTAACGCCTCTTTTATCCTTGCAGAGGGATTGCCGACGCCCCTGACTTCCCCCGTCAATCCTACCTCCCCAAAGGCTATAAAATTTGGAGGAAGCGGTTTTTCCAAGTAGCTTGAAGTTATCGAAAGAGCTACCGGCAAATCGACGGCAGGCTCTTGAACGTTTATGCCTCCGAATATTTTAACGTAAATTTCTTTTGATGAAAGTTTTATTCCTTCTTTTTTTTCAAGTACGGCGGAAATAATAGAAACTCTGCCGGAATCTATGCCTAGACAAACTCTTTTAGGAACGGGCATATAAGACGGAACTACAAGAGCCTGCACTTCGACCAGCATCGCCCTCGTTCCTTCTAAGCACGGCACTACAACCGAACCCGGCGAATCCGGCTGTCTTTCGGAAGTAAAATAAGCCGACGGATTTTTAACCACTTTTAACCCGTTTTCCGACATTTCATATATTCCTACTTCGTCCGTAGAACCGAACCTGTTTTTATAACATCTTAAAATCCTATATGAATCTCTTTTACTTGAATCAAAATACAGAACCGTATCCACTATATGTTCTAACGTTTTTGGTCCGGCAAACCCCCCTTCTTTAGTAACATGGCATACAAGAAAAACTCCGCAATTTTTTTTCAGACACAGCGACGTAATCTCATGGGCTATTTCCCTCAATCCGTTGACGCTACCATAAGCAGAATCGGACTGAGGAATAGTTATGCGCTGAATCGAATCTATTATTACAAAACCGTAATTTCCGTTTTCTATAGAATATAAAATCTCGTTAATATCGTTAAGCGCTTGAAAAAAAAGGGATTTAGAATCTATTTTTAATCTTTTTGCTCTTAAAATAATCTGGTTTAACGATTCTTCCGTGGAAATATATAAAGTATTAAGCCCGGACAGGGAAATTTTTTCGGCAACTTGAAGCATAAGCGTAGATTTTCCTATTCCGGGTTCTCCGCCTATAAGAATGCTCTGTCCGGCTACCAGCCCCGAACCGACCGATAAATCGAATTCTTTTATTCCTGTTGTTATTCTTGCTACATTTTGGAAATTTTGCCAGTCTAAAACCGTGGCAGGCGAAACAGATGGAGGAGTTTTTTTAAACTTTACAATCTTAGGCTTATTTTCACCCGCTATAACTTCTTCCATAGTATTAAAACTATGGCATTCAGGGCATCTACCTACCCATTTTAAAGAAACGGCGCCGCAGTTTTTGCATTTATACATTATTTATAAGCTATTATTAATATTTTCCTTAGCGCATATCATGTCTAAGATATTTATATTTTCTTAGTAAAAAATTTGCCGATTTATTAATTTTAACTCTTTATGAGATATAAAACAAGGTTTATCGGGCGGTTTAACGTTTAAACGTAATATTCTTCAAAAGAAGGCCATAGGAGCTTAATATTTTTGCTTATGCCGTATTCGTCGTTCATTAAAGGATATAATCGATACCTTTTTTCACAAGCGGTTAAAAAAGACTTTTTAAAAATTGACTCTATTTCTTCCTTATAATCGTTTAAAAAATTTTTAGATGCCTTAACGCTGTCCGCCGCATAATCCCCCGCTAAACTTCCGGATATTATTGCATTTAAAATGCCGGCTCCGGTAACCGGGTGAGTCAAACCGGCGGCGTCTCCGCAAAAAACTATATTGCCAGAGATTAAATCGTTCAGTCCCGATACGGGAACTAATCCGGATGTTTTTTCTATAACTTCGCTTCCTATAAGCCCTTCGCTTTTTAATTCATCGGCAAACTTTTTTAAACAAGCTGAAAGATTAACATCGGAAACAGGCTTTTCAACGCCGATGCCCACATTTGCATAATTGACTTTAGGAAAAATCCAGCCGTAGCCGTAAGGTATATAATTCCTAAAATAACAGAACACCGAATCTAATTTTCTTAAAAGTTCCGTTTTTATCTGCAGCGCATAAATATAAGATTCTCCATGGGAATTATAAGATTTAAAAATATTGTTTGGACCTGCCGCTATTATTAAGTAATCATAATAAATTTCATATACTATTTTTTCTAAAACATCGAGCACTTCTATACAGTTTTTTTGTCTGTCTATCTTATAAACCCTTGAACCCGCAAACAATTTTGAACCTAATTGCACGGCTTTCTCCGACAGATTTAAATCGAAAATATCCCTGTTTAAAATATAGCCGCTGCCGGCGTGTTTATAAGTTTTATTTCCTGCATTAATGTAAATATATTGTATTTTTTGGTTTACGGCGGAAAGCAATGAATTCATATCGACGTAGGAACTTATGCCGGAAGAAACAAACTCGGCGCACTGCACAGGCAATCCTATAGTTCTTCGTTTGTCTATTAAGATATTGGGTATTCCTTTTTTGGATAAAGCTATCGCGGCCGAAGAGCCGGCTGGACCTGAGCCTATAATTGCAACCTTGGTTTTCATTTAATCAACTGCCGATTATACGGTATATCAATACCCTGTTGTTGTTAGTGTCGGCAATAGCAATGTATTTTCCGCTTAAAGACATAGATATATTAGATTCATGATTAAAATTATTTTTGCCGATCCCGGGAGTTCCAAAATTGTAGGCTTTTATAACGTTATAACCGTCGGCTAATTTAAATACGGTTAAAATGCTTCTGCCGTAATTAGCGACGTAAAGGTAACCGTGTTTATAAACTATGCCGACCGGATGATAAAGCCTATGCCCCGACTGTCCTTTTATTCCTATGGCGCCTATATAATCGAACTGCCTGTTAAAAACAAGTATCTTTGAAAGACCGTAATCGGAAACGTAAATATATTTTTTAGAAAAGGTAATGCTTACGGGTTTTTTAAGTTTAAACGCAACAGTTAAGTTTTTAACTGCGCTTTTGCCTGAAATATTTGAAGAATTTGAATTTTTTTTATTTTTTTTGCCTTTTTTACTTTTTTTCTCTGTACTTTCGCTTCCGCTTTTTTGGCTTCCGTTTATTTTTGCCGAAAGAGCGTTTCCTTCATTGCTTTTAATTAAAGAATTCCCTATGCTTTCATAAAAATTGCCGTTTTTTGAATAAACCGCAATATCGTCGGCTCCGGAGTTTGCGACATATATTTTGCCGTCGGAAAATGCGACGCAGGTAGGCTGTATAAGCATTCTTTTTTGATTTTTAGATATGCCGAATTCAGATACGAAATATCCGTTAGGTTTAAAAACCTGTATTCTTGAATTGCCGGAATCTACTACGTAAACTCTTTCAGGATTGCCATGTGCAGCCGCAAAAAGCGGAATCATAAACTCGCCGGTAGTTTTACCTTCTATTCCCCACTGCCTAATATAACGACCTCTAATGTTAAACTTCAAAATCCTTGAATTACCCGAATCGACGACGTAAATATTATTTCTTTTGCCGAATGCAACGCCGGCCGGACCTTTAAGGCGATATCCCGCTCCGATAACCCTTACCAGCTTTAGCGAAAACGGAGCCTTTTTAAAATAAAGGCCAAACCTCTTCTGTAAAAGCAGAAATGCAAGAATTACTATAATAATTATGCTTAATAAAAAAAAGGCCTTATTAAGTTTATCTTTCTTAATTTGCATGGTCATAGCATCTTACCTCGAATAAAATTTATTTTTTATAATAACATATTAATTAATTTTAATAAATATGATTTTATAATTAGAAAAATCCGATTTAATATTGAAATTACCCACGCTTTTTATGCAGAAAACATAATAGCCGTTTCTTAAAACTTTACTATTTACATTATAAAAAAATTTATTATTTTGCAAGCTAAATCTTTTTTTAAAATTTAAATTTTGAAAAGCAAAAGGTTTTGATGAATTACACTGCAACTTAACCGCGTTTTTTTTATTTTTATAATAACTGCGATAAATTAAAAAACCTTTAATTTTATCTAAATCGTAAACATAGCGATAAACTATGCGAACTGTTTTTTTATTTTTTTCGGCTTTCAATATAACCGGAGAATGCGGCGGAACGATTTTAGGAGGCTGGGGATAGCCCGTTTTAGCGCATCCAGGCAATAATAAAAAAGATATTGCGGCCAATAAAACATAAAGTATTGAAAAAACAAAATTTCTTTTTTTATTTAAGAGAAAATAAAAATAGCTTATCGTTTTTGATCTCTTTTTCATAATCTTTTAAAATATTTTTTATTTGTTTAAATGCGGTTCCACCAATCGTTTTTTTAGAATTTACCGATGTTTCGGGATTAAAAACGTTAAATATATCTTTATCTGCAATATCTATAATATTTTTATATTCTTTCAGAGATAACTCGGAAAGTTTTTTGCCTTTATTTTCCGCGTAATTCACTATTTTGCCGACAGCTTCGTGCGATTTTCTGAAAGGCAAGCCTTTTTTAACGAAATACGTCGCCATATCGGTGGCATAAATAGTATCGTTTTTAAGCCCTTTCGACATAACGTCTTTATTAAATTCCACGGTTTTTATTATTTCTTTAAATATCGAAAGCGAATCGAAAACCGTCAAAGCGCTTTCCATTACCGGTTTTTTGTCTTCCTGCATATCCCTGTTGTAAGCAAGAGGTAAAGATTTCATCATAATGAAAAGCGAAATAAGATTGGATATTACTCCTCCTGTTTTACCCCTGATCAATTCGAGAACGTCCGGATTTTTTTTCTGCGGCATAATGCTTGAACCGGTCGTAAATTCGTCTTTTAATTTTATAAAACCGAATTCAAAACTGTTCCATATGATAAGTTCTTCGCAAAATCTGGAAAGATGCATAGCTATCATAGAAAGGGAAAAATTAAATTCTATCGCGAAATCCCTGTCGGAAACCCCGTCCATACTGTTTCTGGAAACTTTTCCGAATCCTAAAATTTCCGCTTCGAGAGACCTGTCGATATCAAAATCGACGCCTGCAAGCGCGCCGCTTCCTAAAGTTAAAACGTCGGCGGTTTCGTAAGCCGAAGTTAATTTTTTAAAATCTCTCGTAAACATTTCGTAGTAAGCGGACAAATGATGCGCCAGCGATACCGGCTGTGCATGCTGAAAGTGGGTATAACCTGGAATTACGGTTTCTATATTTGAAGCGGCGGAAGAAACAAGTTCTTCTCTTAAAGCTATTAACGCCTCCGCGATTTTCTTAATTTCATTTTTTACGTAAAGCCTGAAATCGACAGATACCTGATCGTTTCTTGACCTTCCGGTATGCAGTTTCGGTCCTGAAGAAGGCAGCAGCTCAATAAGCCTCCTTTCTATATTCATATGAATATCTTCATATTTTTTATTAAGGGTTAATTCGCCGCTTTTAATTTCCCTTTTAATTCTTAAAAGAGCTTTTTCTATATCTTTTTTTTCTTTTTCGGTAACTATGCCGGCTTTTTTCAGCGCGTACAAATGAGCGATACTGCCGTCTATGTCAAAATCGGCAAGCTTTTTATCTATATCCAGCGATGCCGTGAAATCAGCGGTAATTTCCGATATATCCTCTATAAAACGCCCCCTTACGAAGTTATTATGTTTAAGGAGACCGGTTTTTTCGGTTTTATTTTTATTTTTCATTTCCATTTTGTGGCAGTACCGGAATTGAATTCCAGTACTACATTAATTTATAGCGCAAAGATTTTAAGTGGATGAAGCCGGTTGCGTCGTTCTGGGAATAAGAGCCTTTATCGTCCTCGAAGGTAACGATATTTTGGGAATAAAGGCTGTTTTTTGATTTTCTATATAAAACTTTAATGTTTCCCTTATATAGTTCTAAGCCTATTGTCCCGTTAACCGAGGTTTGAGTAGAATCGATAAGCGATTGAACGGCTTTTAATTCGGGGCTGAACCAGTTGCCTTCGTATATCAGCTTTGAATATTGCGGGACAAGGCTGTTCTTGAGTTCTATTTCCTCTCCGGTCAAAGTAATAGATTCCATAATCCTGTGCGCAAAACTTAAAACAGTTCCGGCAGGAGTTTCGTAAACGCCCCTTGATTTCATTCCCGTAATTCTCGTTTCTACAATATCCGCCCTGCCTATAGCGTTTCTGCCGGCTATTAAATTCAGCGCATCGACGATATTGAAAGGATTCATCTTCTTTTTATTTAAAGCTATCGGATTCCCGTTTTTATATTCAATTTCTATTTTTTCGGGCTTGATAGAAGCTTTTTCGGGAGATACCGTTATTTCAAACATAGATTCTTCGGGAGCGTTTTCTAAGTCTTCTAAAATTCCCCCTTCGTAACTTATATGAAATAGATTTTTATCGCTGGAATAAGGTTTCGACTTGGTTACAGGAACGGAAATACCGTTATTCTTAGCGTATTTAATAAGTTCTGCCCTGGAAACTATATCCCACTCTCTCCATGGCGCTATAACTTTTATTTCCGGATTAACGGCGGCATATGCAAGTTCGAACCTTACCTGATCGTTGCCTTTGCCTGTAGCGCCGTGAGCGACGTACTTAGCGCCTTTTTGAGCAGCAATTTCTATCTGCCTTTTTGCTATCAAAGGTCTTGCGATAGACGTACCGAGCAAATAAGCGCCTTCGTAAAGAGCGTTTCCCCTGAGCATAGGAAATATATAATTTTCGGCAAATTCTTCTTTCATGTCTTCGACTATAGCTTCCGAAGCTCCGGTTTTTAAAGCTTTTTCTTTAACCGCCGCAAGGTCTTCTTTCTGTCCTACGTCGCAGCAATAAGCAATAACCTCTGCTTTATAAGTATTTATCAGCCATTTTAAAATTACGGAAGTATCCAGACCTCCAGAATAAGCAAGGACTATTTTGTCTTTACCGTTGTTTTTGATTGCACTTTTGCTTTTCTTTTTTAACTGAGCCATAATAAAATATTATCCTCCTACGAAAATTTTTTCCATAATAGCTTTCTGAACATGCAACCTGTTTTCCGCTTCCTCGAAGACGATAGGCGCAAACTTTTCAAACACCTCTTCGGTAACTTCTTCGTTTCTATGAACGGGTAGGCAGTGCAAAAAAACAACGTCTTTTTTTGCATTTTTTACTACGTTATCGTCTATTATAAAAGGCTTTAATTTATCTATTTTTTCTTTTTCTTCGTCCTGTCCCATACTTATAAAAACATCGGTAGTAATAACGTCGGCATTTTTTGCCGCATATATTTTATCGTTTATAACGGTAAATTTGCCGCCCTTTTTTTCGGATTCTTTTTTGACTTCCGAATTTATTTCAAATCCTTCCGGCATAGCTAAAACAAGTTCGAAGCCGAGCATGGCCTGAAGACTGACCCATGAATTTGCCATATTGTTCGCATCGCCGAAATAAACTATTTTCAAGTTTTTTATAATACTTTCTACGTCGAATACAGAACTGCCTTCTATTTTTAAATTTCTTTTTTTTATTTCGTAAACGGTAAATATATCGGTTAATATCTGCGCCGGATGATACAAATCGGTAAGTCCGTTTATTACCGGTTTCTCGAAATATTTCGCAAAAGTTTCTATTCTTTCCTGTTCGAACGTCCTTATTACTATGCCGTCTAAATATCTGCTTAACACCCTTGCGGTATCTTTAACCGGTTCTCCCCGCCCCAGCTGAAGATCTCTTGACGACATAAAAATAGGATGCCCGCAAAGCTCGACTATGCCGACCTCAAAAGATACTCTAGTCCTCGTAGAAGACTTCTCGAATATCATTCCAATTTTTCTGCCTTCGAGGCATGAATTTTTTTTGCCTCTTTCCGTTTTTAAAACTTCAGCCATTAAAAGAACATCGCATATTTCGTCCTTGGAAAAATCATATACAGATAAAAAATTTTTTGCCGATTTCATAATTTTAATTAACCGTCCGCCTTTAAGAGCGCCCTCATTCTTTTTTTATTATTTATAACCCTCAAGAATTTTAACTATGGCATCCATTAATAGATTTATGTGGTTTTTTTTGATAATCAACGGTGGAGTAAGTCTTAGCACCGTATCCTGGACAGTAGTAGTCAAAAAACCTTCGTCTATTAATTTCACTGCTATATCTTTAGATTTGATGGAATAAAACTCTATCGCGCTTATTAAACCTATAGACCTTACCTCTTTAATCAAACCGGAAAATTTTGATTTTAAACCGTCAAGCGCTTCTTTGACGTACACTCCGGTATTTAAAACTTCGTCTAAAAACCCCGCATTAGTTATTTCGTCGAAGAAAGCGTTTGCAGCAGCTGTTACCAACGGTCCGCCTCCGAAAGTAGTAGCATGGTTACCGGGTTCAAAAGCTTTAGCCGTCTTTTCGTTTGCAAGCACTGCGCCAATAGGCAATCCTCCAGCCAAAGGCTTTGCAAGGGTCATTATATCCGGTTCGACGTCGTAATTCATATAAGCAAAAAGTTTCCCAGTCCTTCCAAGTCCCGCCTGCACTTCGTCGAAAATTAAAGATATATCGTTTTGCGCCGTCAAATTTCTTAATGCTTTCATATATTCTTTGTCCGATATATTGACTCCCCCTTCGCCCTGAACAGGCTCCAATATTACTGCGCAATAATCTTTGCCGTTTTCGCCGTTTATCAGTTTTTCTATAGATTCTATGTCGTTAAATTTAACGTGCTCGAAACCGTTTAAAAGGGGCTCGAAACCGCTATGATATTTATCTTGACCGGTAGCCGAAAGCGCGCCGAAAGTTCTGCCGTGAAAAGAATTTTGCATAGCTATTACTTTATATCCTCTTTTGGAAAATTTACCCGCATAAATTCTTGCTAATTTTATTGCTCCTTCTACGCTTTCCGCTCCGCTGTTGCAGAAAAAAACTTTATCCGCAAACGAATTTACGCATAATTTTTCTGCAAGCTTAGCCTGCGGTTCGGTATAAAAATAGTTTGACGTGTGTATCAGTTTTTTTACCTGATTTACAACGGCGTTTTCTACCGCTTTATTGCCGTATCCTAAATTATTTACCGCAATTCCCGAGGCAAAATCTAAGTATTTTTTTCCGTTTTCGTCGTATAGGAAGCAGTCTTCTCCTTTGACTAAAGTCAAATCGAATCTGCCGTATGTATTCATTATAAATTTTTTCGTTAGTTCTTTAGTATCCATTATTTCACCTTTTATATTTTTAATGCGCTTAGACGAAATCTGTTTATATTAATTATAAATTTGCGTTCCTATCCCCTTTTTAGTAAATATTTCAAGCAAAATAGCGTGAGGCGTGGAACCGTTTATCATATGCACTTTTTTAACTCCATGTTTTACGGCGTCGGCGCAGGAATTTGCCTTAGGTATCATTCCTCCGTAAATTACGCCATCTTTAATCAATTTTTTAATTTCAACAGTCGTAACGGACGAAATCAGTTCTCCATTAGAATCTAAAAGCCCGTCCTGATCTGATAAAAATATAAGCTTTTCTGCTTCAAGTTCGCCTGCGACGGCAGAAGCTACAAGGTCGGCGTTAATATTAAGGGTTCTACCCTCCTTGTCCATACTTACGGGAGCTATGACCGGAATAAACGACGGATCTAAGGTTAGTAAAATCTTTTTATCGACTTTTTTAACCTCTCCTACGAAACCTAAATCTACGCTGCCCGAATTTATTTTTTCCGCTACAATAAGATTTCCGTCTTTTCCGGATAAACCGCAGGCGCGTCCGCCGAATTTATTTATTAAAGCTACAAGGTCTTTGTTTATTTTTCCCGACAATACCATCTCGACTACTTCCATAGTATTTTCGTCCGTAATGCGGTAGCCGTCAAAAAAATTTGCCTTTATATCAAGCTTTTTTAAAAGAACGTCGATTTCTTTTCCTCCGCCGTGAATAATAATAATATTTATTCCGATAAGTTTTAGAAGTATAACGTCCTTAATGAAGCTTTCTTTTAAACCGGCATCTACGGATATCGAGCCTCCGAATTTTATCACGAAAGTTTTGCCGGCAAACTCCTGTATATACGGCAGGGCTTCAAGCAAAACCTTCGCTTTTTTAATATATTCTTCCATTTTATTTATATTATATTTTTTATTTTTGCTTAAATTTATTTTAAAGAATATATCTTGAAAGATCTTCGTCTTTAATTATTTCTTTCAATCTTTCGTCTATGTATTCTTTATTTATCAAAACTTTTTTTGCCTTCCCGTACGGAGCTTCAAAAGATACGTCTTCCATAATTTTTTCAAGTATTGTGTGCAGTCTTCTAGCTCCGATATTTTCCGTTTTAAGATTAACTTCTTCGGCAATTTCGGCAATTCTTTCTATGCCGTCTTCAACGAAGTTTAAAACGACGTTTTCGGTTTTAAGAAGTTCTATATACTGTTTAATTAAAGCGCCTTTAGGCTCCGTTAATATACGGACAAACTCTTTTTTAGACAAAGAATCCATCTCTACTCTGATAGGAAACCTGCCTTGAAGCTCCGGAATTAAATCGGAAGGCTTGGAAACGTGAAAAGCGCCTGCGGCGATAAACAAAATATGGTCTGTTTTTACTATGCCGTATTTAGTCATTACGTTCGAACCTTCGATAATAGGCAGTAAATCTCTCTGAACGCCTTCTCTCGAAACGTCCGGACCGTATGATTTTTCCCTCGAAGCAATCTTGTCTATCTCGTCTATGAATATCAAGCCTGAATTTTCAACCCTTTGAATAGCATTCTTTATGACTTTATCGTTATCTACCAGCCTTTCGCTTTCTTCACGTACCAATATGTCAAAAGCCTCCGAAACCCTGACTTTTTCTAATTTTTTCTGTTTTGGAAAAATATTAGAAAAAATATCCTTAAAATCCTGCCCTATATCGTCCATTCCCGATTGAGAAAATATTTCTATAACGGGAATAGGCGACTTATTCGAAGACTTAACTTCCATTTCCACAAATCTGTCGTTTAATTTTCCTTCTAAAAACATTTTTCTGAACTTTTCTCTTGTATTATAATAGCTGTCCTTATCGGATTCGTCTTTTATGCCTGCTTTTACCGCGCCGTTCTTTTTAACCGCTTGAGGGGGACGCGGAATTAAAATATCCAGAAGAAGTTCTTCTGCATTTTGTTTAGCTTTATCTATAACCTGCTCTGTTTCTTTAGCTTTTTCGTTTATAAACGCGGTCTCTACAAGATCCCTGACCATAGATTCGACGTCCCTGCCCATATATCCCACTTCCGTGAATTTAGAAGCTTCGACTTTTATAAAAGGAGAATCGGAAAGTTTGGCTATGCGCCTTGCTATTTCTGTTTTACCGACGCCTGTAGGACCTATGAGCAAAATATTTTTAGGAACTATATCATCCCTTATTTCATCGGAAACGTTATTTCTTCTGAAACGCGTCCTTAAGGCTATAGCGACGGATTTTTTTGCTTTATCCTGCCCAATTACGTATTTATTAAGCTCTTCAATTATTTCTTTAGGCGTAAGAAAATCTATTTTTAACAATGCATTAGACTCATCTTTACCGTTAATATCGTTAATTTTGCCGCCCTTACCTGCCTGTGTTTTTTTTGCCATGTCTATGTTATAACTCCTCTATTATTATATTTTCGTTTGTGTATATGCAAATGCGCGCCGCAGTTTTCATAGAAAATTCGGCAATCTCCTTTGCGCTTAAATCGGTATTTTCAATCAAGCCTAAAGCGCAAGCCAGCGCGTAAGGCGCTCCCGACCCTATAGAAAGCGCGTCTTCGTCCGGCTCTATAACGTCCCCCGCTCCAGACAGAACAAATGAATCGCTTTTATCGACGACAATCATCATAGCTTCCAGCCGCCTTAATATTTTATCGGTTCTCCAGTCCTTTGCGAGTTCCACGCTGGCTCTTTTAACGCTTCCGTTATATTTGGAAAGCTTTTCTTCCATTTTTTCAAACAGCGTAAATGCATCTGCGGTAGCTCCCGCAAATCCTGCTATTACTTTATCGTTATAAAGCCGCCTGACTTTTCTTGCGTTATGCTTCATAACGGTGTTGCCGAGCGTAACCTGTCCGTCGCCGGCAACGACGACTTTCCCTTTGCGTCTTACGCTGATTATAGTAGTTCCGAGAAGTTTTATTCCTTCGTTATTTCCGTTATACATTAATTTATATCTCCCGTATTTAATTAAAAAATAAATTCTGTTTAATTACCTGTTTTAACTTCGGTTCATTGCGGCGAAACCTACTAAATACGGCGAAGCTAACTAATCTTCCCATTTGTACCGCCTGCAATCAAGTTCTGGTTTTACCTCCGGAAAGCGGGTGCGCCTTATTGTAAACGTCTATAAGCTTTTTAATACTTAAATGGGTATATTTCTCTGTGGTCGATAAATTTGAATGTCCGAGCATATCCTGAATAGACCTTAAATCGGCTCCATTATCCAAAAGATTGGTAGCAAAAGAATGTCTTAAGCCGTGCGGAGAAATGTTTTTAAACTGGCCGGTTATCAGCATAGACTCTTTAACTATTCTGTGAACGGTCCTCCTGTTTAGCATCTCCCCTTTTTTGTTTATAATTATATATCCTTCTTTCGGCGGTAAACCTATAGCCGATAAATAGCGCGCCCAAACTTTAATTTTTTCGGCGGCAATATCGGTAATAGGAACTATTCTGTGTTTAGAACCTTTTCCAAAAATTTTTACGTAACGGCTTTCTTTTTCAATTTCTATATCGGACATCTTTACGGAGACGAGTTCGCTGACTCTTAATCCGCTGCCGTATAAAAATTCTAAAATTAAATCGTTCCTGATGGCCTCGAAATATCTTAGCGGCTCAGACATTGCAAACGACATCGGGGCAGAACCGCAGGCATACGGAGGATAGCCTTTAATTACGTTTAACTTATCCTTTTTTAACTTCAGTGCTAAATAATTGTTTAATAAAAAATCCGCCTCTTTCGCCGTCAAAAAAAACGGCAGTTTTTTTTCCGTTTTTGGCAAATCCAATAAAAAAGCGGGATTTTGTTTGATTATATGCTTTTTTTCCAAAAAATTAAAATACGACTTTATAGATTCTATTTTTCTGGCAAGGCTTGTTTTTTTCAATGTCCCGTAAATTTTGCTTAAATATCCTTTTATCTCGAATTCCGTAACGTCTTCTATAGAATCGACCGACGTTTCTTCGCGCAAGTATTTCATAAAAGCCTTGACGTCCGCCACATAAGCCGTCACGGTGTTATAGGAACTATTTTTTTCAAGACCTATATTATCCTTGAAATCTTTTAAAAAATCTTCCATAAACCTTTATTATTATAAAATTTATTAAAAAATTATATTATATCACAATCGAAACATAAAATAATACAATTTTAAAGGGGATTAATAACGCCGAAAATCAAACTAATCTGTAAGTAAGAACGAAAGCGCCGAAAATTATGCAGTAGAAAGCAAATGGGTAAAGAGCGTTAATTTCATATTTGTTAAAATATTTCATAAGCGCGTAAACGCTCAAATATGCGGCTATACCGGCAACCAAGCCGCTTATTAAAGAAACTGCGGTAAAATTAAACATATGCAATTTAAGCATTTTAGGCACTTCAAGAAGTCCTGCGGCAAGAATTATAGGAGTTGCAAGAAGAAACGAAAATCTTGCGGCATATTCATGCTTAAAACCTAGATAAAGAGCGGCAACCATGGTAATAGCCGAGCGTGATATGCCCGGAATCAAAGCAAAAGACTGGAATACGCCTATGATAAGCGCGGCAGTAACGGTCATATCGGAAATCTTTGCTATGCCCTGTTTTCTTCTGCGCTTTTCGCCAAGATATAATATGACGCCGTTAACCATAAGAAAGGCGGCGGCTATGGACGTAATGCCAAAGAGCTTTTTCAGTTTATGAACGAACAAAAGTCCTATGAGTCCTGCCGGTATAGTGGCGAGCGCAAGCAGATATAAAGTTTTGGAATCTTCGTTTATATTAAGGTTTTTGCTTTTTATGCCTGCAAAAAAACCTTTAAATAAATTAATCCAGTCTTTATAAAAGTATATAAGGAGCGCTAACGCGGTTCCAAGATGAAGCACTACGAGGAAAGGCAAAAATCCTTCCGACTGCCTGTTAATTTTCCATCCTAAAATAGAGGGGATTATAACGCCGTGAGCAAGGCTTGAAACAGGGAAAAGTTCGGTAACCCCCTGAATAATAGCTAAAATTACGGCATGAAAAAGGGAAAGGTGTATCATATTAACTCTGCCTCCGGCTTATTTTTACAATAAAAAATTAATTTTATATTTTATTTAATATAATTTGCCGCAAAATGTCAATAAAAATACTGGCAACATCCAATATCGTTTAGTTTGACGGTATCTTTGCTTATAGTGTATAATTAAAACTAATGCCGATAAAATATTAATTTATTAAGTTTAATAGGGAGGTGCTCAATGGAATTCGGAAGATTCAGGCATAAAACCGGAGAAATGAGAGAATATTACGGAACGCTTTCTACCGACAAAGATAGGTCTTTTGTTAATATTATTGAAAAATTTAACTTTGAAGAAGATTTAAAGTATCAATATACGGGCAAACAATACGAGTTAGATGAACTTGAATTTTTGCCGCCGATTCATCCTACTAAAATTGTAGCGGTAGGTTTGAATTATAAAGACCACGCAGCAGAAATGCAGAAAAAATTGCCAGACGAGCCCCTGCTTTTTATGAAACCTACTTCAAGCATCATACCTCATCTTGGAACTATCGTAAGACCGGAGGTTTCAAAAAAAGTGGACTACGAATCCGAACTGGCTGTAGTAATAAGAAAAACTGCAAAAAACGTAAAAAAAGAAGCGGCTGCCGACTATATTTTCGGATACACCTGTTTGAACGACGTAACCGCAAGAGATTTACAGGCAAAAGATATTCAATATACAAGGTCTAAAAGCTTCGATACTTTTGCGCCAATCGGACCATATATAGAAACGGAAATAGAAAATCCTTCAAATCTTGAAATTAAAGGCTATTTAAACGGGGAATTAAAGCAATCCTCTAATACTTCGAACTTAATTTTTAATCCTTATGAATTAATTGAATTTATTTCGGGAATTATGACGCTTTTCCCCGGAGATATAATTTCAACGGGAACTCCTTCCGGCGTCGGAAGTTTAAATAAAGGCGATATTTTTGAAATAGAAATAGAAAATATCGGCAAATTAAAAAACTTCGTAGAATAATTTAAAAAATAAACAATCTGACCAGTATAAATTAAGCAAACAAATAATTAATGAACAAAATATCGGAACACAAGCTTTATAAATGGCTGGTACTTTCAATAGCCGTTACGGCATCTTTTATGGCGATATTGGATATAAATATCGTTATAGTCGCACTACCCAAGATGATGTCCCACTTCGGCGTTAACGTAATAACTATAGACTGGGTCATTATAGCTTACACTATTACTTATTCTATAGTTATTCTTTTGACCAGTTTTTCAAGCAAAAAATATGGACTAAAAATTCCGTTTGCGTTTTCTATAGTTTTCTTCTTGATAGGTTCGGCGTTCTGCGGATTTGCTCCAACATACAGAATAATGATAATATTTAGGATAATTCAAGCGGTTGGCGGCGCAGGACTTATTCCGATATCGGTAAATCTTATCGCAAAATATTTTAAAAGCAACGAAAGAGGGATGGCTATGGGAATATGGACCATAGGCATAATGATAGCTCCCGCTCTCGGCCCTATAATCGGCGGATATTTCGTGGACTACGTCGACTGGAGGATGATATTTTATTTTAACGTTCCCATAGGAATACTGCTTTTTCTGGGCACTTTAATTTTGCTTGAAAACGATATACCGGAAAAACTTTTTGCTAAAAAGTTTGATTTTATCGGTTTTTTTCTGATAGCTATATGCCTTGGAACACTTTTATACGTACTTAACGAAGGACAGACATTAGAGTGGGATTCTTCCGTAATAAGACTTAACGAACTTATAAGCGCGGCATCTTTTATACTTTTTATAGTCGTCGAAATTTTTTCAAAAAAACACTTAATGGATTATTCGCTTTTTAAAACAAGAAATTTCGTCGCCGGAAATTTAGTTAATATGATAAGGGCAGGCGGTATTTTCAGCACTATGTTTCTTCTGCCTATATTCATAGAAAATATTCTTAATTATAACGCAATGCATGCGGGTTTTTTAATGGCGCCTTTTGCCATAGCGGTTGCGATTGCTTCTCCTATAGCCGGAAAAATTTCCGATAAATACGGGCCGAAATATTTAATGCTTGCGGGCATGCTGATTTTTGCGGCGGCAAATTTTTCGCTCGGCAGTATTTCGCTTCATACATCCATTCCTTTTTTGATAAATAATCAGTTTTTAAGAGGTATAGGAGTAGGACTTATTAACGCTCCGGTTATGATGACCGTAATAAATTCGGCAAAATTTGAACAAATTCCGGATGCTTCCGCCCTATACAACGTTTTATTCCAGATAGGAGCGTCTTTTGGAATAGCATGGTCCGGGGAAGAGTTGGCCGTACGGCAGATTTACCATTTAAATCAGTATGCAAGGGATATAAATTATAATTTCAGCAAATATCACGGGGTAATAAATTTTTTAAGCGGAGATTTAATAAGCAGGGGAAGTTCCGTCGTCAGGACGATAATTTATCCGTCTAATTCTGTTAAAATTTTTGACTATATGATAAGCGAATTTTCTTTAATCGGAGCTTACGGGGACGTCTTTATCGCTCTCGGTTACCTTTGCATAATCGGCGGAATTGCGGCTATCGGCGTAAAAAATATAAAAATTAAAAAACATTAAGATATTTTATTTATTGATTTAAAAAATTAATTATAATAATATTAATGAAATAAATATTTAAAAAAGGAGCATTGTTAATATTATGATAGCGTATTTCGTTATGGAGTGCGGCGTGGACAGCAGAATTCCTACTTACAGCGGAGGACTCGGAATTCTTGCCGGAGATACGCTGCAAAGTTTTGCAGATCTCGAAGTTCCGGCTGTATGTATAACTTTATTATGGAAAAACGGTTTTATAAGCCAGAAATTGTCTAACGACGGCGGACAGATGGACTCACTTCAGGAATGGGATATCGAAAAATATATGCTGCCTACAAACGTAAAAATAAAAATTCCTATCGGGGGCAAAGACGTTACGATAACCGCTTACAAATATGTAGTTGAATCTACAAGGGGCGACAACGAAATAGATGCTTATTTTTTAACGCCGGATACTCCTGAAAACGACCCCGAAACGAGAAAAATATGCGACCGCCTTTATATTGAAGGCGGTTCAACAAGACTTTTGCAGGAAATAATTCTTGGAATCGGCGGATACGAAATGTTAAAAGCGCTAAATTATAAGCCTTTTCTTTATCATATAAACGAGAGTCATTCCGCCCTGTTAATAGCAGGCCTAATGAAAGATTTTGACGATTTAAACAGGGTAAAATCAAGGGTCGTGTTTACGACCCATACGCCGATTCCGGCGGCATTCGACAAATTTCCTATAAAAGACGTAAAGGAAATGCTTTCGGGTTACTGCGGAGAAAAAGTTTTTAACGACATTTACAGAGAAAATCTTGAAGAAAAAGATGAATTAAACCTGTCATGGCTTGCTATTAAAAATGCTAAAAACGTGGTAGCGGTTTCAAGAAAACATAAGTACGTTTCCGAACAGATATTCGAAGGATATAAATTAAAATACGTAACGAATGGAATACATCACGTCAAATGGGCTTCTCCTCATCACAAAATATTGTTCACCAAGTATATTAAAGGGTGGGAAGAAGATCCCGATCTGCTGAGAGGGGCGGCTTGCATTCCAGACGGCGACTTTGCTCAGGCACATATATTATGCAAAGAAACGCTCATAGAAATGATTAATTCCGAAACCGATTCTTCATTCGTACCTGCAGATTTTACTATTGCTATGGCTAAGAGGATAACTCATTACAAAAGAAACAATCTCATAATCTCAAATCCTGACAGATTAATCAATATAGCCGAGAAAAAAGGCAATATTCAGCTCATTTTTGCAGGAAAGACTCATCCCGCCGATACCGACGGGCTTGCAATGATAAAATCTATTCACGACACCGCAAAATATATTTCGTCAAAAACTAAAAAAATAAAAATAGCGTTTTTGGAAAATTACAATATTCATAAAGCTAATATTATACTTGCAGGAACGGATTTATGGCTTAATAATCCGACAAGGCCGCTTGAAGCGTCCGGCACAAGCGGAATGAAAGCTTCTTTAAACGGCGTTCCCAATTTCAGCGTATTGGACGGCTGGTGGCTTGAAGCGTGTATCGAAGGAATAAACGGGTGGAGCATAGGTCCAAAACCGGCATGGACAGACCTCAGCTACTCGGACGATTTGCAGGACTTAAACGATATATACGGAAAATTAGAATTCAATATATTAGATTTATATTACAAAAACTATTCGGATTATTTAAAAATTATGAAAATGGCGGTTTCTTCCATTGCGCCTCATTTTAATACTCACAGGATGGTTTCCGAATACGTTACCGATTTATATCTTACAGGTATAGTAATGTGCTACCTCGAGAAAGAAAAAGGCGGCATTTGCGATATATAATATTTTTCCAATAATCGCTACGACAGCCTAACGCCTGCCCATATCTCCTTAAAAAATGGAAGGGATATCGTCCGAAGGCCGACAGCGTGCGGTTATTAAGGATTTATTATAACTTTCAGCGAATCCTGCGCTTGCGCCGTAAGTTCAAATCCTTTTACAATGTCTTCAATAGGGAATCTGTTAGTTATCATATCTTTAACGTTAATCCTTCCCGACCTTATTAGTTCTAAGGCAGTTTTATGGTCTAATATAGACCCTGCATAAGAACTTAGCAAAGCAACTTCGCTTCTCCAGAATATTTCGTTTATAGAAAGAGGAAGTTTTGCTCCGTCGTTTGCCGCTCCAAAAAATAAAACGGTTCCGCCCCGCCTTACGGATTTAAGCCCTTGCAATATAGCGCTATCTGCTCCGGTAGATAAAATTACTATATCCGATAGAAATCCTTCGTTAATATCTTTAATAACTTCGGGAGCGAAATTATTTGCGTTAAAAATATAATCCGCTCCAAATTTTTTTGCGTATTCAAGCCGTTTTTCATTAATATCGACAGCTATAATTTTGCTTGCGCAGGTTGCCCTTAAAAGACTTATATGAAGCAGTCCGGAAAGACCGCTGCCGAAAACTATCGCCGTATCGGCGGGTTTAACGCCGGCAAGCCTTTGTCCCCTTACGACGCACGCAAGAGGTTCCGTAAAAGTTCCTTCTTCGAAACTGACGGAATCCGGCAGAAGATATATTCCGTTTTCAACGTTTATCTTCGGAAGCCTTAAATACTCGGAAAATCCGCCTGGGTCAAAGTTTGTAGTCCTTAAGGTTTCGCAGACTGTTTGGTGTCCGCTAAGACAATATTTACAAGTATTACAGGGGACATGATGCGCGGCGCAAATTCTGTCGCCCTTTTTATACTTTTTGACTTTTTTTCCGACTTCCGCTATAACGCCGGTTACCTCGTGTCCCAGTACAAGCGGAACTTTGTCCTTTCTGTACCATTCAATCACGTCGCTGCCGCATATGCCGCTCGCCGCGACTTTCAAAAGAACTTCGTCGTCGTTTATTTTAGGAATATCTTTTTCTATAATTCTTATGTCTTTATTACTGTAATAAAGGGCGCATTTCATAATTTTCTACTTATTTTTATTTTTATTATTTTAAAATTAATCAGGGCCATTTGCAACATTTAAGCTGCCGTTTGGTGCTCCGGCGGACGAAGAAGGCGTTTTCTGCCCTTCTTCTATGGCAAGTACGACGTCTCTTTTTCTTAAAATACCTTTATATATTCCTTCTTTGTCTATTACAATAAGTTCGTCGGTATTTTTCCTGAAAAAATTATGCACGGCTATATCTAATGTGTCGGTCAGTCTAATTTTCGGGAGGCTGGATGTGTCCATTAAATCTTTCGCCGTTCTTGAATCATCGGGCGACGTCATCATTAAATTTTTTACGGTATCGTATTTAACTATGCCGACGATTTTGCCTTCTTTATCTATAACCGGATGCATATAAAAATTTGAATAAAAAAATATTTTAATCATCTCATACAGGGGCATATCTGGGTCTAAAGGCTTAGCGGCTGCGGTATCTCCGCTTTCCATAACGTCGCTTACGGAATATCTCTGCAGAGGCTTAATTAAATAATCTTTCATATGCACCGGAGAATCCATTCTGTTTTTTTTCTGGCTTCTATATATGCTTCTTTTTCCGCTGACTATAAAAGTTATAGCCGAAACAAGCATTAACGGAGGAAGAAGACCGTAACTTCCGGTCATTTCCGAAACCATTAGCAAAGACGAGACGGGAGTCTTTGCGGCTCCGGCGAAAAAACCTCCCATGCCTATAAGAACAAAAGGCGCAATATCAGAAGAAAGTATTAAATGAGGAATTAATATATGAAAAATCATTCCGGCGGCTCCGCCGAAAGCACCGCCAATTACCAAAGACGGCGCATAAACGCCGGCTGAGCCTCCTGAACTTATAGTAAAAGACGTTGCCACTATTTTTAAAAATCCTAAAAGAATTAAAGTGATTATAGCAAGTTTGCCAAGCACCGCAAGCTGCAGCCAACCGTAACCTACGCCCATAATTTCCGGAAAAAAATAAGCTATGACTCCTACTACGGCACCGCCTATCATAGGCTTAAAATGAGGTTTTATTTTTATCTTTTTAAAAACATCGTGAATGTAATAAAAAAAACGTACGTAAAACTGCCCAGCAAAAGCCAAGAAGATACCAAGCGCAGCATAAAATAATAATGTAATAGGCCTTGTATAAGTAAACATCGGCGTCCTGACGACCGGATTAAAACCAGCGTAAAAATAGGCATAAAGCGAATATCCTACTATAGCCGCAATAATAGAAAGCATTAGCGCCCCGCCTTCGAAATCCATTTCAGAATACAAAACTTCTACTCCAAACATCGCTCCTGCAAGCGGAGACTTAAAAATAGCTCCTATGCCTGCTCCTATGCCGGCGACCAGCATCGTCCGCCTGTCCGGCACTGGCAAACCCAAATATGTCGCTAATACCGAGCCGAATCCAGCGCCAATCTGAGCAACGGGACCTTCCCTGCCGCCTGAACCGCCGGAACCTAAAGTAACCGAGGAAGCGAGAGTTTTTATTATCGGAACCCTTCCTCTTATATATCCTTCCTTATTATGAAAAGCGTCTATTGCGGCATCCGTTCCGTGTCCTTCCGCCTCAGGCGCATAAGTATATACTAAAATACCGGATATTAAACCGCCGAGCATAATTATTAAAGGTATAACCCAGCGTATAGGATGATTATCGACGGGCGCTCCGGTCTGCCCCATAAGCTCGGGCCTTGGAGAATAGTAATGCGCCATGCTTACTTGAA
>JAJYJN010000031.1 GCA_021789455.1 bacterium | reverse complement strand
AATGCGTGCTGTTTAGTTCTCAAAGACCGATCTTCTTTAGCAGGTTGTTGATACCTTAACTCGAAGTGTTTAAACAGTATATAAAAATGCAAAACTAATGTCAAGCGTTTTTTTAATTATTTTTTAACTTTATTTTATATATTTTTTTCTTGCCTACTTTTAGTATGAAATCATTGGAATCACATGGTATTGAATAGACGGTTTTGACGTCCTCGCTGAGCTTAATTTCAATTTCTTTGAAACCGTTGACGGCTTTGTTATGCAATTTAAAATATAATTTGACGGCATCCTGCTTAATAAGCCTTTTTGCCTCGCCGTTACTGGAAACGGCATTAATATGAGACAGCAAAGACGCTCCGTTAATTATCACGGTATCCGAAGGCTCTATAGACGCGCCGCCGAAGCCGGACGTTCCGCTTCCGACCTTTTCTATGAATTTTCCCCAACTAATATCGTCAAACTCTATGGAAGCCATCTCTTCCGGATTAGCCTTTTTCTGGAACTTGTCTTCAAAATATTTCTCCGCATTATCTGCAGGCGGTTTGCCGTGGTATCTTTCTACAATCTCCAGCGCAAGCCTTTTTTTAGCTATTATAGGATTTAAGCCTTTATCCAATTCTAATTTTAATTCCGTTAATTCTTGATTGGAAATATAACTCAACAGCTCGTAATATTTGAGCATCATATCGTCGGATATCGACATTATTTTGCCGTACATCTCGTTAGGCTCGTCGGATACGCCTATATGATTGCCAAGCGACTTGCTCATTTTGTTTTTGCCGTCCAGCCCTTCCAATAAAGGCATTGTCATTATGACCTGGGAAGTTAAGCCGAAACTTTTCATCAGTTCCCTGCCTACGATAAGGTTGAATTTCTGGTCGTTTCCGCCTATTTCTATATCCGCTTCGAGAAATAAAGAATCGAAACCCTGTAAAAGCGGATATATAAACTCATGCATAGCTATAGGCCTGTTGTCCTGAAATCTTTTTTCGAAATCGTCTTTTTCAAGCATTCTTCTAACGGTGTAATTTGAAGAAACTTTAATGAATTCGTCTAATTTCAAATTAGACAGCCACCAGCTGTTAAAAAGGATTTTAGTTTTTTCCGGCTTTAAGATTTTAAATGCCTGTTCTTTATAATCCTTGGAGTTTTTTAAAACGTCTTCTTTGGACAGGGGTTTTCTCGTTTCAGACTTTCCCGTAGGGTCGCCTATCATTGCGGTAAAATCCCCTATAATAAAATATACGGTATGACCGAATTCCTGAAATGTCCGCAGTTTATTCAATAAAACGGTATGCCCCAGATGTATATCAGGAGAAGTAGGGTCGAAACCGGCTTTAATTTTAAGCGGTATATTATTAGATACGGAATAAGACAGCTTTTCGAAAAGCTCGTCTTCTTTAATGAGTTCGACGCTTCCTCTTTTAATAGCTTCTATCTGTCTGCGTATTTCGGCCTCTATCTCTTTTTTTGCGCCAACGTTATTCAAGCTGTTCATATTTAAATTTAAATTCCTTTTCTGGATTTATTATTTATTAATGCGGATTTTTTCAATATTTTTACTTAATTTCGTTTTTTTGTCAACCGTTATAGAAACGGCATTTAAAACTATATCGTTTTCTTCCGGAATGAATTTTTCCGGCATTCCTGTTAAATATCTTTTAATAGCTATATCTTTATTAGTACCTAATACCGAATATTTTGAACCGACCATGCCGGCATCGGTTATGTAAGCCGTGCCTTTAGGGAGTATCATGTCGTCGTTAGTCTGCACATGGGTATGCGTGCCTAAAAAAGCTGATATTTCCCCGTCTAAATATAAGGCTAAAGCCTCTTTTTCCGACGTCGCTTCCGCGTGAAAGTCTATTATTACGGCATCGGCTTTGCCGTAAACCTCTTTAATTATATCTTTCGCAACGGTAAAAGGCGACTCTGAAAGCCCCTTCATAAAAACTCTTCCTTCTAAATTTATCACGGCAATCTTACTGCCCAATTTTGAATCGAAAACGCCGTATCCTTTTCCTGGAGCCAGAACAGAGTAATTTGCCGGGCGCAGAAGCCTGTCATGCGTATTAATATACGGAATTATGTTTTTTTGGTCCCATATGTGGTTTCCGGTAGTTATAACGTTAATGCCTAAATCAAATAGAAAATCTGCGATATCCGGAGTTATTCCCATGCCGTGAGCGGCATTTTCGCCGTTTGCAATAATTAATTCCGGCTTATATTTTTCAATTAATCCGCCCATAAGAGATTTAACGGCTAACCTGCCTGGTTTCCCTATAATGTCTCCTATAAAAAGAATATCGATATCGTCATCTTGCAAATTCGGTTGCCCTCGTTTCCCTTATTACCGTTACTTTTATCTGTCCCGGATACTGCATAGTCGTTTCAATCTTCTTTGCTATATCTTTCGAGAGCATAACGGAATCTTCATCCGTTATTTTCTGGCTCTGGACTATAGCCCTTATTTCTCTTCCTGCCTGAATGACGTAGCTTTTAGCGACTCCGCTGAAAGAATTAGCGATGGATTCCAGCTCTTCGAGCCGCTTAACATAGGTCTCAAACATTTCTTTTCTGGCGCCTGGTCTCGCCGCGCTCAAGGCATCCGCCGCCGAAACCAGAACGGCAAGAACGCTGTTAGGCTCCTCGTCGAAATGATGCGCCGCTATAGCATGTATTACCTTAGGGGATTCCCCGAATTTTTTTGCGAGGTCTGCGCCTATAACCGCATGGGAACCTTCAACCTCATGGTCAACGGCTTTTCCTATATCGTGCAGAAGACCCGCGCGCTTGGCCTGTTTAACGTTTATGTTAAGTTCCGCCGCCATTATTCCGCAGAGGAAAGCGACTTCTATCGAATGATTATATACATTCTGGGAGTAGCTTGTCCTGTATTTTAATCTTCCCAAAAGTTTAAGAAGTTCGGGGTGAACGCCGTGAATGCCGACGTCAAAAGTAGCCTGCTCGCCGGCCTCTTTCATAGCCTGATTAAGCTCTTCCTCTACTTTGCCGACTATTTCTTCTATTCTTGCGGGATGGATTCTTCCGTCGGATATTAACCTTTCCAACGAAAGCCTTGCAATCTCTCTTTTCACGGGGTTAAAAGAAGACAGTATTACCGCTTCCGGCGTTTCGTCTATTATCAAATCTACTCCCGTAGCGGCTTCAAGCGCCCTGATGTTCCTGCCTTCCCTTCCTATGATTCTGCCTTTCATTTCGTCGCTTGGAAGCTGAACGGAAGATATCGATTTTTCCGCGACATAATCCCCCGCATAACGCTGAATTGCCGTCGCTATTATTTCTTTCGCCTTTTTATCCGCAATTTCTCTTGTTTCGTCTTCTATTCTTTTGATGGCTTTTGCCGATTCATGCTTGGCTTCTTCGGTAATAGAATTTATCAGGGTATTTTTAGCTTCGGCGGAGGTCATGCCCGAAACCCTTTCTAATTCGATAATTTTTTCCTTAAGTTTTTCTTCGGCAAGTTTTTCTTTTTCTAAAGCTGTTTTTTCTGATTGAGACAACATCTTTTCTCTTCTCATTAAATCGGTTTCTTTTTTTTCTATTAACGATATTCTTTTTTCAAGATTATCTTCTTTAACGGACAATCTTTTTTCAAGCTGGCTCAGTTCCTGCTTCTGAATTCTGATTTCTTCGTCTGCCGCTTCTTTATGGCGGAGAACTTCGGCTTTAGCGGCTAAAGCGGCTTCTTTTTTAATTTCTTCGGTTTTTTTTTCGGTTTCCTTCGCAATTGAATCTATTTTTGAAAATGCGCTCTCGATAGAATTTTTATCGATAATATGCTTGATAAAAAATCCGGCCGTAAAAAACACCGCTAAAATTACAATTATTAAAATTATTAAAAAATATTCTGCCATCCTTATTTCTCCTTATTTAATGCAAATCATTGCAAATTAGTTACACTGTGCATTCCTTTCTCGGTAAGTACCAAATCCATTCCGATATCGTTATCGTCCGTTTCAAGTATATCGCCGGAAATTAATTGAAAATCGTAACATACGCCAACAAAAAAAGATTTGCCGGAATTTTTTAATATTCTGTCGAAACAGCCCTTTCCATAACCGACTCTATTTCCAGACGTATCGAATGCCAGCCCGGGTACGAAAAAAACGTCTATGTCTTTTTCGTCTATTACATTATCGTTTTTTGGACAAGAAATGCCGAAATAATCTTTACGCATAGAATTTATATCTTCTAATTTATTAAAACAAATATGGTCTTCTTTCTTGCAAAACGGTAAAAATATATCGAATTTTTTTTCTTTATTCAAATCTATGACATACTCGATTCTAGGCTCGTTTTTTATGCTCATATAAATCGCTATATTTTTAAATGAATTGGCCTCAATGTAATCTAATGCAAATTCGGCAATTTTTAAACTGGCCGATTTAATAAAAAATTCATCCAATTTATTACGCTTAGTTCTCATTAAATCTCTGGCGGCGGTTTTTTTTATCATGTTTTTAGGAATTAATTAAAGAAAGGAGAGCAGAAGGACAGAAAAGCAGCAATATACAAAACCCCGCATGTACCGAAGATGTTCCAAAATTGGACCTATTAAAAATAGGTGGTAACCGTATGCCGATTGAAAAAAGGAATCAAAGTTTCCAAAGTTTCCTTACCGTAACCGGCGGTGACAATCCCATTCTATCCAACTGTTGGGTCAATTTTAAAAACAAACATCAAATACCGCAGGGTTTTTTATAAAATCAAAAAGTAAAATTATCTATGAAGATTTCGATATATAATTATATATATTGTTAACTTTATCTAAAACCCTTTTGCTTTCATTATTAACTTCCATTTTATCCGACATAAAATCATCGGCTATATTCAGCGCCGTCAAAACGGCGACGTTAAAAGAATCGACCGACTTAGTCCTTTTAACTACTTCATCCGCTTTGGCGTTTACGTATGAAGCAAGACGTTCTAAATATTTTCTGTCTTTGTCGCTGTTTAAAATAAACTTATGATTCAAAATCGTAAGTTCGACTAATTCGCTCATAACTGTATAGTTTCTAAGCTGTTTAATATGCCGTCTATTTTTTTTATTACCGAATCGTTTTCGGCTTCATTTTGAGCAATTATATCCTTCAGCTTATTAATCTCGTCATCTTTATATTTAACCTCCGTTAAAAGTTTATCTCTTTCTATTTTTAATTTCTCGAACGATTCCTTAATAAGAATAACTCTTTCTTCTATGGCGCTAAGGTTGTTAATATCCATTTTTTGAGTTCCCGAAAACAATTCATTCATATATTTAATTAAATTATATTATGCTACATTTACGCATCAAGCGGAAGTATAAAGATGGGCATAAGGCCTTGCGCTTGAAGGAACTATTTTATAAAAAGGTTTGCCGCTAATTTCCTCATACGGGATATTGAAGCTATCGGCATATTCTGTTAAATATTTTTTTAAAAAAATCATATCGTTTTCGTCAGCTTCATAAAGTTCCACATCTTTCGAATATTTAGAAAAATCTATTTTTTTCCTGAGATATATCGTTCCGCCGTGCATACCGGACGCAAAATACTCGCCGTCGAATTCGTCGGAATCGTTTAGTCCTAATAATACTATTATGCCTCCTGCCATATATTCCGCGAAAAAACTTCCTACTTTTCCTCCGATTATAATGACGGGCAGTTGTTCGTTATATCCTTTCATATGAATTCCTACCCTGTAGCCTGCATCCCCCAGAATATAAATTCTCCCGCCTCTCATACCGTATCCTACGACGTCTCCCGCATCTCCTTTAATTATTATTTTGCCCGCATTCATCGTATTGCCTATATTGTCCTGGGCGTTATTGTTTACGATTAAAGTGGGTCCGTCCATGAAAGCGCCGATATCGTTTCCCGGAGTCCCGTTAATATTAATAACGACGTCGTCTCCTTTAATCCCGTCTCCTATATAATACTGTCCGTTGATATTTTCGAGAAAAAATTTTTTAATGCCTTTTCCTATTCCTTCCCTTATAAGCCGGTTAAGTTCTTTATAGTGCATTCCTGCGGCATCAATGGTTATCATCTCTTCTTTAACGCTCCTTTTCTTTCCTGTTTTTGAAATAGACTACAGCCCGGCATGTTTAATTCCAAGCGCTTTTAATTCGGCATCGGTTAATTCGACGCCTCTTAATCTTTCTCTTGAGCCCCTCAGGCTTTCGATAGAATTAACTCCCATAGCTCCCAAAACTTCTTGAATTTCATGGCTCCACGCCGAAATAAGATTATACAATCTCTCTCCGTAAACTTCGGGGTCGAGCCTTCTTACGAGTTCAGGTCTTTGCGTTGTAATTCCCCAACTGCAGTTTCCCGTATTACACTTTCCGCAAACATGGCATCCCATAACTACGAGAGCGGCGGTTCCTATAGCAACCGCATCCGCGCCTAAAGCAATAGCTTTTACGGCATCTGCGCTAGACCTGATGCTTCCCGCGGCTATAATAGAAGCCTCGTTCCTGATGCCTTCATCCCTAAGTCTTTCATCGACTTGGGCAAGGGCAAGCTCTATCGGTATGCCGACATGGTCTTTAATTATATTAGGAGCGGCTCCGGTTCCTCCGGTATAACCGTCTATATAAACAATATCCGCACCCGC
Organism: bacterium; assembly: GCA_021789455.1. The sequence goes on along the minus strand of JAJYJN010000031.1, from coordinate 4,756 downwards.
CCTGACTATTCCGCTTACTATAGCGGCTATATTATGCACCGCCGCGACTTTAACGGATACCGGTTTTTCATAATCCGTCGCCTCTTTTACGGCGTAAATAAGCTGTCTTAAATCCTCGATAGAGTATATGTCGTGATGGGGAGCGGGGGAAATTGCATCTGTTCCCACGGGAATCATCCTTGTTTTGGATATATCCGCGCCGATTTTTTCGCCGGGAAGATGCCCTCCTATGCCCGGTTTCGCACCCTGTCCTATTTTTATTTCTACCGCGACTCCGCTGTTCAGATAGTCCCTGTGAACGCCGAATCTACCCGAAGCAACCTGGACGATTATATTTTTGCCGAACGGAACCAGGTCGTCGTGCAATCCTCCCTCGCCGGTATTCATAACGATTCCCAAAGCTCTGGCGGCTAAAGCCATAGCTTTTTGGGCATTAAGAGAAATAGAGCCGTAAGACATTGCCCCGAAAACAAACGGCGTCTGCAGTTCTATTTGAGGAGGCATTTTTGATTTTAAAACGGGTTCGCCGTTTTCGTCCAAACCGACGTCTAATCTCGAAGGTTTTTTGCCGAGATAAGTCCTAAGCTCCATAGGCTCCCTAAGAGGGTCGATGGACGGGTTGGTAACCTGGCAGGCGTCTAAAAGTATATGGTCGAAATATTTTTTATATTTGAAAGTGGTTCCCATACCGGAAATAACTATTCCGCCGGTTTCCGACTGCCTCCATATATTTTTTATAAGCCCTTCTTTCCAATTTGCATTTTCTCTAAGGACGGTAGGATTTTTAACTATAGATATAGCGCCTTCCGGACAGTATGTATAGCATCTGCCGCAGGCTACGCATTTAGAATGGTCCGCAAGAATTTTATCTCCGCCGAAACTGTATGTTCCCCATCCGCAATTTTGGATGCATCTTTTGCACCTGACGCATTTATTATGGTCTATTAGAGCTAAATATTCGGATTGTATATTGGAAAAAGAGGATTTTGTCATAAACCGAGCAATCCTCCTTTCTGATGTATATTTTTTTCTTCAAATTCAACGATAACCGGTTCTCCGGCTTTAGGCGACCATACGATATCCGGAGACGGACAAACCGCTCTTATTGCGGCTTCTTCCGATGCTACATAAGTAAAATCGCCCATGGCGGCGGCAACTAGAGGTCTCAGCTTTATCCTGTCGTTCATAGCGACCATACCGTTAGAATGTCCGAATACTATGGCAAAAGGTCCGTTTAAAAGCGCACTTCCGTATATCTGTCTTAATGCGGTAAATAACTCTCTTTTTTCGCCGTCCATTTTATCTATTTTCTGATAAAACGGCGAAGCGAGAACCGTTAGGGCAAGGCTTATAGGAAGCTTATGCTTCCTTATAAGAAGGTCTAAAATATATGTTATCACTTCGGTATCGGTTTTAAGCGCAAGATTATATTTATACATTTCAAGGTACCTTTTGTTTATTCCGTAAGAAGATATTTCTCCGTTGTGCACTATAGACCAGTCCAGCAGCGTAAACGGATGGGCGCCTCCCCACCAACCGGGCGTATTAGTAGGAAACCGATTGTGCGCCGTCCACATATATCCTTCTATTTCTTCTAATTTGTAAAAATCGGCGATATCCTCGGGATAACCTACCCCTTTAAACGCCCCCATATTTTTTCCGCTGGAGAAAACGTATGCCCCGTCGTAATTCTGGTTAATCAGCATAACGCTGTTGACTACAAAATCGTCGTCCCCGAGTTCGTGAAACAGTTTATCCGGCCTGTCGGATTTAGGCTTTATAAAATAGCGGTGCAGATAAGGATGGTCGTATATTTTAGAAGTTCTGAACGTGGGAATAGGCTCTTCTTTTTCTATAATAAAATTATTTCTGATATAATCTTCGACGTCCGCCTTAGCGGAAAGGTTATCGTACATTATATGGAAAGCGTACAATTCGGCATAATCGGGATAGTTGCCGTAAACGGCAAAACCGCCGCCCAATCCGTTTCCTCTGTCATGCTCGACCGATATGGATTTTTTAATATCTCTGCCGTTTGTCTTAATTTTCTTCGCGTTTATTATGCCGCATAATCCGCATCCCGATATATCTCTTTCCGCACTGAATTTATTTTTTATACTGAGCACTTTAATCCCTCTATCCTTTTTATAAATTTATATAATATAATCGATTTAAATATAACATATATACATTTTTTTAACAATATGCCTTATAAAATATTTTCGTCTATTATCCTTTTAAATTCAGGGTCCAGAGTCTTTTTTACCGGCGGAAGTCCTAATTTTTTCCGCATCCCTTCCTGCGGGTCGCCTAGCCTCAATGTTTTAAAGAAAAGCTCCTCCGCTTTTTTGACATTCCGGGGGCCGACGTCGTTCTTAATCGCAAGATTTTTTAGCGTCGTAAGAACGGTTTCCCAGCTGTAATTTTGAGGGCACAACTCAACGCACGTATGACATTCAAGGCATTCCCACACTATTTTAGAAGACATCGCCCTTTCGACGTCGTTGTCCAGAATCATTTTTATAACTAAAGGCGGGTCGTAGGATTCAAAAGAAAGGCTCATAGGACAGTCGTTTTTGCATGCGCGGCAATTATAGCATCTGACTAAAGAATCCCTGTCGAAAACAGCCGAATAATCGGTCAACGCCTTTATCCCGTTAAACTTTTCGATAAACTTTCCGGCTTTGATTTTATGCTGCGATATAAAATCCTCGGCGCCTTCTATACCGAAAGCCAGGCACATAAGTTCTTCTAAGGTTATAACCGGAATCTGGCGGTTAAGCCCTTCTTTTAAGAGCATAAATTGATTTGTATCGAACTGGGTAAAACATGAGGGACATACCGTAGAAATGGCATCGGCTTTGCTCTCATTAATAGAATCTAATTTTATCCTTGCCATAACAAGCGATTTATCATGCTCGTCAACCCTGTCCAATGCCTGTCCGCAACACATCATTTTGTTCTTATAATTTACTACGTTTGCCCCGAGCGCTCTTAAAATATTGTCGTATTTACGCGGGTCGAACGGGGAATCGAAATTTATGGCATGGGAAGGCCTGACTAAATGGCATCCGTAATGTATGGCGATATTTAAGCCTTTAAGGGGATATTTAACGTTTGCCCTGATTTTATCGAGTCCTACTTCGTCGTGAAGATGCTCTATAAAGTGATATACCGACGATTTGCCGGAGAAGTTCAAGTTAAGGTTCTCGAGAGTTAGATTCAATTTTTTTTGATACGGAAGGTTAGACGATACTTTTGCCTTTATCTGCTTGAGATTTGAATAACATCCGGTGCAAACAGACATAATATCTACATTTTCATTTTCGGCAAGGGCGATATTTCTTATTCCCGTTAAATCGAAAAGAGTTTCGTCGATGTTTTTTACTAAAGATTTTTCGGGACAGCATGTAAAAGAGTCGATATCCCTGTATTTTATATTTAATCTGTCTAGTACCAGTCGCGTTGCTTTTTCCATAAAAGGAAACTTTGCCTGAATGGTACAGCCCCAAAAAAAAGCATATTCTTTATTCATATTTATATTTTATTATTGTATAATTTATTTATGTATCTATATATAAACAGTATAAAATATATTAAAAAAAAATTCAATTTTAAAATGATATGAATATCATAAAAGAGATTCAGCCGTTTGAATTAGATTCGCATATCGATTTCGATTACGCTAAATCGTTTTCTTCTTCCGGCATGCCTATTGCCATAAAGGGAATTAAAGGCGAAATCCTTTATATGAACCAACCCGCAAAAATGCTTTCCAATTCTTCTAAAGAAACCATTTTCGTTTCATACGACGAAAAATTATCCGAAAACGCAAAACGCATAAATGAACTTAGCCATACGGCGATAAATAAAACAATAAACGTAAAAACGGGAAGCGGGCAAATAAAAGAAAGATTTTTTAATATCGAAAGCATAACTCTTTTAAACAAATTCGGACTTTTTTCCGGAACTTTATTTATTTTTCACGATTTAACGCCTTTAGTCGATTCCATCGTTTCTTTAAGCGGAAAATCAGGTAAAAACGGTACGGTTTACGACGAAATAACGGGTATGTTTTTAAAAAGTCAGTTCGAAGAAGTTTTTTCGAGGGAAACCGAAAGGTCCGAAAGATACCGGTTTCCTTTATCAGTATCGGTATTCTATTTTGAAAATTTAATTTTTTTCGGACAGTCGTTAGGAAACGACAAGCTTAATCAGATGCTTAAATATATAGGTATTTATTTTAAGCAGAAATTGAGAAAAACCGATATAGTTTTTAGAATAGATTTTAATAATTTCACCGGCATAATGCCTCATACCGATTTTGAAAATGCCTATAATAAATTTAAAAAAATTAAGGATGAATTGTTCGGATTGTTAAAATTCCCTGATAATGTAAAACCCGTTTTAAAATACGGAATTTCGGAATTAAATTTAAAAAAACACTATAAAAATTACAACATGCTCATAGAAGAAGCTAAAATAAATTTGAAAGAAGGAGAGAACCTATCCGCCGAGAAGAATGGCGGATACGCTTTTTAAATATTTATACGAGGAAATCAAAGAAAATATTATGCTTATAAAAATAAGCGCCAAACCTATATATCCGAAATTAAGATAAAAATGCTTATAATAAATAAGCAGGCAAAATATTCCGAACATCTGAAACGCCGTTTTCCATTTTCCTTCTTTTCCCGCCGAAATAACGATGCCTTTTTCGCTTGCTATCGCCCTTAATCCCGTAACGAATATTTCT